>NZ_JAHMSC010000003.1:0-508743 GCF_018986375.1 Pseudomonas sp. CVAP#3
AGCGGGAGCAAGCTCCCTCGCCACAGATACTTCTCAGGCCTCCAGACTTCCTTAAGTGAACAGCATTGCGCCAGTGTGCGGGCTTTATCGTTTCTGGCAAAAGCAGGCCTTGCACAGGCCTAGTCACTCACTAAGCACCGCGTTTGAGCTGTGCAATCACCACCGTAGGGCTCTCACCACTGCAGGGTGATCTCGCTTTCAAAACTTCGTTCCCGCCCGGTCACCGGATCGATAAAACGCAACCCTTTGGCCAGCAACTTCAACGGATTGGCGTAATCATCCTCAACGTCTTTCAATGCGTCGGGATAAAACGGGTCATTGCAGATACTCGCCCCCAACGCCGTCATGTGGACCCTTAACTGGTGCTTTTTGCCAGTCACCGGATACAACGCATAACGCCAGAGATCGGCATTTTTTTCTACGACTTCAATCGCTGTCTCGGTATTGCTCGCCCCCGGACCTTCTTGCATACGAAAGAAGGGTTCGCCATCAACCAAACGGCTTTTGTGCACCCGTGGAAACGACAACTCAGGCAAGGCGCGGGCAATTGCCTCGTAGCGCTTTTCGATCTGTCGAGTCGGAAACAATGACTGATAAGCCGAGCGACTCTGGGGGTTGGCCGAAAACAGCACCAGCCCAGCCGTGTGTCGGTCTATGCGGTGCAACGGGACCAGGTGCGGGTTATCCAGCCGACGGATCAAACGCCGCAGCAACGTCTGCTCGACGTACTCGCCTGCCGGGGTAACCGGCAGAAAGTGTGGTTTGTCCGCGACCACCAGATGCTCGTCGGCATACAGAATCGTCTCGAGCACCGGGATTGTCTTTTCGTCGGGGACTTCCCGAAAATAGTGAATCCGCAGCCCTTCCTTGTAAGGCAGATCGACGGCAATCGCATGACCGTGGCCATCCAGGACACGGCCACGGGCAATCCTGTCCAGCCATTGTTCACGACCTATGGCGCTGAAGTGCTCGCACAGACAATCGAGAACGGTCAACCAGGCGCCAGGCGGCAGGTACAGCGTGCTGGCCTGGTTCTGTGCGGCAGAAAAAGATGAGGTGGACATACGAAAGCTCTGGCCCTAATGCAGGTGGGCATTATCCAACAAGGACCCGAGCGATCCTAGGACAGATTCCGTGCGGGTCTCCCTCATGATTATCATGCGGTCAGCGACACTCGCTGCGCCGCCGCTTCGGTAAACTCCTTCAGCCAGCGCAATACATCGACAGCCTCCCAACGGCCGGGATCATAAAGCGCATACAACAACCCTTGATAACCCACGACATCCAGTTGACGGTGGTAACCCGCACGCTGAAACAAGGCTTCGATTTCAGCGAAGCACGTATTGAAGTGCAATTTGTTGAATGGCGTTTTCCCTTCCGTAACCAGGCCATCCAGGCGCAACTCCAGCACTGCCTCTTGGACCACATCAGCCGACATGCGATTCACGCTGGCTTTCAATTTTTCGACATTGACCATGCACTTCCCTCTGACGCGAATAGCTGTATGCACATACAGTAAACGAATACTCGGGGTTACGCCAACGCATTACCTGAGGAGCGCGACAGGCGGAACGGCCGTCGCTGAAAACGAGAAGGGGTTAGCGTAGGAATGCCACGACCTGTTCGGCGTCGAAGGGCCAGCCCAGCTCAGCCCCTGTATCAACACGGCGCAGTACCGGAATGCGTAAACCGTAGGCTTCAAACAACGCTTCACTGTCGGCAATGTCGACCAGTTCCACCAGCAACCCATGCTCGACCAGCGGCATCAGCTCTGCTTCTGCGAGTTCACAGAGATGGCAACCAAGGGTGCTGAACAACTGGCATTCAGGAGTCATGACAAACAGACCAACGAGGATTGGGTGACTATTCTAGGCCCGGGATGAAAAGTCGTCGAGCAACGCCCTCCGTGACGACAGCCAATTTTAGCTGTCTGGTATAACCCTGACGCAAATCATTCGGCGTCGGCTCCAACTGCGCGATGCTCGCGGCTTTTTTGCCTCTACGCTGGGTACGTCCCGGCACCGAAACGGAGAGTGTTGTGTTTGCCAATTTGTTGATCATCCTCGCCTCGTCATTGGTGGTGATTGCGCTGTTTCGGCGTCTTCAGCTGCCTCCCGTGCTGGGCTACCTGTGCGTGGGACTGCTGGTTGGGCCCGGCGCATTCGGCTGGGTGAATGACAACCAGGATCTACCAGACCTTGCCGAGTTGGGCGTGGTCTTTCTGCTGTTCTCCCTGGGGTTGGAGTTTTCCCTGTCGAAAATGCTTGCGCTGCGGCGCGTGGTATTTGGTCTCGGCAGCCTGCAAGTGCTGTGCTCGGGGGTGCTGCTGGGCGGCTTGCTGATGTTGCTCGGCATGCCCGCTACTCCGGCCATGTTGCTCGGCGCCGGTCTGGCGCTATCGTCCACGGCGATAGTCAGCAAGGAGTTGAGCAGCCTCGGCGAGCTCTTCAGCCGTCACGGCCAGAATGCGATTGGTGTGCTGCTGTTTCAGGATGTAGTTGCAGTGTTGTTGCTGACGCTGGTCCCGGTGTTCGCCGGCAGCAGCGATCAAAGCTGGTACTGGGCGCTGCCGATCACACTGGGCAAAACCCTGCTGTTGTTTTTCGGTCTGTTGCTGACCAGTCGCTGGTTACTGCCACGACTGTTCCACGAAGTCGCTGCCTCGCACTCCGCCGAACTGTTCGTCCTGCTGGCCCTGGTCATCGTACTGCTGACAGCGTGGCTGACCCATCTGCTCGGACTCTCTCCTGCCCTGGGTGCCTTCCTTGCCGGCATGTTGCTGGGCGAAAGCCATTACCGGCATCAGATCGAAGCCGATATTCGCCCGTTCCGCGACATTCTGCTCGGGCTGTTTTTCGTCAGTATCGGCATGCTGATCGATCTGCAGCTGTTCGCCAGCCATGGCCTGTTGATTCTCGGCCTGACATTGGGGTTACTCCTGATCAAGGGCAGCATTGTCGCGGCGCTGGTCAAATGGCGCGGCAGCAACGGCGAAACTGCCTGGCGCAGCGGCCTGGCATTGGCGCAAGGCGGTGAATTCTGCTTTGCGCTGATGGCACAGATGCAACAGAACAAACTGATACCGGCCGAACTCAGCGGTCTGTTACTGGCCGCGACGTTTTGCTCGATGCTGCTGACACCACTGTTGCTGCGCGCAGCACCGGGCATTGCCGCACGCTTGCATCGCAAACCCGATAAGGAAGCGCAACTCGATCAGGTCGCGGCATTGAACGCCGAGCTGCACGGGCATGTAGTGATTTGCGGCTACGGTCGGGTGGGTCAGTCGATAGGGCGTTTTCTGCGTCGCGAAGGTCAGCCTTTCGTTGCGCTGGACGATGACCCGGTTCGTGTTCATCAAGCCGCGGCGGGTGAAAGCTGCGTGCACTATGGCGATTCCCGTCGCATGGAACTGCTGGGTGCCGTAGGTCTTGAACGCGCACGACTGCTGGTGATCGCTGTGGACAAAACCGATATAGCCATGACCGTACTCAAGGCAGCACGGCAGCTAAACGCTCAGGTCCCGATACTGGTTCGAACCCGTGACGACAGTCAATTGGCCGAACTGAAGGCGGCAGGAGCCAATGAGGTTGTCCCGGAACTGCTGGAATCGAGTCTGATGCTTGCTTCCCACGCGTTGCTCATGCTGGGTTTGCCCCATCCGCAGGTCCAGGAGCGTGTCGACGAAGTGCGACATGGGCGCTATCGCCTGCTGCACGGTTTCTATCACGGAGCGCAAAGCAACCTGTTGGACAGTCGTGGGCAGCCGAAAGTATTGATGTATGCCGTCAACCTGACAATGGATGCCCATGCATGCGGCCGGCCCTTGAATGAGCTGGCACTTGAAGCATTGGGGGTGGACGTTCAAGCCATTCAGCGCAATGGCGCTGATTTGGCAGTTGAGGGCGCCACCTGCTTGCTGGCGGGCGATCGGGTGTTGATGTCAGGCACCTTGTCTGCCATCGAGGCCTGTGAAGCACGGCTGTTGGCGGGGTAATGAGGCGTGGCCGCGTTGCTCGCGCAGAACTGGAAAATATCCTGCGCGAGCCCGACCCATTGGCCGAAGGCAATCAATCCTGGCTGACTGCACCAATCTTGTGGATCGACAGATCCGCCCCGTAATACTCCTCTTCCTGGCTTAACCGCAGCCCGTGCAACAGCTTGATCGTGCCATACACCGCAAAGCCTCCGATCAGTGCCACGGCCACCCCGAGTGCAGTGCCGATCAACTGGCTGATCAGGCTGACGCCACCGAGCCCGCCCAAGGCGCTCTGACCGAAAATCCCGCAGGCAACTCCACCCCAAACGCCACAAAGACCATGCAGCGGCCAGACGCCGAGCACATCGTCGATCTTCCATTGGCTTTGCGCCGCGATGAAACACCAGACAAACAAGGCACCGGCAATGGCCCCGGTCACCAGCGCACCAACCGGATGCATCAGGTCGGAACCAGCGCAGATTGCCACCAGCCCGGCCAGTGGTCCGTTGTGCAGGAACCCCGGGTCGTTACGACCGACAATCAACGCGGCTACCGTGCCACCGACCATCGCCATCAACGAGTTGACGGCCACCAGACCACTGACACCTTGCAGGGTTTGCGCGCTCATCACGTTAAAGCCAAACCAGCCGACGATGAGAATCCACGAACCCAATGCCAGAAACGGAATGCTCGACGGCGCAAACGCCACCAGGCGCCCGTCGCGATACCGACCATTACGCGGACCGAGCAGCAATACCGCCGCCAACGCCAGCCAACCGCCCATGGCATGCACTACCACGGAGCCGGCAAAATCATGGAAGCTGGCACCAAAGCGCGCCAACAGCCAGGCTTGCAGGCCGAAGTTTCCGTTCCAGACCACACCTTCAAAAAACGGATAAATGAACGCCACGATCAGCGCCGTCGCACACAACTGCGGAACGAATCGGGCGCGCTCGGCAATCCCCCCGGAAATGATTGCGGGAATGGCGGCAGCAAAGGTCAGCAGGAAGAAAAACTTCACCAGCCCATAGCCGTGATCAGCACTGATTACCGCGGCCGGTTGCATGAAAGTGACACCGTAGGAAATCCAGTAGCCTATAAAGAAATAAGCCAGTGTTGAAATGGCAAAGTCACTGAGGATCTTCGATAACGCGTTGACCTGGTTTTTTTGCCGAACCGTGCCGACCTCCAGAAAAGCGAAACCGGCGTGCATGGCCAGAACCATGACAGCGCCGATCAGAATGAACAGCGTATTGGAGCTATGGACCAGGCTGTCCACAGCACTTTGCAAATTTTCCATGTAGTTGGCAGACCTTAAAGTCGCAAAAGCACCAAAGCGGTTCACCGAGACAATTTACGCACCAAGTTGACACCAGACTTGGCATCCACCCTTATTCCGGCGAACCGTTTTGGCGCAAAAAACTCATTGAGGTCGATCGTTGCTCGGGTGTTTGCGCGAGTTTCTATTATTTAGGTTAAGGTTTTCGCGAAGCACGCCCAGTTTCAGTACAACAGCACTGGCGACGCACCACGACATAGCAAAAGCTGTACCAGGCATTTGCACTGAACCTTCGAACAAGGCTCATACTCGAACATTTCACACACCAAAAATGGAGATCATCATGGCCAGAAAAACGGAAAAGACTGCTCAAGAAATCCTCAGGGAAGATTTTCAAACATTGGTCAGCGACACCGAACGGTTGCTGGAACACACTGCGACACTGGCCGGTGATCAAGCCGATGAGTTGCGTAGCCAGATTCACGAAAGCCTGCAGCGGGCTCGCGAAACCCTGAAACTGACCGAAGATTCCTTGCGCCAACGCGGCCAGGAAGCTGTCACCGCCACCGAAGACTATGTTCAGGCCAACCCTTGGCAAGCGGTTGGCATCGCGGCCGGCGTAGGCTTTTTGATTGGCCTGCTGACGACGCGGCGCTGATATGGCTATGGGTGAATCCGGCTCGTCCGAAACAGGTACGGGGTCTTCATCGCGACGCTTGGGTGCCGCTTTTCTCGGGTTGCTGCACAGCCATGTCGAGTTGTTCGGCATCGAATTGCAGGAGCAAAAAGCCCGCACCGTAAGCCTGTTGCTGTTCGCAGGGCTGGCACTGGTTTTCGCTTTATTGCTGTTGATCGGGCTTTCGGCGCTGGTGTTGATTCTGCTGTGGGACACTTATCGCCTGGCGGGGATCATCGGCCTGTGCGTTTTCTATGCGCTCGCGGCACTCTTTTGTGGCATGCGCCTGAAAGCGGCGATCTTCGATGAAACATCACCTTTCAATGCCACCCTTCAAGAGCTGGCGAACGACAGGGAGCGCCTGCTGCCATGAACCTGCCTGAAATCCCCAAAAACAGTACCCGACAAGAGATGCGCAAGGCATTGATACGCTTGCGCATGGAAATGCATCGCCAGGAAATGCGCCACGAGTCCCGGCAGTTGTTGGAGCCCTTGCAACGCGTACGGGGAATGACGCAAAGTTTTCAGGAGGGTCTGGGCATCAAGCACGCGCCACTCTGGGGCATCGCCGCCGTAACCTTGCTGGGCTTTCTCACCGCCAAGGGCGCCAAGGGCGGTGGCATCAGCAGCGTCACTCGGTTAGTCCAGCTCGGCACCAGCCTGTTGCCGCTGATCAAGCTGGTGCTGCAAGGCTCCTCGCGCAAAGACCCGTAGACCAACAGACCCCAATCAGTCACCTGACGGAGAACCTGCCTTGGATTGGCATACCCTGCTTAATCGTGAACGCCTCGGAAAACCGCTACACAGCCCGGAAGAGCTCGGTCGCAGCCCTTTCCATAAAGACCACGACCGGGTCATTTTCTCCGGCGCCTTCCGCCGTCTTGGGCGCAAGACCCAGGTCCACCCGGTGTCCAGCAATGATCATATCCACACGCGCCTGACCCATTCACTGGAAGTCAGTTGCGTGGGGCGCTCATTGGGCATGCGCGTCGGTGAAACCATCCGCAGCGCCCTGCCCGACTGGTGCGAACCTAGCGATCTGGGCATGGTGGTGCAGTCAGCGTGCCTGGCCCACGACATTGGCAACCCACCTTTTGGCCACTCGGGTGAAGACGCCATCCGCTACTGGTTCCAGCAAGCCGCGGGCAAAGGCTGGCTGGATGCCATGAGCGAAGTCGAACGCAACGATTTCCTCAACTTCGAAGGCAATGCCCAAGGCTTCCGCGTTCTGACCCAACTGGAATACCACCAGTTTGACGGCGGTACACGGCTGACTTACGCAACGCTGGGCACTTATCTGAAATACCCGTGGACCGCGCGCCATGCCGATTCGCTGGGTTACAAAAAACACAAGTTCGGCTGCTATCAGAGCGAACTGCCCCTGCTGGAGCAGATTGCCCAGAAACTCGGCCTGCCTCAACTCGAGGAGCAGCGCTGGGCTCGACATCCTCTGGTCTACCTGATGGAAGCCGCCGACGACATCTGCTACGCCTTGATCGACCTTGAAGATGGCCTGGAGATGGAGCTTCTAGAGTACGCCGAGGTGGAGTCCCTGTTGCTCGGCCTGGTCGGTGATGATCTGCCGGAAACCTACCGCCTACTCGGCCCCGATGACTCGCGTCGCCGCAAACTGGCGATTCTTCGCGGCAAAGCCATCGAGCACCTGACCAACGCTGCGGCACGGGCATTCGTCGAGCAACAGGACGCGCTATTGGCCGGCACCCTTCACGGCGATCTGGTGGAACACATGCACGGGCCCGCCAAGCGTTGCGTACTGAATGCCAAAGACATGGCGCGTAAAAAAATCTTCCAGGACAAGCGTAAAACCCTGCACGAAATCGGCGCTTACACCACGCTGGAAATTCTGCTGAATGGCTTTTGTGGAGCGGCACTGGAACAGCACGGCGGTCGTACGGCTTCATTCAAGAATCGTCGCATACTCGATCTGCTGGGTAATAATGCACCCGACCCGCACGGTCCTTTGCATAACTCGTTTTTACGCATGATCGACTTCATCGCCGGCATGACCGACAGCTATGCCAGCGAAATGGCACTGGAAATGACCGGACGCTCCAGTCACCACTAAAAATCAATCGATCAGTCGCCCCGAAATATTCCGTGACGGCTGATCTCCCCCACACTTTGTAGTACCGGGAGAATCTCCCTACATCGTATACAGAGCAAACTGATCGTTTGCTCTGTATACACACGAAATAATCACTCTATCCTGAACAATAGAATTGGCGGCCTTACAGCCGATAGAGTTCCAGCAACGGCAAACAAGACAGTACTGATTAAACCGACAACGTTGTTTCCGACACCCACCGCAGTTCGACCATCCACATGGAAAGCTATATGTTCAACTACGATCTGCGCATCATGCTGGTGGAGGACCATCCTTTTCAGCTGAAAGCAACCCAATACCTGCTTGAAAGTTACGGTTTTACTCAAGTCACCGCCGTAGATAATGCCGAAAATGCATTACAAACGTTGAGACATGTGCCCCCCCCCTACGAAATACTGCTGTGCGATCAATGCCTGCCAGACCTCTGCGGCCTTGACTTGATCGGTATTGCCAGCCATCAGGGCCTGATACGACAGGCAATCATCCTGAGCAGCCTTGACTCAACCGAACTGGACACCTTGAAAAAAAATGCACATGAACAACGACTGCCATTACTTGGTTATTTGGCAAAGCCACTGAAACAATCTGAATTTATAAACTTGTTGACCCTTTCGGACCTTTATAAATAAACACAATTAACCCCCCCTCAGATACCTCACGACAAACAAAAAACCTCAGCACCATTACGCATCAGAAAACAGTGATTCGGCATATATTGTAAAAGCACATATCGACCCTGAATAAACGCGCCTACATGCCCGGCTAATATTCTCGTTCTTCCTCACAAACCTAGTTCATGCGTAGTCTGCTGCCTCTTTTAATGTAGGACATGTCCTATATTGCACCTATAGCCTCGTCAGTTCATGCGTCAACGCACTTATCTGAGCTAAGGTGCTCGCTTTATTTGCGCACGTATGGGACATGATTATGAACTCGGTTTTTATTGTTGACGATCACCCCGTCATTCGCCTTGCGGTTCGTATGTTGCTGGAACATGAAGGTTACAAAGTAGTCGGTGAAGCCGACAACGGCGTCGATGCGATGCAGATGGTTCGCGAATGCATGCCCGACCTGATCATTCTTGACATCAGCATTCCTAAACTCGACGGACTGGAAGTTCTCTCCCGCTTCAATGCAATGAGCACCCCGCTGAAAACACTGGTGTTGACGGCCCAGAGTCCAACATTGTTCGCCATCCGCTGCATGCAGTCCGGAGCCTCCGGTTATGTCTGCAAGCAGGAAGATCTCAGCGAGCTGCTCAGTGCCATCAAAGCCGTGCTGTCCGGTTACAACTACTTCCCCAGCCAGGCCTTGAACCCGGTTCGCGGGGATGAAGCGCTCTGCGCTGAACTGGACTTGTTCAAGTCCGTCAACGATCGCGAACTGATGGTCCTGCAACTGTTCGCCCAGGGTCGTACCAACAAGGAAATCGCCAAGGGCATGTTCCTCAGTAACAAGACCGTCAGCACCTACAAAAAAAGACTCATGCAAAAACTCAAGGCCAAATCCCTGGTAGAACTTATCGAGATGGCAAAACGTAACGCGCTAGTGTGAGAGACAGGATGCCCAGGTGTTTAAAGGACTATTTATTGTATTTGAGTGCAGGTTTATGTCTGAGCACCTCTGTGTCAGGAGCAGACAGCGGAGTCGGAAATTACGCGCTGCTCAGCCGCTCAACGGCAGGTTACATGGACGTCCAACTGGATAAATCCCAACGGTTGTGGCTGCAAAACAAGCGCGAACTGATCCTGGGGACCTCCGCGCCTGACTACCCTCCTTTCGATTTAACGATCAGCGGCCACGACTATGAGGGTTTCACGGCTGATTACGCCGGGGTTCTTGCACAATCCCTGGGCCTGCCGATCAAGGTCCGTCGTTACCTCTCCCGAGAGGCCGCCATCGAAGCACTCGAAAACGGCGACGTCGACCTGCTCGGAACGGCCAATAGCTTTGAAGGACGACGCTCCAGCATCGTCCTGTCTGCCCCCTACGCCATAGATCAACCGGTTCTGGTTACCCGGAACGCCGAAAACAGATCATTGACCGAAGGTCTCGCCGACATGCGATTAAGCATGGTCTATCACTATCTGCCGCTGGAGGAGGTAAAGGCGCAATATCCCAAGGCCATCATCACCTCTTACCCGTCCTACCAGAACGCGATCAATGCCGTCGCCTTCGACCAGGCAGACGTATTCCTTGGCGATACCATTTCCACCCATTTCATGATCAACAAGGGCTATCTGAAAAATGTACGGATGGCCAACTTCGGCAAACATGAGGCCTATGGCTTCAGCTTCGCAGTCAGCAAGGACAATCCAGACCTGCTGGCAATCATCAACGCGGTACTCAAGGAAGTGCCTGCGAGCGAGCGGGAAAACATTGCCAAGCGCTGGAGCGCGGGCAGTGACATCCTTCTGACCGACCACAAACTGCAACTGACCAACCGCGAGGAACGCTGGCTTGCGCAGCACCCCGTTGTTCGCGTGGTCGTCAACGATGCCTTCGCCCCACTGACATACTTTGACGCCGACGAGAGTTTTCGGGGAATCACCGCCGACTTGCTCGAACTGATCAGGCTTCGAACCGGTTTACGCTTCGAGATTCACCGCAGCCAAAGTGACAGCGAGATGATCAGCCAGGTCAAAGGGAACCAGGCCGACCTGATTGCCGCGATGATTCCCAGCGCCGAACGCGAGGCGCAATTGAGCTTCACTCGTCCCTACCTGGAAAATTCATTTGTATTACTGACCCGAAAGAGCAACTCCAGCCCAATCAGTCTTGAGCAATTGAATGGAAAGAGCCTTGCCATCACTCAAGGCAATCCGCTCCTCGACTTTCTGCACCGCGCATACCCGACGATCCAGCTGGTTGAAACACCTGACAGTTTCAGCGCGGTGGAGTTACTCGCCAAAGGTCAGGTCGAGGGTGCAGTCAACTCATTGGTGATTGCCAACTACTTCATTTCATCGCAAGTGTTCGAGGACGCATTGCAAATCAGCGCGACTGTCGGGACGCAGCAAGCCGCGTTTTCACTGGCCACCGCGCGTGACGCTACGGAACTGCACTCCATCCTCGACAAAGCCCTGCTCAGCATCGCGCCGGACGAACTGGGAATAATCAACAGCCGCTGGCGCGGCTACACGGGAACCGCCAATAGCACCTGGCGCAACTATCATCGCCTGTTTTATCAACTGGTCATTGGCAGCGGTCTTTTGTTGCTGATTTCGCTGGCCTGGAATGCCCACATGCGCAGGCAGATCAAGCAACGCCAGAAAGCAGAGCGCGCACTCAACGACCAGTTCGAATTCATGCGCACGCTGGTCAATGGTACGCCTCACCCTATCTACGTACGGGACCGTGAAGGACTGCTGCAAAGTTGTAACGACAGCTATCTGGAGGCCTTTTGTGCCAAACGCGAGGACGTGATTGGCAAAAGCCTCATGGAGGGCGCTATGAGCAACGAGTTCGAGGCAAGGGAATACCTGGCCGACTACCAGCGAGTGGTGGCTGAAGGTGTCCCGTTGATTCTCGACCGCCCCCTGCACATTGGCCGGAAAAGGCTGACGATCTATCACTGGATACTTCCCTATCGAGACTCGACGGGTGAGGTCCAGGGGATCATAGGAGGCTGGATCGACATCAGCGAACGACGGCAGCTTTTTGATGAGCTCAGGTCAGCCAAGGAACAGGCGGACAAGGCCAATCGTGCCAAGAGCACCTTCCTGGCCACCATGAGTCATGAAATTCGCACACCGATGAATGCGGTGATCGGCATGCTCGAACTGACATTGAAACGGGCCGACCAGGGCCACCTGGATCGGCCGGCCATCGAAGTGGCCTATAGCTCGGCCAAGGACATGCTGGAGTTGATTGGCGACATACTCGATATTGCCCGAATCGAGTCTGGCCATTTGAGCCTGGCGCCAGAACGGGTGAACCTTGGCGACACGATTGAATCGGTCGTGCGGGTCTTCGATGGATTGGCCCGGCAAAAAAACCTCTGCCTGGTGCTGGAGTTCCCCACCAGCGCTGAACAGCCCGATGTATTGATAGACCCCCTGCGCTTCAAACAGATACTGTCGAACCTGATCAGCAATGCCATCAAGTTTACCGAGCACGGCCAGGTGAGGATCAAGGTCAATCTGCAATCAGCCTCGGAGTCCGACCGTCTCCAGATGGAGTTGTGGGTCAATGACACCGGAATTGGCATCAGCGAGGACGATCAGCGACGCTTGTTCGAGCCTTTCACTCAGGCCGATAACACCGGGCATTTGGCCAGAAGCGGCGCTGGATTGGGATTGGTGATCAGTCGCAACCTGTGCGAAATGATGGGCGGTTGCGTGCAACTGACCAGTTCGCCCGGGGTCGGCACTCAGGTAAGGATTTCATTGCCGATGGCCGCGCTGCCAGACGCCGTGGTGCTGGACACCCCGCAACCGGTCATCGCGAACGCCTCGGCCACCCTGAACGTGCTGGTGGTCGACGACCACCCCGCAAATCGATTGCTCATGTGCCAGCAACTCGGTTTTCTGGGGCATCGATCCGTCACTGCCAACAACGGTGAGGCAGGTTTCCAGGCATGGAAAGAGGGCCATTTCGACCTGGTGATTGCAGACTGCAATATGCCGCTGATGAATGGCTACGAACTAACTCGTGCCATCCGCCAGACCGAACACGATAAGCAGCGCCCGCCCTGCACGGTGCTTGGCTTCACCGCCAATGCTCAACCGGAGGAAAAACACCGATGCCGACAGGCTGGCATGAACGATTGCCTGTTCAAACCCATCAGCCTGACTACGCTGGGCCAACGACTGGAGGCACTCGAGCCGATCATTGAAGATCAAGCCTTTCACCTGGACGGCTTGCAGTTACTCACCGGCGGCGATCCACAACTGGTTCAGCGCTTGCTCGCCGAACTGTTCAATAGCAATCGCCTCGACCGCCAGGAACTCCTCGCACTGCCTCCTGCAAGCGGGCCGCAAGCCTTCATCGATATGGCGCACAAAATCAAAGGTGCGGCCCGTATTGTTCAGGCCTCAAGGCTTATCGACGGTTGCGAAGCGCTTGAGCGCGTATGTCATGAGAACTTCTGTCCGGACCAGCTCGAGGCCCGCTGCAAAGGCATAGAGCACGCCATGCTTGAGTTGGAGCAGGCGCTACAACGACAGATCCATCATCACGCCAACGTGTAAAACCTACCCTGAAGCAACCCGTAGCAGCCGCCTTCGGTAGCGGCTACGGGTTTGATCAGCACTCGGTCAAACGCAGGAAAATCGCCGCCAACCGCTCAATGCCGGCCTGATCATCAACGGTGAAACGCGCCAGCAAAGGACTGTCCAGATCCAGCACGCCAATCAACCGACCGTCCTTGACCAGCGGCACCACCAGTTCACTGTTCGAGGCACTGTCGCAGGCAATATGCCCGGCGAACGCATGCACATCTTCAACCCGTTGAGTGCGAAGGGTTGCGGCCGCTGCGCCGCAAACGCCACGACCGAACGGAATGCGCACACAGGCGATCTGCCCCTGGAACGGTCCAAGCACCAGTTCCTCGTTGCGATTGAGGTAAAACCCGGCCCAATTCAGGTCATCGAGCTGATTGAACAAGAACGCCGAAAACTGCGCGGCGTTGGCGATAAAGTCGCGTTCATCCGCCAGCAGCGACTCCAACTGCGCGCAGAGCAGGCCGTAGCCCTCAAGTCCTGCGCCGCTCTTTTGCAAATCGATCATGCCTTGTGCTCCAACAACTTCAGTCCGACCCAATACCGGGCAAATTGATACGCGCAACGGCCGTTGCGATTACCGCGTCCGGTAGCCCAGCGAACCGCAAGAATCTCGAGTTCTTCATCACGCTTCCACTCAAGGCCGGCCTTGCCCGCCAACGCTCCGACCCAATGCTCGACCACATTGAGGAAGTGCTCCTGGGTAAATGGATAAAACGACAGCCACAGGCCAAATCGATCCGACAGCGCGATCTTGTCTTCGACCGCCTCGTTGGGATGAAGCTCGCCGTCGACCATTTTCCAGTTTTCGTTATCGCTTTCTTTTTCCGGAACCAGGTGGCGACGGTTGGAGGTGGCGTACAGCAGTACGTTATCCGGTGCCTGTTCCAGCGAACCATCGAGCACGCTTTTGAGTACCCGGTAATCGCCCTCACCGGCCTCGAACGACAGATCATCGCAAAACAGCACAAAGCGCTGAGGCAGCTTGGCGATTTGCTCGACAACGCGTGGCAAGTCCGCCAGGTGATCGCGCTCGATCTCGATCAGACGCAAACCGCCCTTGGCGTGCTCGGCCAGCAAGGCCCGCACCAGCGACGATTTACCGGTACCGCGCGACCCCCAGAGCAGCGCGTGGTTGGCAGGCATGCCGTCGAGAAACTGCCGGGTGTTTCGCCCCAACTGTTCCAACTGCTTGTCGACCCCGATCAGGTCGGACAGACGCATGTCCAGGCTGACCTCAAGCGGCAACAGAAATCCGCTGCGACCCTCGCGCTGCCAGCGTGCTGCCAGGCACTGCGTCCAGTCGATGGCCGTGCGTTGCGCGGGCAGTAGCGGCTCGATACGAGCCAGAACCGCATCGGCGCGTTCAAGAAATGCATTCAATCGGGAATCCACGACTTCTCCTCAGGCACGTTCACAGTAATGATGGGCGACAGAAAACCAAGCGCAGCGTGTAATGCCGGGATTATCGCGATAATGGCTTACCCGCCAGTCATGCCGAAATACACTGATGATCGGCTATGCTTCGCCCAGAAGGGAAACGAAAGTGGTTCAGCACACCATGGATATCAAGTTCACCAACCGCCTGTCTTACAAGCAAGCCAGGCTTACGGTGCTGGTCGGATTCATTCTGGGAACCTTGCTCAGTCTGGTGCAAATAGGCATCGATTATGCCAGCGAAGACGCCTCCATCAACCGGGAAATACTGTCGCTGCTGGAAATCAGCCATAACCCGGCTTCCCGGATCGCCTACAACATCGATGCCGAACTGGCCCAGGAACTGACCCTCGGCCTGCTGCGCTCGCCCGCAGTGATCAGTGCGCAACTGAGCGATAACAACAATACGATCCTCGCCAGCGTCAAGCGACCGGACCCGAAAATCGTTGGCTATCGGGTGATCAGCGACTTTCTGTTTGGCGCCAATCGACAGTTCAAGGACCGCCTGTTCCTCAACCACCTGCCTGATGAGTCCCTCGGCACCTTGCAACTGGATATTGACACCTACACGTTTGGTAGCCGCTTTCTGCGCCGGGCAGAAGTCACTCTGATCAACGGTTTTGCCCGCAGCCTGATACTGACTGGGATTTTGCTGGCGCTGTTCTACGTAATGCTCACCAAACCGCTGGTGCGGGTGATTCGCGAACTGAGCGCGCGTGACCCGAGCAGTTCGGAACAGCCACCGCTGGAGTGTCCGGTAGCGCACGAAAACGATGAGATCGGCGTTCTGGTCACGGTGGCCAACCAGCAATTCGAAAGCATGACCACTGAAATCCAGCAACGCCGCAATGCCGAAAACCGCCTGACCGACTACCTGGGGCAACTGGAAAATATTGTCTCGGCGCGTACCGGGGAACTGAAAGCGATCAATAGCCGATTGACGGTATCGAACGAAGAACTGGAAATCGCGCGCCAGACAGCCCTGGACATGGCCCAGGCGCGCTCTGTGTTTCTGGCCAACATGAGCCATGAAATCCGTACGCCACTCAATGGTTTGCTGGGGATGATCGCCCTCTCGCTGGACAGCCCGCTGAATGCCGAACAACGCCAGCAACTGTCGATTGCCCACGACTCCGGCAAAGTACTGGTGGAGCTGCTCAACGATATTCTCGACCTGTCGAAGTTCGACGCTGGTCAGCTTGAGCTGGAGCGTATTCCGTTCGACCTCGGCTCACTGATCGAAGACACCGCCAACCTGCTGTCACAGAACGCCGCGCCCAGCGTCGAACTGACGTGCCTGATTGATCCGCAGTTCCCGTCGCTGGTACTCGGCGACCCGATGCGGGTTCGGCAGATCGTCAGCAACCTGCTCTCCAACGCCCTTAAATTTACCCGCTTTGGGCGGGTGGACGTGCGCCTGAGCACCCACGAAGACGGTGTCAGAATCGAAGTCTGCGACACCGGTATCGGCATCGCGCAGGATGATCAGCTGAAAATTTTCCAGCCGTTTACCCAAGCAGGTGCCGGCATCTCTCGTCAGTTCGGGGGTACCGGGCTGGGGCTGGCCCTGACCTTCAACCTGTGCGAAGCCATGCAGGGCCGACTCGGCATCAGCTCGGAGCCTGGTTTCGGCAGCCAGTTCTGCGCTGATCTGCCGTTGCCCGCCCATACGCCGGCAATCGTTCCCGCGTCCCTGCAAGGCAAGGTATTGGCGATCACCGCCGCCAGCAGCGGTCTGGCCGAACTGTTAGGCAATCTGTTGCCCGGTTGGGGGCTGGAGTACCAGCAGCGCACCATCGACGACTCAATGATCGGCTTATCGCCCGATGTGCTGATCACCGACTGCCCGGAGTGTCTGTTCGGATTACGTCCGGGCATGACCGCACCGATTTTGCTGGTGACCGCCTATGGCAGTTTCATGCCCAGCGAAGAAGCGGCTGCCCTCGCCCCTCTGCAACAACAAGCCCGCCCACTGGCCCGCAACGCACTCTACCAGACACTACGACGCACTTTGCAGGCCGACGAAGTCGCTCTCGTGTCCGATACTCAAGAGCCAAGCCTCATGCCCCAGCGGCGGGCGAGAATCCTGCTGGTGGAAGACAACCCGGTCAATCAGCTCGTGGCCAAAGGCATGCTCAGCAAGTTGGGCTGCAAGGTGGTTGTCGCCTCCCACGGCGCCGAAGCGCTCGACCAGCTGGAGCTCAAGCAGTTTGATATGGTGCTGATGGACTGCAACATGCCGGTGATGGACGGCTACGAGGCCAGCCGCCAGATCCGTCAGAGTGGGCGCTGGCCGGATCTGCCGATCGTTGCCCTGACCGCCAACGCCATGCCCGAGGAGCGCGAACGCTGCCGCGCGGCAGGCATGAGCGATTATCTGGCAAAACCGTTCCGTCGCGAGGAACTGGCCGCCCTGCTTGAGCAGTGGGTGCCGGCTACGGTAGCGCCCTGATCTGCCCCAGCAGTTGATCAAGGCCGTCACGCAATTCGCCCAAGCGCTCAAGGTCGGCGCCGCTGTCGCACAACAGGCGTGCCTTGAGCGGCCCGACCTGTTCGCGCAGAGCAACCCCGACCGGCGACAGGCTCAAGTGCACTTCTCGCTCATCGCGCGCCGAGCGTTGACGCTGGACCAGGTGTAACTGCTCAAGACGCTTGAGCAACGGCGTGAGCGTCCCGGAATCCAGCGACAATCGCTCGCCAAGGGCTTTGACTGTTGGCTGCTCAGGTGCACTGCGCCGCCACTCCCATAGCACCAGCATCACCAGATATTGCGGATACGTCAGGCCCAATTGATCGAGCATCGGCTTATAACCGCGGATCACCGCTCGGGACGCGGCGTACAGTTTGAAGCAGAGCTGACTGTCGAGCAGCAGCGAATCGGCTGACACATCGTTCATTTGAGCAGGGCTTCAATCTCGCGGGTCAGGTCCTGCGGCTTGGTCGCCGGTGCAAAACGCTTGACCAACTTGCCATCCTGGCCAATCAGAAATTTGGTGAAGTTCCACTTGATGCCCTGTGAGCCCAGTACACCGGGCGCACGTTTTTTCAGCTGAACAAACAGCGGGTGGGCGTCGCTACCATTGACGTCGATTTTCTTGAACAGTGGAAAACTCACACCGAAGTTCAATTCGCAGAACTCGGAAATCGCTCCTTCATTGCCCGGTTCCTGTTTACCGAACTGGTTGCACGGAAAACCGAGCACCACCAGGCCTCGATCCTTGTAGGTCCGCCACAGTTCTTCCAGTCCTTTGTACTGAGGGGTAAAGCCGCATTTACTGGCGGTGTTGACCACCAATACCGCTTTGCCGGCGTAATCGGCCAGGGTCTTTTGCTCACCATTGATGGTGGTGCAGGGAATACTCAGCAGAGTGTCAGTCATCGCGCATGCTCCGGCGGAAGATGGGGAAGGCTTAAACATAGCGAGCAATTAGATTGTGTGCAATTTAATAAATCAATAACCTGCCGACAAGAAGCTGCCGCAGGTCAGGATTCACATTATTCGCGCGGCACCAGGTCCAGGCACACCGAGTTGATGCAGTAACGCAAGCCGGTCGGTGGCGGGCCATCCGGGAATACATGCCCCAGGTGTGCGTCGCACTTGGCGCAGACCACTTCGGTACGAATCATGCCGTGGCTGATATCGCGAATCTCGACCATGGCGCTCTCGCCGATCGGCTCATAGAAGCTCGGCCAGCCACAGCCTGAATCAAACTTGGCTTTTGAATCGAACAACGGCTCGTTGCAGCAGATGCAGTGATAGACACCGTCGGTTTTGGTGCCGTTGTACTTGCCCGAGAACGGTCGTTCGGTGCCCTTCAGACGACAAACGTTGTACTGCTCCGGGTCGAGCATCGCGCGCCATTCTTCCAGGGTTTTTTCCAACTTTTCCATTGTCATACCTCTGCATCTGAAAAAGCCTGATCTGTACCTTTTCCACGGATCAGGCGGCACGTATGATTGCGCCTCGTTAATCGCCAGTCTGGCAGCCGCGTTACCCGCATTCAAACAGATTTTGGTGCGGTGACCCCAGGCGCCAGGCGTGTGTGAAAACGCAGGATTCCCAGTACGGTAGTTCATATAGCGTCTGGATCGTTCATTTTCGGGAACACATCGCCATGCAGGTCAGCAAATCGAACAAGCTCGCAAACGTCTGCTACGACATTCGCGGCCCAGTGCTCAAGCACGCCAAACGCCTGGAAGAGGAAGGCCATCGCATCCTCAAGCTGAACATTGGCAACCCGGCGCCTTTTGGTTTCGAAGCGCCCGATGAAATCCTCCAGGACGTGATCCGCAACCTGCCGACCGCCCAGGGCTACAGCGACTCCAAAGGCCTGTTCAGTGCGCGCAAGGCCGTCATGCAGTATTACCAGCAGAAACAGGTAGAAGGTGTCGGCATTGAAGACATCTACCTGGGCAACGGCGTTTCCGAGCTGATCGTGATGTCGATGCAGGCCCTGCTCAACAACGGTGACGAAGTACTGGTCCCGGCTCCCGACTATCCGCTGTGGACTGCGGCGGTCAGCCTGGCGGGTGGCAATCCGGTGCACTACCTGTGTGACGAGCAAGCCAACTGGTGGCCGGACCTGGCCGACATCAAGGCCAAGATCACCCCGAACACCAAGGCATTGGTCATCATCAACCCGAACAACCCGACCGGTGCGGTGTACTCCAAGGAAGTCCTGCTGGGCATGCTGGAACTGGCTCGCCAGCACAACCTGGTGGTGTTCTCCGACGAGATCTACGACAAGATTCTCTACGACGATGCCGTGCACATCTGCACCGCGTCCCTGGCGCCGGACCTGCTGTGCCTGACCTTCAACGGTTTGTCCAAGTCCTATCGGGTTGCCGGTTTCCGCTCCGGCTGGATCGCCATTTCCGGCCCCAAGCATCACGCCCAAAGCTACATCGAAGGCATCGACATGCTGGCCAACATGCGCCTGTGCGCCAACGTGCCAAGCCAGCATGCAATCCAGACCGCATTGGGTGGTTATCAGAGCATCAATGATCTGGTGCTGCCGCAAGGGCGCCTGCTTGAACAGCGCAACCGCACCTGGGAGCTGCTCAACGACATCCCGGGCGTCAGCTGTGTCAAACCGATGGGCGCGCTCTACGCGTTCCCGCGGATCGACCCAAAAGTCTGCCCGATCCACAACGATGAAAAGTTCGTTCTCGACTTGCTGCTTTCAGAAAAACTGCTGGTGGTTCAGGGCACAGCCTTCAACTGGCCATGGCCGGACCACTTCCGCGTCGTGACCCTGCCACGGGTGGACGACCTGGACATGGCTATCGGTCGGATCGGCAACTTCCTCAAGTCCTATCGCCAGTAAGCGCGATAACGCCGAGGGCCTCAAAAAGGCCCTCGGCGATTAATTCAGCAACATATCTCCATTCTTCGACTGCGACAGCGCCTTGAGTGCAGGCGGATTTACGCGGCTGCCGGTTACGCCCAATAGAGGCGGGACTTGTGAAAGCAAAATCCAGCCAAATATCTATTCAGGTGACGTCAGAAATGCCCTGCAAGCATCTAGAATCCAGCTGTAGGACACAGTTTGAAATAGTCACCCGGTTGAATAGCCTGGTGCGGCACCTTATATACCCCGCAGTACGCTACATATTTAGCACGAGGAGATTTCTACAACCATGATGCGCATCCTGCTGTTTTTGGCCACTAACCTGGCGGTCGTGCTGATTGCCAGCATCACCCTGAGCCTTTTCGGCTTCAACGGGTTCATGGCGGCCAACGGGGTTGATCTCAACCTCAATCAGCTGCTGATTTTCTGTGCGGTCTTTGGTTTCGCCGGCTCGCTGTTCTCGCTGTTCATCTCCAAGTGGATGGCGAAGATGAGCACCAGCACCCAAATCATCAGCCAGCCGCGCACTCGCCATGAACAATGGCTGCTGCAAACCGTCGAGCAGCTGTCTCGTGAAGCCGGAATCAAAATGCCCGAAGTCGGGATTTTCCCGGCCTACGAGGCCAACGCCTTCGCCACCGGCTGGAACAAGAACGACGCGCTGGTCGCGGTCAGCCAGGGCTTGCTCGAGCGTTTCTCGCCCGATGAAGTGAAAGCCGTTCTGGCCCATGAAATCGGTCACGTGGCCAATGGCGACATGGTAACGCTGGCGCTGATTCAGGGCGTAGTGAACACCTTCGTGATGTTCTTCGCACGGATCATCGGTAATTTCGTCGACAAGGTGATCTTCAAAAACGAAGAAGGCCAAGGCATCGCCTACTATGTCGCGACCATCTTCGCCGAACTGGTACTGGGCTTCCTGGCCAGCTCGATCGTCATGTGGTTCTCGCGCAAACGCGAATTCCGCGCAGACGAAGCCGGTGCCCGCCTGGCCGGCACCAGCGCAATGATCGGCGCTCTGCAGCGCCTGCGCTCGGAACAAGGCCTGCCGGTACACATGCCGGACACCCTGAATGCCTTCGGCATCAACGGTGGCATCAAGCAAGGGTTCGCTCGCATGTTCATGAGCCACCCGCCACTGGAAGAGCGGATCGACGCCTTGCGTCGTCGCGGCTGAGAGGTTCTGCGGTGATACGAAAGGGGCGATCTGATCGCCCCTTTTTTTATGCCGATCTTTTGCTGTTTAGCGAGCCATCAATCTATATACCCGCTCTTCAAGGCGCGTAACGCCCGCCTGGAGGAACTTCCAGCTCTCCCCCAGAATGTCCCGCACCTCACAGAAATCAAGCCGCCAGCGATCACCCAGCAATGTCTGCGCATTTTCATCTGTCACGGCAAAGGGCGGCCCGTCCATCTGCGCCTGATCGTAGTCCATCGTAATCAACAAGCCTTCACAGGCTGACGGCAAAATCCGGCTCAGGTGCGCGGCGTATTGCTCGCGCATGAGCGGTGGCAAGGCAATCAGCGCCGCCCGATCATAGACAGCCGCACAATCGGCCACATCGTCTGCGGTCAGGCCGAAAAAATCCCCGCACCACAATGCCAGGGGACCCGCCTGGTAGACCTTGAACGCACCTTGCTCGGTGATCTGCGGCGTCAGTTGCTGCTCACGAAAAAACTCCTCAACGGCTTTTTCCGATAACTCGACACCCAGCACTCGATGTCCCTGCCCTGCCAACCACACGAGATCAAGACTTTTCCCACAGAGCGGCACCAACACCTGCGAGCCCTTTGCCAGATTCAATTGCGGCCAGTATTGCTGCAAATAAGGATTAACCTCTGACTGATGGAAACCGATCTGATTGAGCTCCCAACGCTTTTGCCAAAACTCCGGCTGCATAAATCCCCCTGATATTTCGATCTATATGCCCTAAAACTTATATTAGATTTAGATCAATGATCTGACTGAAGATGCTCTCATCTTAACGCTCAGGACCTTATTCATGTTCCCCAGCCTGTTTATCTCTCACGGTTCACCCATGCTTGCACTGGAGCCCGGCGCCAGTGGCCCGGCGCTCGCGCGTCTGGCCAGCGAGTTGCCGAAACCCAAGGCGATCGTGATCGTTTCCGCGCACTGGGAAAGCCAGGACCTGCGCGTCGGCAGCGCTGTGCAACCGGAAACCTGGCACGACTTCGGCGGATTTCCTGCCGCGCTGTTCGCGGTGCAATACCCCGCACCCGGCCAGCCGGAACTCGCGGCGCAGGTCGCAGGATTACTCAACGCTGATGGCTTACAAGTACAGCTCGATAACCAGCGCCCGTTCGATCATGGTGTTTGGGTGCCACTGTCTCTGATGTATCCGCGAGCCGACATTCCGGTGGTGCAGGTATCGCTACCGAGTCGTCTTGGCCCTGCCCTGCAAACCCGCGTCGGTCGTGCCTTGTCCAGTCTGCGCGAGCAAGGTGTGTTGCTGATTGGTTCCGGCAGCATCACGCACAACCTGCGCGAACTGGACTGGCATGCCGGCCCGGAAAGCGTCGAGCCCTGGGCCAAGGCCTTTCGTGACTGGATGATTGAAAAGCTCGCCGCAAACGATGAAGCCGCCCTGCACGATTATCGCCAGCAAGCCCCGAATGCCGTGCGCAGTCACCCCAGCGACGAACACTTGCTGCCGCTGTACTTCGCCCGCGGCGCCGGTGGCGATTTCAGCATCGCCCACCAGGGTTTCACCATGGGCGCCTTGGGTATGGACATCTATCGTTTCGGCTAACGTCAAGATCAAAAGATCGCAGGCTGCGATCTTTTTCATAGGCAAAAAAAATCCCCGAACCAGTCGGGGATTTTTTATGTGCGATCAATCAGCCCGAAAGCGGATCAATCTTCGCGATAGCGACGCAGTTTCAGCTGCTTACCGGCAACGCGAGTGTCCTTCAGTTTGGTCAGCAGACGCTCCAGACCATCTTCTGGCAACTCGACCAGGCTGAAGCTGTCACGCACCTGGATACGACCGATTGCTTCACGAGCCAGACCGCCCTCGTTGAGGATGGCGCCCAGCAGGTTCTTGGCAGCGATACCATCACGCGCACCCAGCGCGGTACGGCAACGAGCACGGCCTTCGGCCAATGGGATCGGAGCACGACGCTCGCGGTCACCACGGTCCGGACGATCACCGGTACGCTCTGGACGATCGCCACGCGGTGCATTGTTCGGCACCAGTGGACGTTCTTTCTCGATGGCAGCCAGGGTCAGTGCCTGAGCGTTGGTAGCCTTGCGCAGCAGAGCAGCAGCCAGTGCACGCGGGGTGCAACCGATGTCGGCAGTCAGGCGATCCAGCAGATCACCGTGAGTCGATTCGGCATCGGCCACCAGCGGCGACAGGCTGTTGGTCAGTTTCTTGATGCGTGCATCGAGAACGGCTTGAGCGTCTGGCAGGCGAACTTCAGCTACCTTTTGACCGGTTACACGCTCGATCACTTGCAGCATGCGGCGCTCACGTGGAGTCACCAGCAGCAATGCACGACCTTCGCGACCGGCACGGCCAGTACGGCCGATACGGTGAACGTAGGACTCTGGGTCGTACGGCATGTCAACGTTGAAAACGTGAGTGATACGCGGAACGTCCAGACCACGAGCAGCAACGTCGGTCGCCACAACGATGTCCAGACGGCCATCCTTGAGGGACTCGATCACGCGCTCACGCTGGTTCTGAGCAATGTCACCGTTCAGCGCAGCGGCTTTGTAGCCTTTGGCTTCCAGGGCACTGGCCAGGTCCAGGGTCGCTTGCTTGGTACGCACGAACATGATCAGCGCGTCGAAGTCTTCCACTTCCAGCAGGCTCAATACAGCCGAGGTCTTCTGGTCAGCGTGAACCAACAGGTGAGCCTGTTCGATCGCGGTAACGGTCTGAGTCTTGGTCTGGATCTTCACATGCTGCGGATCACGCAGATGACGCTCGGCGATGGCACGGATCGACTGCGGCAGGGTAGCCGAGAACAATACGGTCTGACGGGTTGCCGGCAAGGCCTTGAAGATAACTTCCAGGTCGTCCATGAAGCCCAGCTTGAGCATTTCGTCAGCTTCGTCGAGAACCAGGTGGTTCACGGTCGCCAATACTTTTTCGTCACGACGCAGGTGGTCGCACAGACGGCCCGGAGTGGCGACAACGATCTGTGCGCCATTACGGATTGCTTTCAGTTGCGGGCCCATAGGCGCGCCGCCGTAAACGGCCACAACGGTAACGCCCGGCATTTGCTTGGCGTAGGTTTCGAAAGCGGTTGCTACTTGCAGCGCCAACTCACGGGTTGGCGCCAGGATCAGGGCTTGCGGTTCGCGCTTAGCAGGATCGATGCGGTGCAGGATCGGCAGGGCGAACGCAGCGGTTTTACCCGTACCGGTTTGCGCCTGACCAATCATGTCGTGACCGGCCATGATGATCGGGATCGATTGCTGCTGAATAGCCGAAGGCTCTTCGTAGCCAGTCGCGATGACGGCTGCAAGAATATTCGGATTAAGGTTAAAAGCGGCGAAGCCGCCGGTTTCCTGGGTCATGGGTCTGCCTCTAAGTGCATCCGCAAAGACCCATGCTCCAAAGCTGCGCATGCCGTGTAAGACTCAAGAGTCGCCCTGGCTGCTTTGTCGGCGGGGATTTGCGAAAACGAATGAATGAAAAAGATTCGTCAAGGAAGAGTCCGCTGTGCGGACGTGCAGCCGAAGCTGACTTCGGGGAATTGCGCTACCTAAACGCGGCCTGGCTAAAGACCGGCGCGCACTATACCGGAATTCGCCAAAAAAGGGAGCTTTATTTGTCGGAAAAACCCGGCATACACCGTTGTGTCACAGGCTTTGCGGATAATCGTGCAACGGTCTATTTTTCAAAGGCCCGGCCCTGTTGGTCGTGACACTTAAACGGTTCATCTTTCAGGCTATGACCTTTGGTCCGCGCCCCCCCCCTTCCCCGCCCGAGGATAGACCCCATGAATCAAGCAGATTGCAGTCGTGTCAGCCGTGAACGACGCGGTCATGTCCTGTTGATCGGGCTGGACCGGGTGGCCAAGCGCAATGCATTTGACCTTGATCTGCTCAACGCACTGAGCCTGGCCTATGGCGAGTTCGAAGCCGACAGCGAGGCCCGCGTTGCGGTGGTGTTCGGTCATGGCGAGCACTTTACCGCCGGGCTGGACCTGACGAGTGTCAGCGCGGCACTGGCCGAAGGCTGGCAAGTCCCGGCCGGCGGTTGCGATCCGTGGGGGGTGTTCGTTGGCCCCAGGGTCAGCAAACCGGTGATTGTTGCGGCCCAGGGTTATTGCCTGACCATTGGCATCGAACTGATGTTGGCCGCCGATATCAACCTCTGCGCCAGCAACACCCGTTTTGCGCAAATGGAAGTGCAGCGCGGCATCTTCCCTTTTGGCGGGGCAACCCTGCGCCTGCATCAGATAGCCGGCTGGGGCAATGCCATGCGCTGGCTGCTGACCGGCGATGAGTTTGATGCCCACGAAGCGCTGCGCCTGGGACTGGTGCAGGAGGTGATGGCCAGCGAAGACCTGTTACCTCGTGCGATCGAGCTGGCAGAACGCATTGCCAGGCAGGCGCCGCTGGGGGTTCAGGCGACCTTGCAGTCCGCACGTCAGGCCCATCTGGAGGGTGAAGCAGTGGCGGCATTGGGTTTGCCACCGCTGGTCAAGAAACTGCTTAACAGTGAAGACGCCAAGGAAGGCGTGCGGTCGTTGATCGAGAAACGCCCGGGTGTATTCAAAGGCTGCTGACATTGCCTTTGTGGCGAGGGAGCTTGCTCCCGTTCGGCTGCGCAGCAGTCGTGAAGCAGCAATCGCGGTGTATCAGAAAGACGGCGTTTGCCGGTTCTGGGGTCGCTTCGCGCCCCAACGGGAGCAAGCTCCCTCGCCACAGTGGCTCGCCAGAATTCACGTCGCCGGACGAATCGCCTTGATCAGCGACTGCAACGAATACCCCAACCGCGGCGCCAGCGCTTCGGCGCGAGCGGTCAATCCTTGCATGTCCAGTTCCTGGTCAAGGTCGGCTGGCACAATCAGGATCACGTTGCCCTCCTTCACCGGCAGCTCCCAATAATGCCGGTGATAGAGCCCACGCAGTAATGCCGCACCCAGTGGCTTGCCGTCATCGGTCGCCCATTGATTGATCACCAGCCAGCCGCCCGGATTCAGGCGTTTCTGACAGTTTTCCAGAAACCCCCAGGCCAAATGACCGACACCCGGACCGACATCGGTATAAAGGTCGACGAAGATCAGATCCGCCGACTCAGCGGTCTCGAGCAACTCGAGGGCATCGCCGATACGGATGTACAGACGAGGATCGTCGTCCAGCCCCAGGTACTCGATGGCCAGGCGCGGTACGTCTGGGCGCAACTCGATCGCTTCGACGTCTTCCAGCGGCAGGAACTTCAGGCACGCCTGAGTCAGGGTGCCCGCCCCCAGACCGAGAAACAGCGCGCTCTCCGGCTGCTCATGGCACAGCGCACCAATCAGCATCGCGCGGGTGTAGTCGTACTCGAGCCAGCTCGGATCGGCAGTGAACACGCAGCTCTGCTCGATGGCATCGCCAAATTCGAGAAAACGGTAATCCGCCACTTCCAGCACCCGGATCATGCCGAATTCATCGTGCACCTCGGCGAGCAGATGCTCGACGCGCTCCTCAGTCATTTCGTCTCCTGGTCGTTGTCGGGTTGATCCCCGGCAACGCAATCATTCGTTCCGCTTGGTGCGGCAAAGGCGCGATTGTCCGCCAAGCTTCGGGAACAGGTCACGCACTAATTGCTGATAACATAAACGTCCGATCGTAAAACATTAGAGTCCACGATGAGCCAACCCTGGAGTCCTGACAGCTGGCGCGCCCTGCCGATCCAGCAACAACCCCACTACCCTGACGCTGCGCATTTGCAACAGGTCGAGCAAAGCCTGGCCAGTTATCCGCCATTGGTGTTTGCCGGTGAGGCCCGGGAGTTGCGCCGTCAGTTTGCCGAGGTGACCCAGGGCCGGGCGTTTCTGCTGCAAGGTGGCGATTGCGCGGAAAGCTTCGCCGAGTTTTCGGCGGCGAAAATCCGCGACACCTTCAAAGTCCTGCTGCAAATGGCGATCGTCATGACCTTCGCCGCCGGTTGTCCGGTGGTAAAAGTCGGGCGTATGGCCGGGCAGTTCGCCAAACCGCGCTCGTCCAATGACGAAACCATCAACGGCGTGACCCTGCCGGCCTACCGAGGCGACATCGTCAACGGTATCGGTTTCGATGAAAAAAGCCGCGTCCCCGACCCGGATCGCCTGTTGCAGTCCTATCACCAGTCCACCGCGACCCTGAACCTGCTGCGGGCGTTTGCCCAGGGCGGTTTTGCCGACTTGCATCAAGTGCATAAATGGAACCTGGACTTCATCGCCAACTCGGCGCTGGCCGAAAAGTACAGCCACCTGGCCGACCGTATCGATGAAACCCTGGCGTTCATGCGCGCCTGCGGTATGGACAGCTCGCCGCAACTGCGCGAAACCAGTTTCTTCACCGCCCACGAAGCGCTGCTGTTGAACTACGAAGAAGCCTTCGTGCGTCGTGACAGCCTGACCAATGATTACTACGATTGCTCGGCGCACATGCTGTGGATCGGAGATCGCACACGTCAGCTCGACGGCGCTCATGTCGAGTTCCTGCGCGGGGTGAACAACCCGATCGGGGTCAAGGTCGGCCCGTCCATGAACACCGAAGAACTGATTCGCCTGATCGATGTGCTCAACCCCGACAACGATCCAGGCCGCCTGAACCTGATCGCGCGGATGGGCGCAAATAAGGTCGGCGACCATCTGCCGCAGCTGATTCGTGCGGTCGAACGCGAAGGCAAGAAAGTGCTCTGGAGCAGCGACCCGATGCACGGCAACACCATCAAGGCCAGCAGCGGCTACAAGACCCGGGATTTCGCGCAGATCCTTGGCGAGGTCAAGCAGTTCTTCCAGGTTCACGAAGCGGAAGGCACCTATGCCGGTGGCATCCACATCGAGATGACCGGACAGAACGTCACTGAATGCATCGGCGGCGCGCGGCCGATCACCGAAGATGGTTTGTCGGACCGTTACCACACCCATTGCGACCCGCGGATGAATGCCGATCAGTCGCTGGAGCTGGCGTTCTTGATTGCCGAGACCCTGAAGCAGGTTCGCCGCTAAATCAGTAGGCCTTGATCGTTCCCACGCTCTGCGTGGGAATGCCTCTAGGGACGCTCCGCGTCCAGTGACGCAGAGCGTCACGGGCTGCATTCCCACGCAGGAGCGTGGGAACGATCATCACGATCATTCAGGTCGACTGCGCCAACGCCACCCGCAACCGTGCCGCACTGGCCCGCGGGCAATTGAGCTGAATCTTTTCCAACCCCAACCAACCGGCCATCTGCCGAAGATTCGCCGCCAACGCCTGCATCCCCTGCTCATCCAGGCCCGGATCTTCTTCGTGTACGGCATGCACCGCCAACCGCCCCAACGCCCGTTCCGCTCGAAGGTCAACCCGCGCGGCAATCCGCTCGTTGTGCAAAAACGGCAGCACGTAATAGCCGTATACCCGCTTGTCTGGCGGCGTGTAGATTTCCAGTCGATAACGAAAATCGAACAACCGCTCGGTTCGACTGCGCTCCCAGATCAACGAATCAAACGGTGAAAGCAACGCACTGGCCTCGACCTTGCGCGGTACTTTTGGCTCCGGCAGGCAGTACGCAGGCTGCTTCCAGCCCTGCACCCCGCACACCAGCAACTGGCCATTTTCAACCAGCTCGGCCAGCCCGTTGCGGCACTCCGTCAGGCTCAACCGAAAATAGTCGCGCAGATCCTTTTCGGTGCCGACACCCAACGCTTTGGCTGCATGCAACAGCAATCCGCGTTGCGCCTCGGTTTCGCCGAGCAGCGGTTGCTTGAGAGTTGACTCGGGAATCACCCGTTCCGGCAAATCGTAAAGACGCTCGAAGCCGCGACGCCCCGCCACCGTCACTTCGCCGGCTGCGAACAACCATTCCAGCGCATGCTTTTCAGCGCTCCAATCCCACCATGGACCGGCCCGTTCCTGACGCGTAGACAAACTGCCGGCGCCGAGTGCACCCAGCTCCTGGACCGAAGCCAGGACACGGCGAATGGTCTCTTGCTGTTCGCGACCGAAACGCGCCAGCTGCTGATAGATCCCCTCGCCTTGCGACGCGCGCTGCATGCGCCAACGCATCAAGGGATACATCGACAGCGGCAACAACGACGCTTCATGCCCCCAATACTCGAACAACGTACGCCGTCGGCCCTGGCTCCAGGCGGCCTGGTCGAGCAAGTCGGTGGAGTAGTTGCCAAGACGCGAGAACAGCGGAAGATAGTGCGAGCGCACCAGTGCGTTGACCGAATCGATTTGCAAAATGCCTACGCACTCGATCAGGCGGTTGAGCTGAGCGGGCTTGATCGCCGCTGGCGGCTGGCGCCCGGTGAAACCCTGGGCGGCCAGCGCCAGACGCCGAGCCTGTTTGAGGGATAAGGACAGTTCTGCGGGCATGTGCATCTCCTTGTCTGCTCGCAAACTACCTCAGTCTGAAGCTGCTTGTGTAGCGGTTCGGTACTCATTTGTGCATCGGGTCGTCCCAGAATGGCCGGACGACTTCGTGCTCGACATCGGCGCGACTGATACCGATATCCTTGAGCGCTTCGTCACTCATGCTCGCCAGCAATGCGCGCTCACGGCGGAGTTGATGCCAGCGGAGGATTTTTTCCAGCCAATGGCTCATAGAAAACCCGTGAAACTTTCCAACCAGCACATAACCTTTTTGACCTTTCATCATCTTGCCCTCCGTTGTAGATGACTGAAGTCTCGCGCCGGAGCTAAGATCAATCCAACGAATGTTTCTTATGCAATACATCTCGGAGATTGATGAATTGAGCCACTACCCGAGTATCGATACGGAAGTCCTGCGCACCTTCGTTGCCATTGCCGACCAGGGTGGTTTCACCCGCGCTGGCGAGCTGGTCAATCGCACGCAATCAGCGGTGAGCATGCAGATGAAACGGCTGGAAGAGGACGTGCTGCAACGCCAGTTGTTTCAGCGCGACGGCCGTCAGGTGAAGCTGACCGCCGAGGGTCAGGTGTTGCTCGGCTATGCCCGGCGGATCCTGAAACTCCACAGCGAAGTGTTCAACACCCTGCGCGAGCCGCACATGGTCGGCACGGTGCGCATCGGCACCCCGGATGACTATGTCATGCGTTTCTTGCCGGGCATCCTCTCGCGCTTTGCCCAGGCTTATCCGCTGATCCAGATCGAGGTCCATTGCGAGTCATCCAAGCAGTTACTGCTGCGTCAGGACCTGGACCTGTCGATCGTCACCCGCGAACCCGGCAGCGAGATCGGCCAGTTGCTGCGCAAGGAACGCTTTGTCTGGGCGCAGGCGCAGTGCTTCAGCCCCAACGAGCAGACGCCGCTGCCTCTGGCGATGTTCAACAGTGATTGTTTTTGCAGGCTTTGGGCCTGCAATGCGCTGGACGCTTCCGGGCGCGAGTACCGGATTGCCTACAACAGTTCGAGCCTGTCGGCGATCATGGCGGTGGTCAGCGCCGGGCTGGCGGTCACCGCGCAACTGGAAAGCCTGATCACTCAAGACATGCGCATCCTCGGCGAGGCTGAAGGCCTGCCCTTGTTGCCCGAAGCCAGCATCATGCTGGTGCGCAACCTGAACAACCCTTCACCCATCACCGAATGCCTGGCGGAGCACATTGTCGAAGGCTTCAAACTTTAAAGGCGAGCATCACTGCGCAGAGCACCAGAAAGCCACAGAACAACCCGCGCAACAAACGCTCCGGCATGGCGTGGGCGACCTTGACGCCCCAGCTGATGCTGAGCAACCCGCCGACCGCCATCGGCAGTGCGATGCTCCAGTTCACTTGATGATGGACCGCGTAAGTCACCAGCGTGACGCCGGTGCTGGGCAAGGCCAGCGCCAATGACAACCCTTGAGCCACCACTTGCGTGGTGCCGAACAGGCTGGTGAGCACCGGCGTCGCCACCACCGCACCGCCCACGCCGAACAACCCGCCCATGGTCCCCGACGCTGCGCCCAACACCCCCAGCCAAGGCCACGAGTAACGCATCTGCGAGGCCGCCGGCGCAGTGGCCATGAACATGCGCAACAGGTTGTAGGCCGACAAGGCGATCAGGAACGCCACAAAACCGATGCGCATCAGCTGTGCATCAATGCCCACCGCCCAGATCGAGCCGATCCAGGCAAAGCAGAAGCCCATCGAGGCCAGCGGCAACGCGTGGCGCAGTTCGATGCGATTGCGCTGGTGATAGCGCCACAGCGCCAACATCACGTTCGGCACCACCATGACCAGCGCCGTGCCCTGGGCAATTTGCTGGTCCAGACCGAACAATACGCCCAACGCGGGAATCGCGATCAAACCACCGCCAATCCCGAACACACCGCCTACAGTGCCCAGCGCAGCGCCGAGCACCAGATACATCACTAACTCAATCACTGACGACTCCCCCTCACATCAGGCCTCGCATCCTACGCAGTCGGCCCACGCAGGGAAACGCGCAGTCACGTCGAAACCCTGACGCGTGCGTCCTCGGCCGGCAATAACCGAAAATTATCTGGCGCATTAAAGACTCGACCGCTAAATTCATGACGATGAATGATCAAGGTTTAGACATGAGCACCCAACGCAACACCCCGGACAACTGCGACAACCTGCTGCTGCATAACCAGCTGTGCTTTGCCCTGCACTCAACGTCACTGCTGATGACCAAGGTCTACAAACCCTTGTTGCAAGCACTGGGCCTGACCTATCCGCAATACCTGGCAATGATGGTGCTGTGGGAGCGCGACGGGCTGACCGTCGGTGAAATCAGCACGCGCCTGCTGACCGACCCCGGCTCCCTGACGCCGCTGCTCAAACGCCTGGAAGCCGAAGGCCTGCTGAGCCGCACCCGCAGCCGCGAAGATGAACGCGTGGTAATTGTCGAGCTGACCGAACAAGGTCGTGTCCTGCGGGAAAAAGCCCGAGAGATCCCGCCGTGCATCCTCGGCGCCAGCGGCCAGACCCTGGAACAGATGCGCAAACTGCAGGCCGATCTGCAAAATCTGCGCAGTCATTTGCAAGAGAGCCTCTGAGCGGGCTGCCTGAGCTACCGCGTCATCGTTCATCGCGGGCAAGCCTTGCCCGCGAAGACGGCTGCCCTGAGACAAAAATCTCTCTCCTCACATATCCCCCGCCAACACTTCTAGCTCAATACTTCCAGGCGCATGTATCCACTTGCTAGCCGGCCTTCGACAAACTTTTTTAAAATTTATCTTGTGCGCAAAACATTAGCTAGCTACATTTATTTCGCAACTACTTAGCGCGCAAACCTTTAGCGCAAAAATCAAATTCGAACGAGGCCCACACCATGCAAACTCTCTATACCGCAGTTGCAACCGCTACCGGTGGCCGTGATGGTCGCGCTGTTTCCAGCGACAACATCCTCGACGTCAAACTCGCCACACCAAAAGAACTCGGCGGTGCCGGCGGTGCAGCGACCAACCCTGAGCAACTGTTCGCGGCCGGTTACTCCGCATGCTTCATTGGCGCACTGAAATTCGTCGCCAGCCAGACCAAGCGCAAAATCCCTGATGATGCCTCGATCACCGCTCACGTCGGCATTGGCCAGGTTCCAGGTGGTTTCGGTCTGGACATCGACCTGCACGTCAGTCTGCCCGGCCTGGAACAGGCCGACGCGCAATCGCTGGTCGACGCCGCGCACCAGGTCTGCCCGTACTCCAACGCCACGCGCGGCAATGTAGACGTTCGCCTGCACGTCACTGTCTGAGTGTTCGTACCCGATAGACGCGCACAAAAAAGCCCGACTCGATGGTCGGGCTTTTTCTTTCCTGCAAAAACTGCGCTTATTTAGCACGGCCTTTGTAAGAACCGCCTTCGCGGGTATCGATCTCGATCATGTCGCCGATTTCGATGAAGTCGGCAACCGACAGCTCGGTACCGTTCTTCAGTTTGGCAGGCTTCATTACCTTGCCGGAAGTGTCACCGCGAGCGGAACCTTCGGTGTAGTCAACCTGACGCACGATAGTGGTCGGCAGCTCTACGGAAACCAGACGCTCTTCGAAGAAGATCGCTTCGCAAACATCGGTCATGCCTTCTTCAACGAAAGGCAGAACGGCTTCGATGTCTTCGGCGTTCAGCTCGTACATGGTGTAGTCAGTGGTGTCCATGAACGTGTAGGTGTCGCCGCTGATGAACGACAGGGTCGCTTCTTTGCGGTCGAGGATTACGTCGTCCAGTTTGTCGTCAGCGCTGTAAACGATCTCGGTCTTGTAACCGGTCAGCAGGTTTTTCAGCTTGGTCTTCATGATCGCGCTGTTACGACCGGACTTGGTGAATTCAGCTTTCTGAACCAGCCAAGGGTCGTTTTCGAGACGGATCACCGTACCGGGTTTCAGTTCTTTACCAGTTTTCATTGCGAATATCCGAATTTGGATGGGATTTACAAAAATCTAGGCCGCGTATCATATCCAATTTACATAAAACTGTACCAGCGCCGTGGCAAGATCGGCCTGCAAAGCCTGATCCAGACACCATGCCTGGGCGTGCTTTTGCAGTTCTGGCCAGTGTTCCTGTGTCGCAACCCATGCCTGAGCCATTCCAGCGCCCGTGTTCCAGGCTCGCCATAACCCGACGAGCGCGGCTTTTGCCGCCAGGGAAAGGCCTGCGGTGTACAACGTCAGAAAGGCTTCGAGTTTGTCCAGGTGGACATCTTCTTCCTGTTGATAAATATGCCACAGCATTGGCCGGGCCGCCCATTGCGCGCGGACGAACGAGTCCTCTCCACGCACCGCATTGAAATCACAACACCACAGCAGCAGGTCATATTGATCCTGTCGGACGAACGGCAACACCTGCACGGTCAACGTCCCTCTTACCTGTAATGCGCCGACACCAAGCCCTTCAACGCCCAGCCAGCGCTCGACGTCGCCCAGAATCCGACCCTCGGGCACCAGCAGATGAGTGGCATGAGCGTCGCTCGCCATGACGTCCAGCCAATCGGCCAATCCGGCATTCTCGTAGGCGAATAACGAAATCAACCGCGCACCTTCGACGCGATCGACGCCCAGTCCTTGCAGGAATTCGCGCTGCGCCTCAGCGCTGTGTTGAAACTGCTCGCGCCGCTCCAGCAACCCGCGCTCACGCAGCAAACCGCCGGTACCCGCCTGAAACCCCGGGAAGAAGAAGTACTTCTGCACCTGTTTGTACTTCACCGACGGCAAGCCATGGCAGCCGACGATCCAGTCTTCGGCACTCAAATAATCGAGATTCATCCACAGCGGAGCCTTTTCTCGCGCTGCCATTGCCTCCATATAAACATGCGGCAACTGGCAGGCGAATGCAGCAATCACCACATCGGCGGCCTCTGTCGGCGCCCAGTCGGCCGGCCAATGGCAGACCTCGACGCCTTGCTGCCACTGCCGGGCAGCATTGATGTCGAGTTCCGGGCACAAGCGTTCGAACGCCCGCAGGTCATCGACCCACAGCCGTACTGCGCAGTGATGTTCGGCCACCAATTGTCGGGCCAGACGCCAGGTCACGCCGATGTCGCCGTAGTTGTCGACGACCGTACAGAAAATATCCCAGTCGACTTTCATTCCAGGCTCCGTGGGGCAAAGACCTTAATTGTCCGCATAAATCGTTGCGCGCAGAAGAGCCGACGCCGATTAATCTTCGTGCGACAATCGCGCCAGCCCACCACCCTCGCCAGGAGGCAGTCATGCCCTACCGCCCACACGTTCGTCGCACGGTGTCTATCACACTTAGTCCGCTGCAACTGATTGCCAGTATTACGGTGGGTTTGTGGCTGGGATTTTTAGCCATCGCGCTGACCTGCTGGCTGGCGTCGAAACTGCTGTTCAGCGAACAACTCGCCCCGCTTGCCGATGCGGCGCATCGAATAGCACAGCCCAAGCCTGCAGCGGTTGAACCGGCACCCGAGAATCAGATGTTCGAGCAGTACAAGGAAAACCTGCGCAAACAGGCGCAACAGCAAACGCTCGATCAGGCACGCAGCAATACCCGCAACCTGTCCAACCCGAAATGCCAGTTCTGGCTACAGCAAGACCAAACCGCACCCAGCGAAAAAAGCCGCGCCAACGTCCAGCAATTCTGCGATTGATCATGAACAAACACACGGTCCACCAACTGATCCTGGAAAAGCTTGCGGTCGATCTCGACATCGCCGAGCGTGCAGCGCAAACCGCGTACGAAACCGCGACCCACGAAGAAAACATCGCCGAGAACAAGTACGACACCCTGGGACTGGAAGCGTCTTATCTGGCAGCCGGACAAGCCAAACGGGTGGAGGAAATCCGCCAGTCACTGGCGCTGTGCCAGAACCTGACATTGCGCGCTTATGACGATCAGCGCGGGATTGAAGTCGGTGCGCTGTTGGGTCTGGAAGACGAAAAGGGGCGCGAACAGTGGCTGTTCCTCGCGCCTGATGCGGCCGGTTTGAAGGTTGATCTGGTAGGGCAACTGATTACCGTCATCACCCCGCGCTCACCGCTGGGCAACAGTTTGCTGGGCAAGTTCGAGGGCGATGAGGTGGAGATCGTGGTGGCGGGCACTCGGCAACAGTTCGCTGTCACCGAGGTCGTCTAGCGGACTTATTAGTGAACCGGTAGTTCAACGCCTTCGAACAGCTCTTCCAGTTCCTGCTTGTTGTGGCACTGGATGGCTTTGGCCATGACTTCGCGAGTCAAGTGCGGGGCGAACTTCTCGATGAAGTCGCACATGAAGCCACGCAGGAACGTCCCGCGACGGAAACCGATTTTGGTCACGCTGGATTCGAACAGTTCGCTGGCGTCGAGCACCACCAGGTCGTTGTCGAGTTTGGTATCGACGGCCATTTTCGCCACGATCCCGACACCCAGACCCAAGCGAACGTAAGTCTTGATCACGTCGGCGTCGGCGGCGGTGAACACCACTTTCGGGGTCAGGCCGCGATGGCTGAAGGCTTCGTCGAGTTTCGAACGACCGGTAAAACCGAACACGTAGGTCACGATCGGGTATTCAGCCAGGGCTTCGAGGGTCAGCTTCGGCAGCTTGGTCAGCGGGTGACCTTGCGGCACGACTACGCAACGGTTCCAGCGGTAGCACGGCATCATCACCAGGTCGCCGAACAGCTCCAGCGCTTCGGTGGCAATGGCAAAATCCACGGTGCCGTCAGCGGCCATTTCAGCGATCTGCATCGGTGAACCCTGGTGCATGTGCAGGGCAACGTCCGGGTATTGCTTGATGAAATTGCTGATCACCGGCGGCAGTGCATAACGCGCCTGGGTGTGGGTGGTGGCAATCGACAGGGTGCCTTTCTTCTCGTTGGAGAACTCCTGCGCGATCTGCTTGATGCTTTCGACCTTGCGCAGAATTTCGCCAGCCGTGGTGATGATTCGCTCACCGGCCGGTGTCACTCGGGTCAGGTGTTTGCCGCTGCGCGCGAAAACCTCGACACCCAACTCGTCTTCCAGCAGACGGATCTGCTTGCTGATGCCCGGCTGCGAGGTGTACAGGCTTTGAGCAGTAGCGGAAACGTTGAGGTCGTGGTGCGCCACTTCCCAGATGTAGCGCAATTGTTGAAGCTTCATATCAATCCCTCAAAGCAGATAGACGCCACGGGCATCAGCGACGGTATATAACTATATTAATGGTTTGAAGAATAAATCTAGAACTTTTTCATCAAAAGGCCAGCATTCTCGCCTTAAATATCGCCGTGACGCCGACGCTGCGACAATGGCACCAGGTAAACCGGCACATGCGACAACTGCAGCACACGCGCCGCAGTCCGTCCCAACGGTGTTTCTCCACCGGCCCCATGGCTGTGACTTCCTAGGATCAACAAATCCACCGAGAGTTTCTGTGCCTGATCAAGAATGACCTGCGACGGGTCACCCTGAAATACTCTGACCGATTGAATCAGCTCCAGGTCCTGCTGCCCCTCCCCCAACTCTTCGCGGAAGCTGTCGAATACCCGCTGCTCGATATTGGCCATCACCGTGTTCAAACCCTGGCTGTGAAATTCATTCAAGGCTTGCTCATCGAGATAGCTCTGCAACACCGATTCGGCAAAAAGCCCCATGGGCTCAACTGCGTGTACCACGTACAGATCGGCTTTGAATGTTCGTGCCAATACCAATGCATGCTGCATCACAAAGGGTGCGTACAGGCCGAGGTCAGTGGCATACAGCATCGAATGGATCATTTGATCTCCTCGAATGCAAAAATGGCGGCGATTAATTCAGCTTAGCAGCGCCACAGCGATACGACGTTCTGCGCAAGGCATTGAACGTTGGGCTTAAATCTTCAGTTCATTACTGACACCGTGAGGGACGTGGCCGGTGGCAACCACCTCACGCGCCAACTCGCAATGACCTGCCTGGTCGTCGAAAAATACGTCGGCGGCGAAGGCTTCAAGAAACGCCGATTTCGCCAGCCCGCCGAGAAACAGCGATTCGTCGAGTCGAATATCCCACTCGCGCAAGGTACGGATTACCCGCTCGTGAGCGGGTGCCGAACGCGCGGTCACCAGTGCAGTGCGGATCGGGCAACTGTCATCAGGAAACTCGCGCTGCAACAGATTGAGCGCGGCCAGAAAACCTTTGAACGGACCTCCGCGCAACGGCTCGCGAGCGGCTTCGCGCTCGTTGGCCTGAAAGGCCTCGAGGCCACCCGACTGATAAACCCGCTCCGACTCATCGGAAAACAGCACAGCGTCGCCATCGAAGGCGATGCGCAACTCTTCGCTGGCGGCGCGGCTCGCACCACCGGACAGAATCGTCGCCGCGGCGAAGCCGGCATCGAGTGCGCTGCGCACGTCATCGGCGTGGGTGGAGAGAAACAGATCGCAGCCGAAGGCCTTCAGGTACGGATACGGACTGCGCCCGCCGACAAACGCCGCGCGGGAAATCGTCAGGCCGTAATGGTGAATCGAGTTGAAGACTCGCAAGCCGGTGTCTGCGCTATTGCGCGACACCAGCACCACCTCGACCCGCGCCCGACCGAGGCTGGTATTGAGGTTCAAGAGTTTTTGCACCAGTGGGAACGCATCACCCGGCTCGAGGATTTCGTCTTCGTGCTCGATCTGATACTGCCGATAAGCCTCGACGCCGCTCGCCAGATAGAGCTTGTGGCTTTCGCTCAGATCGAACAGCGCTCGCGAAGAAATCGCCAGCACCAGTTTGTCGCCTATCCCTTTTGCCATGCTGCTCCCCCCAGGTGAAACGACTTAACCGTTATGCCGATCGACAAAACCCAGGGCCTGATACAAGGCCTCGATTTTCGGCAACTCGCAACCGGCGGCCTTGGCGGCTGCCAATGGCCGCGCATAAATCGCTGCCAGTTCCAGTGGCCGTTTATGCTGGTAGTCGTGGTACATGCTCGGCCAGTAGTCGGGCATTTTTTCGGTGACCTTGAACAGGTGCTCGGCATACCCCGGCGGCATGCTGTGGCCACAGGCAAGTGCGCCCTTCACCACTTCGGCCATCAACGCCTGAACCAGTTCGCGGCTGCTGTCGTCAGCCATCAGCGGTGTCGTGCTCGCGCCGAGCAAGACCGATAAACCGTTGTAAGGAACATTCCAGACCAGTTTTTGCCAGCGCGCCTGCTGAAGGTTAGCCATCGCCTGCGATTCAAGACCGGCGGTACGAAACAGCCCTGCCCCCTGCTCGATAATTGCCTGACGCGCCGCCTCGTCATCAAGCGCCGGTCCACTGTGATAACCCACGTTCACCGCACCGAGTGCCTGATGTTCGATCACTCCGGGACCCGAGCGATGCACGCAGATAAAGCACAATCCACCCAACAAGTGCAGTGAGTCGGGTAACAGATCGCGCAGGCTGTCTTCGACATCCAGGCCATTTTGCAGCAACAGGACCTTCGCCCCCGGCGCCGCGGCCTTGATGATCGCCGGTGCAAGCTCGGCGTTGCTGGTGGTTTTCGCGCCGACCAGCAACCAGTCGCACAGCGGCATATCGTCGGCCGACGAATACGCCTGAACCGGATTCAAGGTCAACGCGCCATAGGGCGCGCTGTTGAGTTGCAGGCCGCGTTCGGCGACCGCTGAAAACTCGCTGCGCAACAGAAAGTGCACATCGAACCCGGCCCGCGCCAGCATCACGCCGTAAAAGCCACCGATTGCTCCGGTGCCGATAATGCCGATTCTCGGCTTTTCAACTGCAGTGCCCGTCATGGCAACTCCTCTGGATTTCGACTCAGCGCCTGCCCCAGCGCAGCATTCAGTTCGGTGCGGGCCAGGCGCGACTGTAGCGCCCCATAAAACTCGCCATCGCGCACGACAAACAGCGCGGGCAAATGAAAGACCTGATAACGCTCTACCACGCCACCGTTGTTCCCCGCATCGATCCAGCACAGCTGATCGACTTCAAGGTCAAGCTCCGGTAACTGCTGACGGGCCCAGCGGCAACTGGAACAGCCGACGCTGGTGAAAACCACCAGCGACACACCACTCATCGCCAACAGCCGCTGGTCGGCATCGAAATCGGTCAACTCGCATTCGACCACTATACTGGGAGAAGCACTGTCGAATGACCGACACTTGGAGTCTGTGTTCATGGGGCGCTTTATTCCTCATCCTGACGATGTGCCTGTCGAGTTAACGTTGCGCAAGCAACTGTGTATTTCTCGGCAAGAACTGCACACTATCAGTCTCGGAGGCGTGGCTTGCAATTACCACCGCGCCTGGCGCAAAGGAACGGCACTGGAAGTGCGAATGCCGACCCTGAGCGAAAATGTCTGTTATCTGGGCTATGTGGCCTGGTGCCTGCGACGAAAGCACGGTTATCTGGTCGGCATCGCGTTCATTGACGAACAGACCCTGTTTAAAGCGCGGATGGGCGAGCAGGTCTGTCAGATCGAACGTTTTTGCCGTCAGCAAAAGCCCCAGGTTGAACAGCAAGGCGTCGATGCGCTGGCCCTCAAATGGCTCGACCAGCATGCCACCGAGTACTCTCACGAGACCGTTCGACAGGCCTTTGCGCAGTAAACGCTGGATAAACCCGCGCCTGCCCATTGTCGAGCCACCGCGTAACGCGCTAAGGTTCGGCTCCCCGCTGCGCTTAAATCATGCTGTGCTCCGCCGCGCGGGGATCGCTGGCGGCCGGCACCCGTGACCTGACGAGTAACACGATGGCTGATTTACCGATCAATGACCTAAACGTCGCCTCCAACGAGACGCTGATCACTCCTGACCAGCTCAAGCGTGATATCCCCCTGAGCGATGCTGCCCTGCGCACCGTGACCAAGGGCCGCGAAGTCATTCGCAATATCCTGGATGGCACCGACCACCGCCTGTTCGTCGTCATCGGGCCTTGCTCGATCCACGACATCAAGGCTGCACACGAATATGCCGAGCGCCTCAAGGTACTCGCCGCTGAAGTGTCCGATACCCTGTATCTGGTCATGCGGGTCTATTTCGAGAAGCCTCGTACCACTGTCGGCTGGAAAGGCCTGATCAACGACCCGTACCTGGATGACTCGTTCAAGATTCAGGATGGCTTGCACATTGGTCGTCAGTTGCTGCTGGACCTGGCCGAAATGGGCCTGCCGACGGCGACCGAAGCCCTTGACCCGATCTCGCCACAGTACCTGCAGGACCTGATCAGCTGGTCGGCGATTGGCGCACGCACCACCGAATCCCAGACGCACCGTGAAATGGCTTCGGGCCTTTCCTCGGCAGTCGGCTTCAAGAACGGCACCGACGGTGGCCTGACGGTTGCCATCAACGCCCTGCAATCGGTTTCCAGCCCGCACCGCTTCCTGGGGATCAACCAGGAAGGTGGCGTGTCGATCGTCACCACCAAGGGCAATGCCTACGGTCACGTAGTACTGCGCGGCGGCAACGGCAAGCCGAACTACGATTCGGTCAGCGTGGCACTCTGCGAGCAAGCGCTGAACAAGGCGAAGATCAAGCCGAACATCATGGTCGACTGCAGCCACGCCAACTCCAACAAGGACCCGGCGCTACAACCGCTGGTGATGGAGAACGTGGCCAACCAGATCCTCGAAGGCAACCAGTCGATCATCGGCCTGATGGTCGAAAGCCATTTGAACTGGGGTTGCCAGGCGATTCCGAAAGATCTCGCCGAGTTGCAATACGGCGTGTCGATCACCGACGCCTGCATCGATTGGACAGCTACCGAAAACACCTTGCGCAGCATGCATGCCAAGCTCAAGGATGTGCTGCCGAAACGTCAGCGCACCTGACTGCATTCAGCGCACACAAAAACGCCGGGCTAAGCCCGGCGTTTTTTTATTCGGTGATCCTGCTCAGAGCTTGGCCGCATGCCGCTGGTGACGTTCCATGTAGCGCTCCACGTAGGAACACGACGGAATGACTGTGTAGCCCATTTCCTCGGCGTACTGCAGCGCCTGTTCGGTCAACGCCGCCGCAATACCGCGACCACGCAGCGCGTTGGGCACGAAAGTACGATAGATATCCAAGGTCTGTTTCCCCAGATCCATATAGGTCAGGTAGGCACGATGACCGTCCACATTGGTCTCGAACTGATGACCAGCCTGGTCATGGTGGATGGACAACGCCTCGCTCATCACTACTCCTCGCGGGTCTTGAACTGACCCCTACCTTACCGATGTTTTCCCGGCGAAGGAACCTCTACGCCACCCCGTGTCTGTTTGGACACCGAGAGGAACTGCAGCCATCTCGCGCAACCGGACACATTTCGAATAGTAGTCACCAAAGGCTGAAATGCTCAAGGCGCACTTGTCATCATGTCGATTGCGTCGGTTCAGCGCAGGGCACGTAGTGGCGGCTCGACCGAACATCTCTCCTGGTCGATAGCCTGAACATTGCCGGATGTTGAGACTTAAGACGAACCGGGCTTGTTAAAGTCACCTCTACATGCACAAAGAGGCGTGAGCCGCTCCGCAAATTCTGAACAAAAGTGTAGACGAATCGATATAGAGCGACTTGGGCTCTAGAGCGTGAAACAGTCATGTTCGTCTGTCAGCTATACAAGCAGGTCGCTCGGGGCGGGCTTCCCAGCTGACTAATTTTTATACAACACGATTAAAAGTTGCTCGAAAAAGATTCCGCGCCTACAATTTTTTTTGCTTCTTGCGCTACGTCAGTTTACTTACTACAAGTAATGGGTAGTATGTATGCCGGCTATTTCCTCACTCTGAGGAGACAGCTACTTAATAGAAAGTCCTTGAAGGGGAACACGATGAACAACGTTCTGAAATTCTCTGCTCTGGCTCTGGCCGCAGTTCTGGCTACCGGTTGCAGCAGCGTATCGAAAGAAACCGAAGCACGTCTGACTGCTACTGAAGACGCAGCAGCTCGCTCCCAGGCTCGTGCAGACGAAGCCTACCGTAAAGCTGATGAAGCTCTGGCTGCTGCTCAAAAAGCACAACAGACTGCTGACGAAGCTAACGAGCGTGCTCTGCGCATGCTGGACAAAGCTAGCCGCAAGTAATAGTCCCTCGGGACTGTTATCAAGCCGATCCATTTTTTGGGTCGGCTTTTTTATTGCCCCGATTTTGCCGAGGGCAATAAAAAACCCGCCGACGCTGTGAGGCCCCGGCGGGTCGTTTGAAGCGCTTACTGCAGATCGATCGGTACAGCCGACGCCACAGGCGCGGAGGTATTCGGTACAGCGATTTCCACCGGCATGCCATCTTCAGCGGCGACCACGTCGCGCACCACATCCCAGTTCATGCGCAGGCTCTTGGCCAGGTCTTCACGCTTGAGCAAAGCATTGATCACCGCGGTGTGCTTGTCGACCACCGACGGGTTGCCAGTGTCGTCCAGCGGCGTATGCGCTTCCAGGTAAACCTTGCCGCCACTCATGCCGAACTTGTACGGGTCGTTGAGGATCCGCACCGACGTTCCCACCGGCACCATGCCGGCCATTTCCAGCACATTGTTGTTGAACATGCGGAAGCAGCCATGGCTGGTACGCATACCAATACCGAACTTCTTGTTCGAACCGTGAATCAGGTAGCCCGGCGTGCCCAACGTGAACTTGAACGGCCCCAGAGGGTTGTCCGGGCCGGCCGGCACGACGTTTGGCAGCGGATCGCCATCGGCGGCGTGTTCGGCCTTGATCGAGGCTGGAGGGGTCCAGGTCGGGTTCGGTGTTTTGGCAGTGATGCTGGTGTGGGCGATGGGTGAGCCCCAGCCTTCACGACCAATCCCCAGCGGGAAGGTGTACACCACGTTCCGGCCTTTGGGGTAGTAGTAGAGGCGATACTCGGCCAGGTTGATCACGATGCCTTCACGCGGGCCTGGTGGCAGGATGAAGCGTGTTGGCAGTACGACTTCGGTACCAGCACCCGGCAACCACGGATCGACGCCCGGGTTGGCGGCGACCATTTCCAGGTAGCCCAGATCGTAGGTGGTGCCCAGATCGGCAAAGGTGTCTTCGTACTTGGCTTTGACCGTTTGCACCTGACCGACGATATCTTCGCCCGGCGGCGGTAAAGGCAGCTCCAATGCTGCAACGGGACCCGCTACACACAAGGCGGCAAGAGACAAGTAGCGGGTGACGGCAGGAAAGCGCGGCAACATCCGGAACATCCTTCGTATGATCAACAGAGGGTATGGGGGCAAGATTGTACACCGAAGCCCCCGAATTCGGGGAGCCGGGTCGATGGACTGCCCTTTGAGGGCTTTACAGCTCGAAGCGCAACTCGGGCCAGATCGGCGATGTACCGCGCTTTTGCGATTCCAGGATCGCCCGGCACAGCGAGCACAGTCGCTGGTCCTGAAACACCGTCCGGTCGACACTCGACCAGCGCGGCTGCGCCGGCAGCAAAGTGCCGCACAGGGTACGGTCGGCCGAGCCGCCCAACTCCAGTTGACGCGTCACCAGATGCACCCGGACTTCCTGGCAGGCGAACAGATCCAGCTGTTCGTCAGGCTCGATCAGTTGGTAGGCAAACAGGGACCAGGCAGGACGCGGCATCGGGGGCTCCAAATCAGGGGGCGCCACATTAGCCGAAAGACTGCCGCTAGAAAAGCGTCATAACAGCGGTTTTAGCGTAGGCCAGACATTTTCCAGCAACTTGCCCTGCGCCGCGACCGCCGGATGAATGCCATCGGCCTGCATCAGCTCGGGATTCCCGCCGATTCCCTGAAGAAAAAACGGCACCAGCGGGACTTTTTTCTCCTCGGCCAGATCGCTGTAGACCTTCGCGAACGCCTCGGTGTAGCGCACCCCATAATTGGGTGGCAATTGCATACCCAGCAACAGCACCCTGGCACCGCTGGCCCTGGCGTTGTCGATCATCGACGCAAGATTTTGTTGCAATTGCGTTGGCAGCAATCCGCGCAGCCCGTCGTTGCCCCCCAACTCGAGAATCACCACCTCAGGCTTATGCTCCACAAGCAACGCCGGCAGGCGTGCCTGGCCGCCGGCACTGGTGTCGCCACTGATGGACGCATTGACCACCGTCTCGGTGAAACCTTCGTGCTTGAGCCGCTGCTCGAGCAACGACACCCACCCTTGCCGGGTATCCAGGCCGAAAGCTGCGCTGATACTATCGCCAACGATCAGGACTGTACCCGCCGCTGCGTTCTGGGCCATGCACATCAAGGCCAGGCCAGCACTCAAAAACCACACACGCATCGGACTCTCCATGGGCGCAAGCATTCTCACTGCGCGGAACCTTAGCAAAGTGGTTCCCAGCGCGGAAGGTGAACTGACCATCCTGCACGAACTCAGCCTGGAACTGAACAAGGGCGACAGTTTGGCCATCGTCGGCAGTTCCGGTTCCGGCAAATCCACCCTGCTGGGTTTGCTGGCGGGTCTCGACCTGCCCAGCAGCGGCGAAGTCACCCTTGCCGGGCAAGCCCTGAGCAATCTGGATGAAGACCAGCGCGCGCGGATACGCGCCGAGCACGTCGGCTTCGTGTTCCAGTCGTTCCAGTTGCTCGACAGCCTCAACGCCCTGGAAAACGTCATGTTGCCGCTCGAACTGGACGGCCGCAAAGACGCCCGCGAACGCGCCACCGAACTGCTGCGCCGCGTTGGTCTGGGCCAACGCCTGAGCCATTCGCCGCGTCAGCTCTCCGGTGGCGAACAGCAGCGCGTGGCAATCGCCCGGGCATTTGCCGCCGAACCCGATGTGCTGTTTGCCGATGAACCCACCGGCAACCTCGACACGCACACCGGCGAGCACATCAGCGATCTGCTCTTTGAACTCAATAAAGAAAGCGGCACGACGTTGGTCCTGGTGACCCACGACGAACGCCTGGCACACCGCTGCCACCGTTTGATCCGCCTTGAAGCCGGCCTGTTGGTCGTCGCCCCTCTGGAGCCTTGATGGCACGTTTGCCGCTGTTGCGCCTGTTCAGTCTCGCCATTCGCCAATTGCTGCGCGATGCCCGCGCCGGAGAACTGCGGGTGTTGTTCTTCGCCCTATTGGTCGCCGTGGCGGCGAGTACCGCCATCGGCTACTTCGGCGCACGTCTGAACGGCGCCATGCTGCTGCGCGCCACCGAGTTTCTGGGTGCGGATATGCTGCTGGAAGGCAGCTCGCCCGCGCGCCCGGAACAAATACAATCCGGCAAGGAGCTGGGGCTGCAACACGCGCAAGTGGTGGAGTTTTCCAGCGTCATCGCCACCGACAACGGCATTCAGCTGTCGAGCATCAAAGCGGTCGACGGGATCTATCCATTACGCGGCCAACTGAAAAGCGCGCCCGCGCCGTTCGCTCCCGAAGAGGCCGGTGGAAGTCCGAAACCGGGCGAAGCCTGGGCCGAAGCGCGCCTGCTGACGGCACTGAACCTGAAGGTCGGTGACACCATCGATGTCGGCATGAAAACCCTGCACCTGACTCGCGTGCTGACCTATGAACCGGACCGTGCCGGCAATTTCTACAGCCTCACGCCCCGGGTGATGATCAATCTCGCCGACCTGGTGGCCACCGGTGTGGTCCAGCCCGGCAGCCGGGTCAGTTACCACGAACTCTGGCGCGGCACGGCACCGGCCCTGGAAACCTATCGAGAGCTGATCAAACCGGGGCTGGCCGCCAACCAGCGCCTGCAGGACGCCCGCGACGGCAACCGGCAAATCGGCGGTGCGCTGGGCAAAGCCGAACGTTACTTGAACATGGCCAGCCTGGTCGCCGTGCTGTTGTCCGGCGTTGCCGTGGCGCTCTCGGCCACCCGATTCGCCACCCGCCGCTTCGACGCCAGCGCGCTGCTGCGCTGCCTGGGTTTATCGCGTCGGGAAACCCTGCTGCTGTTCAGCGTACAACTGACTGTACTCGGCCTGCTGGCCAGCCTCAGCGGCGCCTTCCTCGGCTGGCTCGCGCAGTTGGGGTTGTTCGCTTTGCTCGGTGAGTTGCTGCCCTCCGATGTACCGCCGGGAGGACTGCTGCCGGCCGTTGCCGGGATCGGCACCGGACTGGTCGCCCTCGCCGGCTTCGCCCTGCCGCCACTGGCCGCACTGGGTCGCGTGCCACCGCTGCGGGTACTGCGCCGCGACATCCTGCCGATCCCTTCAAGCACCTGGATGGTCTATGGCACCGCACTGGCAGCCTTGGGGCTGATCATGTGGCGCTTGAGCCTGGACCTGCTGCTGACCTTCGCCCTGCTCGGCGGCGGTGTCATCGCTGCGCTAGTCCTCGGTGGCCTGTTGCTGCTGGTACTCAACAGCCTGCGGCGCCTGCTGGCCCGTGCATCCTTGCCGTGGCGGCTGGGTCTGGGCCAATTGCTGCGTCACCCATTGGCGGCAGCGGGACAATCGCTGGCCTTCGGCTTGATTTTGTTGTCGATGGCGCTGATCGCCCTGCTGCGCGGTGAGTTGCTGGACACCTGGCAAAACCAGTTGCCAAAAAACGCCCCCAACTACTTCGCACTGAATATTTTGCCCGCCGACAAACAGGCCTTCACTGATCGGCTGATCGAACTCTCCGCACAATCGGCGCCACTGTATCCAGTGGTGCCGGGACGGCTGATCAGCATCAACGGAGAACCGGTGCAAGGCATCGTCAGCAAGGACACCGAAGGTGATCGAGCCATCCAGCGCGATCTGAGCCTGACCTGGGCTGCCGATCTGCCCGCCGGCAACAGCATCACGGCTGGTAGCTGGTGGTCTGCGCAGCCGACAGGCGATGTACCCGGTGTTTCGGTGGAAGGCAAAGTGGCCGAGAGCCTGAAGCTCAAGCTCGGCGATCATCTGGTTTTCAGCATCGGCGGGGTCAACCGCGAGGTGCAGGTCACCAGCTTGCGCAAGATCAACTGGGACAACTTCCAGCCGAACTTCTTCATGATCTTCCAGCCCGGCACCTTGAAAGACCTGCCGGCTACTTACCTGACCAGTTTTTACCTGGCGGCAGGTCACGATCAACAGATTATCGACCTGGCGCGAGCGTTCCCGGCGGTAACCATTCTGCAGGTCGAAGCCTTGCTGGCGCAGCTGCGCAGCATCCTTGAGCAAGTCACGCTGGCGGTCGAGTACGTGTTGTTGTTCGTGCTGGCGGCCGGCATGGCAGTGCTGTTTTCCGGCTTGCAGGCGACACTCGATGAGCGCATTCGCCAAGGTGCATTGCTACGTGCGCTGGGTGCCGAACGGCAGTTGCTGGTCAAGGCGCGGCGGATCGAGTTCGGTTTGCTCGGCGCAGTCAGCGGTTTGCTCGCGGCGCTGGGCTCGGAGCTGGTAAGCCTGGTCCTTTACCGCTATGCGTTCGACCTTGCCTGGCATCCGCATCCGTGGCTGCTGTGGCTGCCGGTGATTGGCGCATTGCTGATCGGCGGTGCGGGCGTGTTCGGTACTCGTCGGGCGCTGAATGCCAGCCCACTGACAGTCTTGCGCGAGGGTTGATAAACTTGATGCCTCCTGACCAAAAGAAACTGCAATGAGCCGCTACCGCCCTCCTCGCACCGCCGGCACCGCCCTCATCACGCCCGAGGGCGAAGCGCGGATGCGTGCCGAGTTCCATGAGCTCTGGCATGTACGCCGCCCCCAGGTGACCCAATCCGTCAGCGAGGCTGCTGCGCAGGGCGACCGCTCTGAAAACGCCGAGTACACCTACGGCAAAAAAATGCTGCGCGAGATCGACAGCCGCGTGCGGTTTCTCACCAAGCGGCTGGAAGCGCTCAAGGTTGTCAGCGAAAAACCCAGTGATCCGAACAAGGTCTACTTCGGGGCCTGGGTGACCATCGAAGATGAACACGGCAAAGAGTCGCGCTATCGCATCGTCGGCCCGGATGAACTTGATCTCAAGCTAGGCCTGATCAGCATCGACTCACCGCTGGCGCGGGCCTTGATCGGCAAAGCGCTGGATGCCGAAGTCCAGGTGCAGACGCCTACTGGCGAGCAGTTCGTATACATCGTCGCAATCGACTATCCCTAGCGGCGGGCAATCAATCCCTGGCGAGCAACGCGCGTCAGTTGCCTGATCACTTCGGCCGCGTCTTCGGCGCTGGGTGACTGGATCACCGCCAGATCGAAGCTGTCGCTGGCAAAACGCGCCAGCGATTCGCCGTCTTCGACAAACTGGATCAGGAACGCTGCCGGGCCGCCGGTACGACGTGGCCAGCCATCGAGATAACGCAGCAGCGTCGGCTGATGATTACCGCCAAGGAGGATTTTTGGATTGCGCTGGGTCGGGTGTGCCGTGATCGGCGCAGGACGTACTGGGGGGCGTAGTGCATTCATCGTGTCGTGTCTCTGCCTCAAAAGTCTGCATGGCAGGTGAGAGGCAACACCGAACCAGCGCTTTAGCGGTATTTCGAAGCCTGTTTCAAGCTTCTATCGGTAACTGGATGAGTTACCTGGCGCCCCGCAAGTAGCTGTTTAAATCGGCGCATGGCAAGCATCCTAGAGAAGCCGACAGGACAGTGTCAAGAATCTCGTGCAACAAAAAAAAGCCCCGCATTGCGCACAATGCGGGGCTTTTCGTTGAGTCAGAGCGGTCAGCCGGTGATGGCACGATCTACCGACAACTTGCCTGCGCCTTCGATCAGTACGGCGATGCTACCGCCGAGCAAGGCCAGAGCGAATTCATAACCGTTGTTGGCCATGAACAGACCGTTGTGGATGTGCACCGATAGAATGGCGACCAGCGAGAGGAAGGTCAGCCCCAGCGCAGCCGGGCGTACCAGCAGGCCAATGATCAGCGCCAGACCGGCGAAGAACTCGGTACCACCGGCCAGGATTGCCATCAGGTGACCCGGTGCCAGGCCGATGCTTTCCATGTACTGCGCGGTGCCGGCAATACCATAACCGCCGAACAGGCCGAAGAGTTTCTGTGAGCCGTGGGCAGCGAAGATGATGCCGACGAAGATCCGCAGAACGGTCAGACCGTAGCCAGCGCGGGTGGACAGTACCTTGTTGATCAGTGTGCTCATGCTATGTCATCCAGTGTAAGTGTGTGTTGGTTGACCGCTATATTAATCAGTAAACATAATGTTAAAAGCGCAAAAAACCCGCCATAACAATCAGTTTAGTCGATCATTTGCGTGAGACAACTTTCTGACCTTGAGGCTCCAATGACTCCCGCTCCCGGTCATATGCCAAAAAGTATTTATTCACACTATTAACATAGCTGACAGGACCCATTCCCACCTGCTCCATAGCAATGCGCTCGACCTGGAAAAACCACTGATTGGGGTTCAAGCCGCGGCGCCGGGCCTCGGCACGCATCCCCTGAACACGTTCCGGCCCAAGGTTGTAGGCCGCCAGAACGAAAGCCATGCGCTCACGCTCATTGAGCTTGGGGCTGGCGAAAAACTTGCGACGGATCAGTGCCAGGTACTTGGCCCCGGCCTGCACATTGCTGTCCACGGACTGAATGTTATTGACCCCGACCCGCTGCGCCGCCGACGGGGTAATTTGCATCAACCCGGTCGGGCCACTGCCGCTGCGGGCGCTTGGCTCAAGCGCCGATTCCTTGAACGCCAGCGCCGCCAGGTTCAACCAGTCCATGCCCTGTTCTCGGGCGTGCTTTTGCAAGACCGGGCGCAGCTTCTCAAGACGTTGGCGGTCGGCGCGGTCCAGCGGGTAGTGAACCTGATACAGGCGTCGGTAAATACGCAGGAAAGCCACATCCTCATCGGACGGGGTTTTATAGGTTTGCAGGAAGCGATCGATGCTCGCTCGCAACATCGATGCGTCACGACGGACGAACCAGTACTCCTTGCCCGGCTCGCTGATGACCACCTGACGATCGAAACGCAGCTTGGGCAGGATCTTGCCCCAGCGCTCGGCAATCGGTTGCTCGACGATGGTCAGGTGGAAAATCCCGCCCTGCACCATCTCCAGCACGTCTTCGACCGCCAGGCTCGGGTCGACCCATTCGACCTTGACCGGTGGCTGCTTGTTCAGCGCCAGCTTCTGATTGATCTGGTTGATTGCCTCACCGGCCGTGCTACCGGCGGGCAGCGCCAGGGTTTTACCGGAAAGTTGTTCAAGCCGGGTATAGCGGCGCTCGCCCTTGATTCCCACCAGCAGCAACGGCACGTTTGCACCTATCGGCTCGCTGGTACTGACCGTGTGTGCGGACTGCGCATCGAGCAACTCCCCCGGTGCTACCAGGTCACCCTCGCCACGCTGTAACGCGCCGAGCAGTTGATCCTTGGCTTTGGGGATGATCTTGAGGGAGATTTCCTGGCCGTCACGGGCATGGCCATTGAGGTACTGTTCGAAGGCTCGCAGGCGATGGTATTCAACGCCGATGGTCTGGCCCTGGACCTCGCCGGAGCTGTTGCGGCTCTGATTGACCAGCACCCGCAGCACGCGGCTGCCGCGGATTTCCACCAGATCGCGGACCTTGCCCGACTGAACGGCTTCCAAGGGACCCGCCAACCGCGCAACGGCCGGCATTGGCAGCAGCATCGACAAGCACAGCACTAGCAAAACCTGGAGTCGTGTCATCCGTTCTCCGGAAAGAATACTGTCCAACGTCTCGATATTTCGAGCCGTGGGTCGACAGAAACAGAGCGCCTGGAGCGCTGGCAGAGTGCGAAAGAGCGCAGCCGCGACGGCCATCTGGCTCGTCGAAGCTCTCTTCCGGCATCAAAAGACAGCTTTAACTCTTTGTAGTTCTTGGTTTTTATTATAAATCTACAGCTCTGGTATGCTTTCCGGCCAAAGGCTAGGGTCACACCATGCAACTCATCGATATCGGCGTCAACCTGACCAACCCCAGTTTCGCCGACAAGCACCAGGCGGTACTCGACCGCGCGTATGCCGCTGGCGTCTGCCAATTAGTGCTCACCGGCACCAGTGTCGAAGGCAGTGAACAGGCCCAGGAGTTGTGCCAGCAACTGGACGAAACCGGCCAGCGGTTGTTCTCCACCGCCGGTATCCACCCGCATTCGGCCAGTGACTGGAATGCCGACAGCGCTCAGCGCTTGCGCAGTTTGCTCAAGGAGCCAAACGTGCGGGCGGTCGGCGAATGCGGGCTGGATTTCAATCGTGACTTCTCACCGCGTCCGCAACAGGAAAAAGTGCTCGAAGAGCACCTGGCAATGGCCGTCGAACTGCAACTGCCGGTCTTCCTCCATGAACGCGATGCCAGCCAGCGCCTGCTGGAAATCCTGCGCGACTACCGCGACCAGCTACCGGCCGCCGTGGTGCATTGCTTTACCGGCGAGAAGCGGGCGCTGTTCAGCTACCTGGACCTCGACCTGCATATCGGCATCACCGGCTGGATCTGTGACGAACGCCGCGGCACTCACTTGCACCCGCTGGTCCGCGAGATTGCGCCTGGGCGCTTGATGCTCGAAAGCGACGCGCCGTACCTGTTGCCCCGCAGCTTGCGCCCCAAGCCCAAGAACGGGCGCAATGAACCGGCGTATCTGACCGAAGTGCTGCGAGAAGTGGCCTTGCATCGTGGCGAAAGCCTGGAAGACGTAGCGGCTCACAGCACCGCGTGTGCGCGAGCGTTTTTCGGGTTGCCGTCGGTTGATTGAACCCGCTACACCAGAATCATCATTGATCCACATCAAAAAGCCCTTCGCTGAGTAGCGGCACAATGCTGGCACCTTGCCAATACTGTTTCCGCTATCAGAGAAGACCTCCATGGGTGCCTGGCTTAGCAACATTTCGCTGAAATACAAATTCTGGGCGGTCAACGCGGTCGCCTTCGTCACCACCCTGCTGCTGGTGCTGTATGCCGTGCAGTTGGAGCAACAAGCGCGCAGCCAGGCTTCACAGCAGTCGGCCGTCGCTCAAGCGCGGCTGATCAACAGCTGGCCGGTCGGTCAGGCCTTGCCTGAAGCCGAGCATTTCCTGAGCTTCGGCAAAGGCCAGATCCCCCTGCTGAACCAACAGCCATTGCCCGAGTTGAACAACGCCAACGGCTGGGTCGACATCAATGACATGCCGCTGTTGGGTGAGAGCCCATTGATCGGTGCCGAGGTGCTATCGCGTGCCAACGGCGAGCACATCGCCGTTCTGGCCTATGGCCCGAGCCTGAGCCAGGTGTTCGGCGAACGATTCGCCAACTACGCGGCAGCCGTATTCATCCTGATGCTGGCGATGCTCGGTGCCTCGCAACTGTTGATTCGTTTTCTGCTCGCCCAGCTCAACACCCTCAAGGATGTGATGCTCCACGTCGAAAAAACCGGCGACCTGTCGGCTCGCGTACCGCTGTCTTGCACCGATGAGGTGGGCCAGATGGCCAGCGCCTTCAACGCCATGCAGGCCGGCTACCAGCGCGTGGTCAACACCGTGGCCAATACTGCCCGCCAACTGGATGTCGGCGCGGCGCGTCTGGCCTCCAGCATGAACGAGGTACGCCACGGCATGCTCGGCCAACAAAGCGAAACCGATCAGGCCGCCACCGCGATCAATGAGATGTCGGCCACGGTCTATCACATCGCCCAACATGCCGGCGCCACTCGCGACCTCTCGCAAACCGCCGATACCCTCGCTGGCAGTGGCCAGGAAGTGGTCATCCGGGTACAACAGTCCATCGCCGGACTCTCCAGCGGGGTGCAGCAAACCGCCGAGATGATTCAGCGTCTCGCCGAAGACAGCCAGAAAATCAACGGCGTGGTCAGTGTGATTCACAGCATCGCCGAGCAAACCAACCTGCTGGCCCTGAACGCCGCCATCGAAGCCGCACGCGCCGGGGAGATGGGCCGGGGCTTTGCGGTGGTCGCCGATGAAGTGCGCAATCTGGCCAAGCGTGTGCAGACCTCTACTGATGAAATCACCAGCATGATCTCGGCGCTGCAAGCCGGGACACGGGATGCGGTGGACTTCATGCAGGAAAGCTCGTTCAAGGCCGATGACTGTGTGCAGCAGGCTCAAGAAGCTGGCGCCGCACTGGCAGAGATCACCGGCGCAGTAGCGCAGATGCGCGAAAGCAACACCCAGATTGCCGTGGCGGCGGAACAGCAGAGTCAGGTCGCAGAAGAGATGAACCGCGCGGTGGTGAGCATCCGCGATGTCACCGTGAACACCGTGCAGCAGACCGTGGATTCGGCCACCACCAGCAATGAACTGGCGACGCTGGCCGGTGAGTTGAGCAAGGCGATCGGGCAGCTGAAGCTCTAATGTCAAAAGATCGCAGCCTGCGGCAGCTCCTACGCTGATCGCGTTCTTCTGTAGGAGCTGCCGCAGGCTGCGATCTTTTTGCCCATCACAACCTATCGCGCCGATAGCCAGCCTTGATTCGCCGACGACCGCCGCCCCACCTATCCTTCAATCATGTGTTCAACACGGATCGAGGATTACCCACATGGGCAAACGTCACCCCAACCTTCCCGCCTGGCAATGGCGTGCATACCCGCAAAACCACCAGCACCCGACCAATCTGGTGTTGCACCTGATTGCTGTACCGCTGTTTATCGTGGCGTTTCTACTGATCGTTTCCGGGGTGTTCAGCCTGAGTTTTCTGAACGTCGCCATTGGAGTCGTCGGCCTGCTCGCCGCACTTGGCTTGCAACGCCACGGTCACAGCCTGGAGGCGCAAGCCTCCGAGCCGTTCAGTGATCGCAAAGATACGGTGTCGCGCTTGCTGGTCGAGCAATTCCTGACGTTCCCACGCTTTGTCCTCAGCGGTGGCTGGTGGCGCGCCTGGCGTAAACGCCATCACCGCTAAAAGTCTTACGCGAAAATAGTCACCGTTTGCCGGCTCAACGCAATCAATTGCCCTTCAGCGCTCCACAGCGCTGCGGCGGCGTGGCCATATCCGTCACGGGCATGTTCGATTTCCACGAGATATTTGCACCAGTCCAACGTGCTCAACGCCAGCAACGGCTGAACGAATTCGATGGTCCAGGTCAGGGTGCTGCCCGCCGCCGGTTTCTTCAGGTGTGGCAACAATGCCGGAGGCCAGGCATCCACCAACGCCAGAATGTGCGCCTCGGTGACCGGCTCTTCCTTGACGTCGCCACGCAAGCGAACCCAGCCGCCCATCTCCCGGGATTTATTACCGGTGAACGGCAAACCGCCGACACTCCAACGCATCGCCAGATGGCGCATGAACTCGGGCGTCACGCCTTTGATGTAGGGCAATTCCTGGCAATCGTCCCAGTGTTTCATCTCGGGTGCAGGCGCAGCCACCACCTCGACTTCGGAAGGACGCGAAGCGCCAAAGCTGCCCTGAACCAGAGTCACCACCTGGCCGTTCTGCACGGCTCGCCCCAGCACCTGGCTGACCGCTTTGCCTTCGCGCAGCACGTCCACCTCAAAACTCACGGGCACACCGGGTTCGACCGGGCCGACAAAGGTGATCGCCAATGAACGCACCGGGCGATCCGCCGGGACTTTCGCGCGCATGGCTTCGTACTGCAACGCGGCGACCAGACCGCCGAAACTGGCGCGGCCCTGGGCCCATTCCGCCGGAATAGTCAGCTCATGCGGCGAACTGCGCACGGCGTCGAGCAAATCGGAAAAACGCATGGAAACCTCAAGGCTGGGAAAGGATCGAAGGATCTTAACCAGCCAGCAGCGCCTGTACAGCACCTATTCCGGCCAAAGAGGCTGACAGATAGGCCGCCAACGGCGACGAAAGGCAATCCGCGTCAGGCTTTGAAGCAAGCCGATATGAGTTTGTCGAGCACCCGATCGGCGCGACCTTCAGCCTTGGTCATGGTTGTTCGCCAGACGGCCACGCAAGGCAGCAAGTCGGGCTCATGCTCGGCACGGGCCAACCATTGCCAGCAATCGTGCCAATCGCCGAGCGCTTCCTGTGCCGATTTGAGACGTGGCATGGCAGCTTTGGGCAAGCGATCCAGTTCCGGGTAGGCTTCGATCGCATAGCGCACGCGTTTGATCAACAGCCGCAGGCGATGGCGGTCATGCGCGGGATCGTGCAGGGCCACATCCAGCGCTTTCCATTGTTTGGCCAGGCGTTTCTCGATGCGCGTACGCAACCCCTTGAGCAAGCCTTGACGTTGGGAGGCGCGTAAAAAGCGTGGAAATGCATCGAGAATCATCAATAGCTGCGCAAATTCCGGGCTGTCGGCCACAGCCGGATAGGCCTGCGCCATTTGCACCATTCGGCGCTTGGCTGCGTCTGCTTGACCGTGAGCCAGCAAGTACGCCGCCAGCACTTCTCGGTCGCGCAGCGGCGTGGTCAGGCTTCCGACACTCGCCGCTGCCGCTTCGAGTTGTTCGACACCGGGCAAACCGCGCAATGGCCGCAGCAGGCTGCGCAAACGGCGAACCGTTGTGCGCAAGTCATGCAGCGCTTCAGAGTCGGTGCTGGCATTCAAGCGTGCCTGGCACGCCAGCATACGCACTTCCAGCTCCACCACCTTGGCCACCAACCGATTCACCAACGCAGACATCGCTCTCTCCCAAGTCGACAACCAGCATCAGATCGCAAGTTTACGCTCATGCTGGCGGTAAAACCGGGTGCCGACATTGCGTCAGATCATTGTGAATTCAACGCCCTGCGCGGGATTCGCGAATATAGAAGCGTGCCTTCTCGGCTTTTTTAGTGCAGCCCTCATAGGCCTCGAACTGCTGCTGGGTCTTGGCCCCGGTCAGCAGCGAAAGCGCCTTGGAGTAACTCACGGTACCAGCGAAACCTTCGGCCTTGGCAATGTCCAGCTCCTGCCAGGCGGCATCCAGTTGACTACCGCAACTGTCGCGGTAAGCAGATTTTCCTGCGCAACCGGCAAGCACCAACGCGATCAATGGCAGACAGATCCAGGCTTTCATCAATGATTCCTCAAGGTATAAAAAACAATCGTGCAGGTAAGACGGCCAATGCTGCAAAAAGTGCCTTGGTCCACCCATGGAAACTATAGCGCTCGCGAGAATACCCATGTGCCGTTATTGAGTATCGAAAAAACGACGGTAACGGCGTCTCGGAATCAGCATGATTGAAGCACGCCCCTCAATGGGTGCATTGTTGAAGCCTGTTTGATGAAGGGGCGAGTCATGAAAAAGCGTGTCGCATTGGTGCTGGGCTCAGGTGGCGCCCGAGGCTATGCCCATATCGGAGTTATCCAGGAAATCGAAAGGCGCGGTTATGACATCGCCTGTATCGCCGGTTGCTCCATGGGCGCGGTGGTCGGCGGTATCTACGCCGCCGGCAAACTCAACGATTACCGCGACTGGATCGAGAGCCTGGATTACCTTGATGTACTGCGCCTGGTGGACGTGAGCTTTCGTCTTGGGGCGATACGCGGCGAGAAAGTCTTCGGGCAGATCCGCAAGATTGTCGGCGAGATCAACATCGAAGACCTGCGCATCCCCTACACCGCCGTCGCCACCGACCTGACCAACCAGCAGGAAATCTGGTTCCAGGAAGGCTGCCTGCACCAGGCGATGCGCGCCTCGGCGGCGATCCCCAGCCTGTTCACACCGGTCATGCAAGGCAATCGCATGCTGGTCGACGGCGGCCTGCTCAATCCTCTGCCGATTGTTCCAGTGGTCTCGAGCCATTGCGACCTGATCATTGCGGTCAACCTCAACGCGACCAACCAGCGGCACTATCAGTTGCCGGTGATCCAGCGTCCCGCCGCGTTCAAAAGCCGCTTCGACAATCTGCTCAACTCGCTCGGTTCACGCCTGCCGTTCCGCCGCAAACAGGCCGAACAATTGCTGCTTCTGGAACAGGAAGCACTGCGCAGTGAAGCCGCCGAAATCAACCCCTGGATCGAATCCGCCGAGCCCGAAGCGCAACAACCCGCTGCCGCCCCGGAAGGCGACGGGGCGCCGAAATCGGCCACGGGCTCATTTATCATCGACAACGTTGGCCCAGCCTCGTTGCTGGACTTGATCAACCAAAGCTTCGAAGTGATGCAAACGTCGTTGGCGCAATACAAGATCGCCGGTTATCCACCGGACATCCTGATCAACGTGCCTAAGCGGGTTTGCCGGTTTTTCGAGTTCTACAAGGCGCCGGAGCTGATCGCGCTGGGACGGGAGATTGCCCGGGATACGCTGGATCGGTATGAGAATGAGCGCGATTGACCCCCCTTCTCGTTCCCATGCTCCGCGTGGGAATGCCGCCACGGACGCTCTGCGTCCGCTGTGACGCAGAGCGTCACGGGATGAATTCCTTTGCTGCGCGTGGGAACAATCAACTACAGGCCTGCTTCGTTCAATAGCCGATACCCTACCCCTGCCTCGGTCAGGATAAACCTCGGCCGGGTCGGGTCATCCGCCAGTTTCTGACGCAGATGGCCGACCACAATCCGTAAGTAATGGCTGTCTTCGGTGTGGGTCGGCCCCCAGATGTCCTTGAGTAACTGCTGCTGGGTGATGACCCGCCCGGCGTGGCGCGCCAGTTGCGCCAGCACCGAGTACTCCTTGCGGGTCAGTGCCACTTCGGCACCGTCCAGCAATACCCGCCGGTACGCCAGATCGACCGTCAACGGGCCGAACTTGAGCGCCGCTTCCTGGGCTTCACCCGCTGGAGCCTGCCGCAACAAGGCGCGGATCCGCGCCAGAAACTCCTGAATGCCAAACGGCTTGGTCACGTAGTCGTTGGCGCCGCCATCCAGCGCCTCGACTTTCTGCCCTTCGCTGGCGCGCACTGACAGGACCAGCACCGGCACTGTCGACCATTCACGGAATTCGCGCAGCACTTGCTGGCCGTCCATGTCGGGCAGGCCGAGGTCGAGCACCAGCAAATCCGGCTTGTTCAGCGCAGCCTGGGCCAGGCCCTCGGTGCCGGTACCGGCTTCAAGCACTTTGTAGCCCTGGGAGGCCAGGCTGATGCGCAGGAATTTGCGGATCTGCGGTTCATCGTCAATGACCAAAATGGTCGTGGTCTGGCTCATGGTTTCAAATCAGGCAAAGTAAGTGGCGAGAGAGTAGCGCAGGCAGCGTCAGGCTTCACTTTCAAACCCCGGCTGCTCCTGCAATGGCAAATGAATGGTGATGCAGGTGCCGCGCCCACCGATACCATCGGCGACGCTGATCCGCCCGCCATGGGCGCCGACCATGCCCTGGCAGATCGCCAGACCCAGCCCGGTGCCCTGCCCGCCCCGATCACCACGGGCGGCGGTGTAGAACATGTCGAAGATCTTCGCGCGTTCCTCCTCGGGAATGCCCGGGCCCTCGTCACTCACAGAAAAAAACAGCTCGCTGTCATTGGCGCCGGCACTCAGCTGCAAACGGCCATGAGCCGGTGAAAAGCGTGCGGCGTTTTCCAGCACATTCACCAGTGCCTGCTCGATCAATGCTGCATGCACATAGAGCAACGGCAACTCGCCCGGCACATCGGTGCTCACCTGCAACGGCGCCAGCACTGCGCGCAAACGGCTGAGCGAACTGCCGACGATATCCGCCGGCGACACCCAATCGCGTGCCAGCTTCAGCGCGCCGTGGCCCAGGCGCGTCATGTCCAGCAGGTTCTGAATGTAGCGGTCGAGCCGTTCGGCTTCATCGCGGGTACCTTCCAGCAACTCACGACGATCCTCCAGCGGGATTGCCTCGCCCAGCGCCAGCAAGCTGTCGATGCTGCCGCGCATGGACGTCAGCGGTGTGCGCAAATCATGGGACACCGACGCCAGCAAAGCACTGCGCAATTGCTCGGTTTCACCGTGCAAACGTGCCGCCTCAAGGTCGTCGGCCAACTGCGCACGGGCCAGCGCTTGAGCCAGCGGCTGACTTAACGCCGTCAGTAAGCGTCGCCGCTGACCACTGAGCTGCTGACCCTCTTTCGGGCAAACGCCGAGCAAGCCCAACGGCCCATCGTCGACTGACAACGGCCACCACCACCAGCGACCGAACGGTAACGTGCCAGTGCCCATGCCGGCCGGTTGATCGTGCTGCCAGGCCCAGTCGGCGGCAGCGCGCTCGGCTTCGGAAAACTGCAGCGGGCCACCGGTTTCGACCTTCCAGCCGCCCTGCCCGTCACGGTTAACCAGACACAATTGCAGATCGTTCCAGCCGACCAGATGCGTCGCCGCCGCGCTGATCACCGCTTGCCGGTCGGTGGCGGCGGTGAGTTTTCGCGACAGGTCGAGCAGTTCGCTGGTCTCTTGCTGCGTGTCGCGCAAGGCTTCCAACTGTCGCCGCTGACGCGCCGCGAGGTTGCCGGTGAGCGCAGCCATCAGCAGGAAAAACAGCAGCGTCAACACGTCTTCCTCACGCTGAATCGCAAAGGAGAAGGTCGGCGGAATGAACAGGAAATCGTAGGTCAGAAATGACAACGCCGCACACGCCAGCGCCGGCCCGAGGCTGCTGCGTACCGCCACCAGCAACACCGCCGCGAGGAACACCAGCGAGATATTCGGCAGCGGCAAAATACTCGACACCGCCCACGCTAAAGCGCTGGCCAGCACCGTCGCCAACAGTGCCAGCGCATAGTCGAACCAGACCAACGAATGCACCGAACGCTGACGCGGTTGATGCTGTTGTTCATCGCTGTCGAGGACGTTGATTTCCAGCCCTCGGGCATTGCGCAACAAGCGTGAGGCCAAGCCGCCGCCGAACAGTCGACGACGCCAACGCTGACGCGACTGACCGACCAGCAGCAGGCTGGCACGGCGTTCGGTGGCGTGTTGAATCAGGGTTTTCGCTACTTCGCCAGCGCGCAGCAGCACCACTTCGCCGCCCAGCCGTTCAGCCAATTGCTGAGCGCTTTGCAGGCGCAAACGCGATTGCTCGTCGCGCACACAGCCGTTGTCCACATGCACCAGACTCCACGGCAAATGCCGACGCTGCGCAACCCGACTGGCATGCCGTACCAAACGCTCGGCCTGGGCGTCGCCATCGACGCCCACCAGCAAGCGACCGCGCACGGCCGGCGCCGCCTGACCCAACTGTCGATAGCCGCGACTCAGGTCATCATCGACTTGCGCCGCCGCGGTTTGCATCGCCAGTTCGCGCAGTGCCGTGAGGTTGGTTTGGGTGAAGAACGCATCGATCGCCGCTCGCGCTTGCTCCGGCACATAAACCTTGCCATCACGCAGCCGCTCGAGCAGCTCGCGCGGCGGCAGGTCGATCAACAGCAATTCGTAGGCTTCTTGCAGCACCCAGTCAGGCAGGGTCTCGCGCACTTGTACGCCGGTGATCCCGCGCACTTGATCGTTAAGACTTTCCAGATGCTGGACGTTGACCGTGGTGAACACGTCGATGCCTGCTGACAACAACTCCTGGATATCCTGCCAGCGCTTGGCGTGGCGGCTGCCGGGGGCATTGCTGTGAGCCAGTTCATCGACCAGCACCAGTTTTGGCTTGGCCTTGAGCAGGCCATCGAGGTCCATTTCCTCAAGCATCACGCCACGGTATTCCGAGCGCACCAACGGCTGCTGCGGCAAACCGCCGAGCAGCGCTTCGGTTTCCGCCCGACCATGGGTTTCCACCACCCCGGCGATGACTTTCACGCCTTGGCGCAGCTGGGTGTGGGCGGCTTGCAACATGGCGTAGGTTTTACCGACGCCAGGAGCGGCGCCGAGAAAAACCTTGAGCCGGCCACGACCATCGCGGGGTAAATCTGCTAACAGTGCGTCGGCGCGGCCGGAGTCGCTCATTGGGGTCTCTTTTTTCAGATTGATCTTGTGTTTCTACAGCTTTTCCAGCGCGATGTTCAATTCCAGCACATTCACTACCGGCGGTCCTACCAGCGGCTGCTCGATGTGTGCATTCATCAACTGCTCGACCGTCGATATCGGCAGATTGCGCGCCGCCGCAACCCGCGACAGTTGATAGGCAATTGCCGCCGGAGGCAAGTGTGGATCGAGGCCGCTGCCAGAGGTGGTCAACAACGCCAAGGGCACCGGCCCCTGGCCTGGCACCAGCAGTTTGTTGGCATCGTCAATCACCCGGGTCGCGAGTGCCGGATTGCTCGGTGCCAGGTTACTCGCACTGCTCGATACGGTAGCAAATGCGCCCGCCGATGGCCGTGGATGGAACCACGCATCACCGGCAAAGTCCTGGGCGATCAAGGACGAGCCGCGCACCTTGCCATCGGCGTCACGCACCAGGCTGCCATTGGCCTGATCAGGGAACGCCACCTGGGCGACACCGGTCACCACCAGTGGATAAGCGACGCCGGTGATCAGGGTCATCAGGACCAACAGGCTCAAGGCCGGACGGATCATAGAAGACATTTCAAAACCCTCGAATCGGAGAATATTCATGACAGAAAAGGCACCCACATCACCTGTGGCGAGGGAGCTTGCTCCCGTTCGGCTGCGCAGCAGTCGTAAACGCGGTACATGCGGTGTGCCTGAATAAACACGATGGCCCGGGGTGGGGCCGCTTCGCAGCCCAGCGGGAGCAAGCTCCCTCGCCACAAAAGCCCGCTCCCCAGCCCCATCATCAGACCAAATGCAAAGCGGTCAGCAGCATGTCGATCAGCTTGATGCCCACGAACGGCACCACGATGCCGCCCACGCCGTAGATCAACAGGTTGCGGCGCAGCAGGTGTGCAGCGCTCGCGGCCTGGACGCGTACTCCGCGCAGGGCCAACGGGATCAGTCCGACGATGATCAAGGCGTTGAAGACGATGGCCGAGAGAATCGCGCTCTGCGGACTGCTCAGGTGCATGATGTTCAGCACGCCCAGTTGCGGATAGATCGAGGCAAACAGCGCCGGCAGGATGGCGAAGTACTTGGCCACGTCGTTGGCGATGGAAAACGTCGTCAACGCGCCGCGCGTCACCAGCAACTCTTTACCGATCTGCACCACGTCCAGCAGCTTGGTCGGATCGCTGTCGAGGTCGACCATGTTCGCCGCTTCGCGCGCTGCCTGTGTCCCGTCGTTCATTGCCATGCCGACGTCAGCCTGAGCCAGCGCCGGCGCATCGTTGGCACCATCACCGCACATGGCGACCAGACGCCCGTCGTTCTGCTCGTGACGAATGCGGGCGAGTTTTTTCTCCGGCGTCGCTTCGGCCAACACGTCATCGACACCGGCTTCAGCGGCAATCGCCGCCGCGGTCAGCGGGTTATCGCCGGTCACCATGACGGTGCGAATCCCCAGCTTGCGCAGCTCGGCGAAACGCTCACGAATACCCGGCTTGACCACATCCTTGAGGTGGATCGCACCGAGCAGCTTGCCCTCGGCACACACCAGCAGCGGAGTACCACCGCTTTGGGCAATCTTGTCGATTTCCCGGGACATCGCCGGCAGTATCTCGGCACGAGTCAGGCCAACGAAGGCCAACACCGAATCCACCGCACCTTTACGGTAGACGCGGCCCTGATAGTCAACGCCGGACAAGCGGGTTTCGGCACTGAACGGTACAACCGTCAGCACCTCGGCGGACGGTTCAGCCTGTGGATGAAGTCCACGCAGGTACTCGACGATCGACTTGCCTTCGGCCGTGTCGTCAGCCAGCGAAGCGAACAGCGCACCTTCGGCCAGCTCCTTGGCGCTGACGCCGGGTGCTGCATAAATCGCGGTGCAACGACGGTTACCGAAGGTGATGGTGCCGGTCTTGTCCAGCAGCAACACATGCACGTCGCCCGCCGCTTCTACCGCACGACCGGATTTGGCGATCACGTTCAGCCGCACCAGACGGTCCATGCCGGCGATACCGATGGCCGACAACAAACCGCCAATGGTGGTTGGGATCAGCGTTACCAACAGCGCCACCAGGAACACCAGCGGCAGGTTGCCGTTGGCGAAGTGGGCGAACGGCTGCAAGGTCACGACCACCACCAGGAAGATCATGGTCAGGCCGATCAGCAGAATATCCAGCGCCACTTCGTTCGGGGTTTTCTGGCGTTTGGCACCTTCAACCAGTGCAATCATGCGATCCAGCGTTGACTCACCAGGGTTCGCAGTAATACGTACCAGCAACCAGTCGGACACCAGTCGAGTGTTGCCGGTGACCGCCGAACGATCACCACCGGACTCGCGAATCACTGGCGCGGACTCACCGGTAATCGCCGCTTCGTTGACCGCGGCAATACCCTCAATCACCTCGCCGTCACCGGGAATCATCTCGCCGGCTTCGACGCGAACCACATCGCCTTTGCGCAGGCTGACCGCTGGCACTACCTGAAAGCTGCCATCGGCTTTCTTACGCCGAGCGCTCAAGCCTTCGCTGCCGGCCTTGAGGCTGTCGGCACGGGCCTTGCCGCGACCTTCAGCCAGGGCTTCGGCGAAGTTCGCGAACAACACGGTGAACCACAGCCACAGGGCGATTTGTGCCGCCACAAAAGTCGGCACAGCCGGATCTGGAATCACGCACAACACGGTGGTGAGGATCGCGGTCAGTTCGACCACCAGCATCACCGGCGAGCGCTTCAACTGCCGTGGGTCGAGCTTGACGAAGGCTTGCACCAGCGCCGGCCGCCACAGAGCCGAGATCGCGGTTTTCGGTTGCTCGACAGGTTGCGCCGGCACAACATGTGGTGCGGCTTTTTTCGATACACGAACGGGCATATTCATTATCAAATCCCTCAGCTCTTCAGCCCAAAAGCGGCCAAGCTCAAGTGTTCAGCGATAGGCCCCAACGCCAGGGTCGGCAGGAAGGTCAAGCCACCCACCAGCAATATGGTCACGGTCAGCAACGTCACGAACAGCGGACCATGGGTCGGGAAGCTGTTCTGGCCAATCGGTGCGGTTTTCTTCATCGCCAGGCTGCCGGCCAGGGCCAGTACCGGGAGGATGTAGCCGAAGCGCCCGATCAACATGCCCAGGCCCAGCATCAGGTTATGGAATGGCGTGTTGGCGTTCAGGCCGCCGAATGCCGAACCGTTGTTGGCGCTGGCCGAGGTGTAGGCGTACAGCAGTTGACTGAAACCGTGGGGGCCGGGGTTGCTGATCGTTCCCGCAGGGCCAGGCAGGCTCGCCGCAATGGCACCCAGCACCAGTACGCCGACCGGCATCACCAGCAAGGTGACGACCAACAGTTGTACTTCCTTGGCTTGCAGTTTCTTGCCGAGGTATTCCGGTGTACGTCCGATCATCAGACCGGCGAGGAACACCGCGATCAGCACGTTGAGCAACATGCCGTAGAGGCCGGCGCCGACGCCACCGAAGATCACTTCGCCGACCATCATGTTGATCAGCGCGACCATGCCGCTCAGCGGGTTGAGGCTGTCATGCATACCGTTGACCGAGCCGTTGGAGGCTGCGGTGGTGGTCACCGACCAGAGCACGGTCGCCGTGGTACCGAAGCGTGCTTCCTTGCCTTCCAGCGGTGCAGCCTGCTCGACCGCAACGTTGTTCAGGGTCGGGTTCGGCTGGTATTCAGCCCACAGCGACACCGCGCCACCGATCAGGAACAACGCCAGCATGCAGGCGATGATCGCCCGGCTCTGACGCAGGTCCTTGACGTAATGGCCGAAGGTGAATACCAGCGCCACCGGGATCAGGATGATCGACGTGACTTCGAACAGGTTGCTCCAGGCCGTCGGGTTCTCGAACGGGTGCGCCGAGTTGACGCCGAAGAAACCACCGCCATTGGTGCCCAATTGCTTGATCGCAATCTGGCTGGCGGCAGGACCCAGTGGGATCACTTGATCCACGCCCTGCATCGTCAGCGCATTCACATAGTGCGCGAAGGTTTGCGGCACGCCCTGCCAGACCAGGAACAGCGCCAGCAGCAGGCACAGCGGCAGCAGGCCATAGAGGGTGGCGCGGGTCATGTCGACCCAGAAGTTACCGAGGGTTTGCGCCGATTTGCGACCGATGCCGCGACACAAGGCAACCAGAACAGCCAGGCCGGTGGCGGCACTGACGAAGTTCTGCACGGTGAGGCCGATCATCTGGCTCAGATAGCTCAGGGTCGCCTCACCGCTGTAGGACTGCCAGTTGGTGTTGGTCATGAAGCTGACGGCGGTGTTGAACGCCTGTGTCCACTCCTGCCCCGGCAGGTTTTGCGGGTTGAGTGGCAAATAGTCCTGAAACAACAGGATCGTGAACAACAGCAAAAAGCCCGCGAGGTTGAACGCGAGCAACGCCAGGGTGTATTTCTGCCAACTCTGTTCGCTCTGCGGGTCGACCCCGGCCACGCGATAACAGCCGCGCTCCACAGGTCCGAGGATCGGCGTCAGCCAGGTGCGCTGGCCTTCCATCACCTTGTAGTAGAACCTTCCCAGGAACGGTGCCGGAATCAGCACCACGGCGAAGAAGGCGAGGATCAGCCAATAGTCATAACTGTGCATAGCCGCTCCTAGTGCTGATCCGCGCGCAACAGCGCAACCAGTAGATAAATGAACAGTCCCACCGCCAACAGCAGGGACACCCCGTCCAGAACACTCATGGAATTTCTCCGTCGTACGGCAACTGCCGCGTGTGGCGCAATTGTCCGCAGGAAGGCTGTAAAGGAACGAGACCGAGGGGTTGGGCGCGGCATAAAGAAAGCGTAAAGAGTGGCTTTACGTGGGGGTTACAGGCCAGATTTCAGTGGTGTCAGGAACGGCCCCATCGCGGGCAAGCCTTGCTCCCACAGGTTTCACACAATCCTTGTGGGAGCGTGGCTTGCCCGCGATGGCGTCATATGAATCACCGACGCCCCCAACTGGCACACAAAAAGCGCACATCCAGCAGCGAACATCCTCGATACGACAGCTTTCTGATCTTTACGACGTGCAAAACCGACATGGCACGCCCACTGCACACGCCCTCTCCGGGCTTTTCCAAATCGCAGCGGGAGAAACGCATGAACACACAACTCAAACCGACGTTGGGCACCCTGCATTTATGGGGGATTGCGGTCGGGCTGGTGATTTCCGGCGAGTACTTTGGCTGGAGTTACGGCTGGGGCGTAGCCGGAACGCTCGGCTTTCTGGTGACCTCGTTCATGGTCGCGACCATGTACACCTGCTTCATTTTCAGCTTCACCGAACTGACTACAGCGATCCCGCACGCAGGCGGCCCTTTCGCCTACAGTCGCCGCGCCTTCGGTGAAAAAGGTGGACTGATCGCCGGCCTGGCGACGCTGATCGAGTTCGTCTTTGCACCTCCGGCCATTGCCTTGGCCATTGGCGCTTATCTCAACGTGCAGTTCCCCGCCCTCGACCCGAAACATGCGGCGGTCGGCGCGTACATCGTATTCATGGGCCTGAACATCCTTGGCGTAAAACTGGCGGCGACCTTCGAACTGGTGGTGTGCGTGCTGGCAGTCATCGAGTTGCTGGTATTCATGGGCGTGGTCGCCCCGGCGTTCAGCTTCAGCCATTTCGCCCTCAATGGTTGGGCCGGCTCCGATGCGTTCGGTGCACCGGCCATCGCCGGGATGTTCGCGGCGATTCCCTTTGCGATCTGGTTCTTCCTCGCCATCGAAGGCGCGGCCATGGCCGCCGAAGAAGCCAAGGACCCGAAACGGACGATTCCCAAGGCCTACATCAGCGGTATTCTGACCCTGGTGTTGCTGGCCATGGGTGTGATGTTCTTTGCCGGTGGCGTGGGTGACTGGCGGACCCTGGCGAACATCAACGATCCGTTGCCGCAAGCGATGAAAGCCGTGGTCGGTGAAAGCTCCGGCTGGCTGCACATGCTGGTGTGGATTGGTCTGTTCGGGCTGGTGGCGAGTTTCCACGGGATCATCCTTGGCTACTCGCGACAGTTCTTCGCCCTCGCCCGTGCCGGATACCTGCCGGCCTACCTGGCCAAGCTGTCACGCTTCCAGACACCGCACCGGGCAATCATCGCTGGCGGCCTGATCGGCATCGCGGCCATTTATAGCGACGGAATGATCAACCTCGGCGGCATGACCCTGACCGCGGCGATGATCACCATGGCGGTATTCGGTGCCATCGTGATGTACATCATGAGCATGCTCAGCCTGTTCAAATTGCGTAAAACCGAACCGAATCTGGAACGGACTTTCCGTGCGCCCGGCTACCCACTGGTACCGGCGACTGCCCTGGCATTGGCGGTGGTCTGCCTGGTGGCAATGGCCTGGTTCAACGCGCTGATCGGGGCGATCTTCCTCGGCTTCATGGCAGTCGGTTTTGTCTACTTCCTGCTCACCGCGCAGCTGCGTGCCGACGCCCCGGCCGATGCGATGTTGACCGGGCTTTGAGCAAGCACTGAAACGACGCTGATGACGCCGCGTACAAGGATGTGCGGCGTCTGCGGTATATCAGGCATAGAATGGAACCACTGCGAAAATTGATCGCTCAAAAGTGGTATGCACGATCGGTTGGCGAAACCCTCGCCTACCGGCCTGCCCTTAAGGAGAACACCTATGCCCTGGTATGCCTGGTTGATTCTGGTGGTTGCTATCGGATCGATCGTCGGTGGCTTGATGTTGCTGCGCGACACCGCGAATAAAGTGGAATTGACCGATGAGCAACGTAAACGCATCGCTGAGCGCAACGCCGAAGCGGACGCCAAGGATGCGCAGGATCGTTGACTGAACTGTGGCGAGGGAGCTTGCTCCCGCTGGGCCGCAAAGCGGCCCCAGCAGTCCCTCGCACATTTTCTTCAGATGTAGCGCTTACGCTGGAATGGCGCCCGCTGCGCGGTCGAGCGGGAGCAAGCTCCCCCGCCACAAAAACTTCTCTACTTCTCCCACTCGGCTTTGGCGATATGCAAGCCGTGCAGCCCTTTGTACGCAGCGCGTTCTGGCTGGCTCCAGCCTTTGAGCAACGTTTCCTCCAAACGATAGATTTCCACGCCCAACGGCCGACAGACACTTAACGGGTCCTGCGCATTCGGCCCCCACATCGGCAACGACAAATCGCCCCCCGGGCAGGTCGACAATGCACACAGCAGATCGATCTCGGCGAAGAACTCCAGGTAGTCACCCTTCTGCGCCGGACAGGCCTTCATGAAGTACATGTCATCGTGGTTGAGCCCCGTGCACTGAAAGATGTTCAGCACGTCATGCACGTCGAACTCGGTCAGACCGTGAGGTAACACGGCGCGGGTCAGATTCGAATGGCAATGGTGATGGAAGTCCTCGCCGGTGAGCATTTTGTTCACATAGGGATCGCAGCGCGTGCCCAGCAAATCGTGCAAACGTCCGCCGTGTTCGTCGATGCCATAGTTGGCCAGGCTGTCGTCGGTGATGGTCACCAGCGGTCGCAAAAAGGGCAGGTTCGACCAGAGCCGGTCATGGGTGCTGACATGGGCGCCCTGCAATTGCCGGGTCCGCGCAGCCCACAGCCGCTCGCGCGGGTCGTTGGCATTCCAGACATTAAAGTCCCCCACTTGCGGGCCCACCGGCGTAGTCACGCGAAACACATGTCCCGCCGGCACATGCCAGGCGCGTCCGGTGCGGATCGGCACTTCGAATTGCTCGATCAGCGTACGCGCGTCCGGTGTATCGCGGATCCGCTCGTAGAAGGCTTTATCGACCTGCAACGCCGAGCCCTTACTGACCTGATAAGCCGCGGGGTAGTCTTTGTACATGGCATGAGTCCTCGATCAGTGACGGGAAGGATGGTTGAACAACTCGAGCAGTTGCTGTTCGGAATCGTCGAGATAATCGCTCAAGGCTTCGTATGCACCGGGCTTGTCACCCTCGGCCAGCAGATCGTGTATGAGCCGGTCGCGCTCGAGCCAGGGCGCTTGAAAGCGTGATTCATCGGGGGCCGCGCTAAACACCAGACGCAGTTGCGCAACGACGTTAGTAAAGAACTCATCGAACAGCGGACTGCGTAACAAACCGACAATGTGTTGATGAAAACGCAGGCTGTGGGTACCGACAACCCGCCAGTCTTCACGCTCGCGGGCCAGTTGCGCGGCTTCAATGGCTTCGATCATGTGGTCGGATTGGTATTCGCGCAGCGGTCGGCTGGCGCTGATGGCCTGTAGCTCCAGCGTGCGTCGGACCTGAAACAGGTCGCGCACCTGATCGGCGCTGAGCTGGCGAACCATCACGCCTTTATTTCGGACATAAAGGGTCAGGCCTTCCTGCCCCAAGCGGTGCAGCGCTTCGCGGATGGTATTGCGCGAGGCGTTGTAGGCAACCACCAGATCGCCTTCCACCAACGCCCGCCCCGGCAGCAAACGACCGCCAATGATATCGGCGCGCAACTCCAGTGTGATGTGGTCAGCCAGGGACAGTCCGCTACTCATACTCATCGCCTCAGGATTGTTCAACAATCGTCAGTCAATGAGTAATCACTATTCGTGCCAGTTTCAACCTGTACGCCATGCCTGGCGCACAATGCAAAACGGCGACCCCTGGGTCGCCGTTTTCGTTACTGACTGTATTGCTTGCCCAATCCTGGTGGTACGCCATGGATGTCGATCTCTTCCCACGGCCCGTTCGGGCTGATCGAACGACTCCAGCCGTTGTTCCAGCGGTAGTAGGTGCGCTGGCGGTAGAAGGTGTCGGTCTGGTCGTCGAGGACGTAAACGCCGAGTTTCGCATCCCAGTGGCTGTTGCCGCCGGGTGGTGGTGCGAAGCTTGCGGAGGTGCGCGGCTGTGGTTTGCCGGGCTTGTTTGGGGTCACCGATTTGCCAGGGGCGGTCGTCGGTTTGCTGCCTGGGTACGATGACGGAATCGGCGGCAACCGCTCTTCATGTGACGGCGGCTGGACCGCGCACGCACTTAACCCCAAGACAAGACCGAGCAGGGTGATACGAGCGATGGCGGTCATAGCGGATTCCTGATTATTTGTCTGGGCTGTCGATGGTCAATTGTTGCGGCGCGGTAGTGCTGCTGGCCAAAGGCTCGCTGCGACCGACCCACTCACCGGCAGTCGGCTGGCCGGCACGGGATACGCGCGCGACCAGTTGGACTTCAGGAAAGTTCGACAGTTTCAATTGCGGCATCATTGCGTCGGCATCGCCCAGCTCGACGGTCGCTGGCAGATCGGCAACAGTCAGGCGTTTGGCTGCCAATGGTGCCGGTGGACCCGAGGTTGCGCGAGCGAAGATGAACACGCTGTCACCTGGCTGTACCTTGGCTTTCACGTTCGCCGCCAGATCAACCGTCACTTTCAGCAACGCTGCCGGCTTGGCCGCTACGACTGGCGCCTTGGCGACAGTAGCGCCGTTCGCTTGCAGTTTTTCGGTTGCCCGAGCAATGCCACCTTCCAGTGCGCTGCGCGAGTTATCTTCGGGTGGCAGTTGCGCCAACAGACGCCCCCAGTAGTCGATGGCCTCCTGATAACGCTCGCCTTCGAAAGCCGCGATACCCAACAGTCCAAGGCTGGTGACTTCTTTAGGATCGGCCTTGAGTGCTTCGTCGGTCAGCGCCTGGATCTTCTCCGACCACTTTTTGTTGTCGGCAAAATACTGCGCCTGGGCCCACTGGCCGAGCAATTCGGGCTGACGGCCAGCCAATGCCACGGTGCGCTCGAAGATCTTCGCAGCGTCGCCAGGGCGGTCCTGAGCCATGTAGGTACGCCCCAGGAAATACAGGCCTTCGGCCGAATCCGGTTGAGCCGCAACAGCGCGTTCGAGTCGACGGGTCATCTCTTCCATCGATTGCGGTGCCTGGGCGAATTCGCGGGTCAGTTCAACCTTGTCGCTGGCGCCGAAATGCAGGTACAGCCCCAGGCCCAATACTGGCACCAGGATCGCTGCCAGCAGTGGCAACGGCTTGCCCAGACGGGAAACCCGGCCCGTGTCGACGCCTTCGGTATCGGCCAGCAGTTCACGAGCCGCTTCGTCACGCCCGGCGCTCATTTGCGTCGCATCAAGCACGCCTTCGGCCTGTTGAGCCTGCAACTCAGCCACGCGTTCCTGGTAAAGCGCCACGTTCAGCGCGGTACGATCCTCTTCACGCTGGGCCCGACGGCCACGCAGAACAGGGATCAACAAAAAACTCAGGGCAACCAGTAGAAGCAGACCTGCAGCGAGCCAGAAATCAATCATTCTTGGTGTTATCCAACAGTTGGTCGAGGCGCTTGCGCTCATCAACAGAAAGCGTGTCTGTACCGGCCGTGCGCTCGGCACGACGGCGACGGACGATTACGGCGATCACCAGCACGCCACCAAGCAACAACCCGGCCGGGCCAAACCACAGCAACGCGGTCTTGCTGTTCAGGGCTGGCTTGTAGCGTACGAAGTCGCCATAGCGGTCGACCATGAAGTCGATGATCTGCTGGTTGTCCTTGCCCTCGCCGAGCATGCGGAAAATCTCTTTGCGCAGGTCAGCGGCGATCGGTGCGTTGGAATCGGCAATGTCCTGATTCTGGCACTTGGGGCAACGCAGTTCTTTGGTCAGTTCGTGAAAACGCTCGCGCTCGGCGTCATTGGCAAACACGTAAGTGTCGATGGCCGCGTGAGCGACTCCGGCGATACTCAGGCCGAGTACGGCGGCAGCAATCCAGCGCTTCATGGCTTGGCCTCATCGACCAGCGCCTGATACTTGGCCGCCAGTTTTTCGCGCCAGACCACTTCGTCGATCACCCCGACGTATTTGTCGCGGATGATGCCTTTGGCGTCGATGAAAAAGGTTTCGGGAGCGCCGTAAACGCCGAGGTTCAAGCCCAGGGAGCCCGCCTCGTCACGGATGTCCAGCAGGTACGGGTTATGGAACTCGACCAGCCACTTCAAGGCATCGGTGTTGATGTCCTTGTAGTTGACGCCATAAATCACCACGCCCTGCTGGGCCAGTTTGTTCAGCACCGGATGCTCGACCCGGCAGGAAATGCACCAGGTGCCCCAGACGTTGACCAGGGCCGGTTTGCCCAGCAGATCAGCGCGGGTCAAGGTCTTGTCGCCTTGCACGGTCGGCAGGGAAAACTCGGGGAACGGCTTGCCAATCATCGCCGAGGGCAGCTCGGCCGGGTCCAGGTAGAGACCCCGGTAAAGAAACACCGCCACCACCAGAAACAGCGCCAGTGGCAACACCATTAACCAACGTCTCATGCAGTGGCTCCCGTCATGCCCAGCGCTTCACGCACGCGACTTTTCACCTTGACCCGATAACGACGATCCAGCGCCGCCAGCAACCCACCGAAACCTGTCAGCAAACCGCCGAACCAGATCCAGCGCACGAACGGCTTAACGTGCACGCGCACGGCCCAGGCACCATTTTCCAGCGGCTCACCGAGGGCCACGTACAGGTCGCGGGTGAAACCGGCGTCGATGCCGGCTTCGGTCATCATTGAGTTCTGTACGGTGTACAGACGTTTTTCCGGGTGCAACACCGCGACTTCCTTGCCCGACCGGATGACCCGGATAGTGCCTTTGTCGGAGGTGAAGTTCGGCCCTTCGAAGTGCTTGGCGCCTTCGAAGATGAAGTGATAACCGGCCAGGTCCATGGATTCACCCGGTGCCAGGCGCAGATCGCGCTCGGCGCTGTTCTGGCTCGAAAGCACCACACCCAAGGCGCATACGGCGATACCGAGATGCGCAACCTGCATGCCCCAATAGCTGCGGGTCAGGCTCGGCAGGCCTTTGATCAGGCCCTTGTTGCGCGTCTTGTCGAAAATGTCACGCACACCGGCCAGCAACACCCAGGCCGCAAGCATGAAGGTCGCCAGCACGGCCCAGTTGAAGTCGCCATAAGCGATCCCGGCGACGACCGCCAAAGCAGCGCTGCCGAGCAACACCGGGGTCAGCATGTTCATCAGCCACTTCACCGGCGTATCTTTCCAGCGCACCAGCACACCGACGGCCATCACCACCATCAGCAACGCCATCAACGGAATGAACAACGCATTGAAATACGGCGGGCCGACCGACATCTTGGCGCCGCTCAGGGCATCGAGCACCAGCGGGTACAAGGTGCCGAGCAGAATCATCGAAGCCGCGACCACCAGCACCAGGTTGTTGCCCAGCAGCAGGGTTTCACGCGACCACAGGTTGAAGCCGACATGGCTCTTGACCACTGGGGCACGCAGGGCGAACAGCGTCAGCGAACCGCCGACCACAAACAGCAGGAAGATCAGGATGAACACGCCCCGCGCAGGGTCCGAGGCAAACGCGTGCACCGAGGTCAGCACACCGGAACGTACCAGGAAGGTTCCCAGCAGGCTCAGCGAGAACGCGGCAATGGCCAGCAACACGGTCCAGCTTTTGAACACACCGCGTTTTTCAGTCACCGCCAACGAGTGAATCAGCGCCGTACCGACCAGCCAAGGCATGAACGAGGCGTTTTCCACCGGGTCCCAGAACCACCAGCCGCCCCAGCCGAGTTCGTAATAGGCCCACCAGGAGCCGAGGGTGATGCCGATACCGAGGAACGCCCAGGCGACGATGGTCCAGGGCCGCGACCAACGGGCCCACGCCGCATCCAGACGCCCACCGAGCAAGGCGGCAATAGCGAAGGCGAACGCCACCGAGAAACCGACATAACCCATGTAGAGCATCGGTGGGTGAACGATCAGCCCAATGTCTTGCAGCAACGGATTGAGGTCATGACCATCAGTAGGAATCTGCGGCAGAATCCGTGCGAACGGGTTCGAGGTGAGAATCAGAAACAGCAGGAAACCGGTGCTGATCATGCCCATCACCGCCAGCACGCGAGCCAGCATGACCTGCGGCAACTGCCGGGAGAAGATCGACACGGCGAAGGTCCAGCCGCCGAGAATCAAGGCCCAGAGCAACAAGGAACCTTCGTGGGCACCCCACACCGCGCTGAACTTGTAGTACCACGGCAAGGCGCTGTTGGAGTTGTTGGCGACATACCCCACCGAAAAGTCATCGGTCATGAAGGCGTAGGTCAGGCAGCCGAAGGCAAACACCAGAAAGGTGAACTGGCCCCATGCCGCTGGCTGGGCCAGGCCCATCCACATGCGGTCACCGCGCCAGGCACCGAGCAACGGCACAGTGGCCTGAACGATGGCAAAGCACAGGGCGAGAATCATCGCCAGATGGCCCAACTCGGGAATGAAGATGCCTGAGGTCATGGATCAACCCTCCTTCGCGGGTGTTGGAGCGGATTGACCACTGTCTTTGAGCGCCTTGGTCACTTCGGGCGGCATGTATTTCTCGTCGTGCTTGGCCAGCACTTCGTCAGCCACCACCACACCGTCTGCATTCAGTTTGCCCAGCGCAACGATGCCCTGCCCTTCACGGAACAGGTCCGGGAGGATGCCGCGGTAGGTGATGGTCACGGATTTGTTGAAGTCGGTGACAATGAATTTCACGTCCAGCGAATCGCCGGAGCGTTGCAGCGAGCCCTTCTCGACCATGCCGCCAGCACGAATGCGCGTGTCTTGCGGGGCTTCGCCATTGGCGATTTGGGTCGGTGTGTAAAAGAGGTTGATGTTCTGCTGAAGGGCACTCAGAGCCAAGCCGACAGCTGCACCAACACCGACCAGGATCGCGAGAATAATGATAAGACGCTTTTTACGCAGCGGATTCACTTGCTGTTCTCCCGGCGCAGACGGCGCGCCTCTTGTTGCAGGTAACGCTTGCGGGCCAGTATCGGCGCAGCCACGTTGAGAGCCAGTACCGCCAGGCAGATGCCATAAGCCGACCAGACATAAAGACCGTGATGGCCCATGGCGAGGAAGTCGCCGAATGAAGCAAAACTCATTACGCGGCCTCCAGGCTGTTTTGCACTTCGGCCTTGACCCAGCTGGCACGGGCTTCGCGCTTGAGCACTTCAAGGCGCATGCGCAGCAACAGCACGGCGCCGAAGAAACAGTAGAAACCCAGCACCGTCAGCAGCAACGGCAGCCACATTTCGGCCGGCATTGCCGGTTTTTCGGTGAGGCTGAAGGTTGCGCCCTGGTGCAGGGTGTTCCACCACTCTACCGAGTACTTGATGATCGGGATGTTGATCACGCCGACAATCGCCAGCACAGCACACGCTTTGGCGGCGCTGTCACGATTGCTGATGGCGTTGCCCAGCGCAATGAGACCGAAGTACAGAAACAGCAGAATCAGCATGGACGTAAGTCGTGCATCCCAGACCCACCACGAGCCCCAGGTCGGTTTGCCCCAGATCGCCCCGGTGACCAGCGCCACGGCGGTCATCCAGGCACCGATCGGCGCTGCGCATTGCAGGGCGACGTCCGCCAGTTTCATCTTCCACACCAGCCCGACAATGCCGCAGACCGCCAGCATCACGTAGCAGGACTGCGCCAGCATGGCGGCCGGCACGTGAATGTAGATGATTCGAAAGCTGTTGCCTTGCTGGTAGTCCGGCGGCGCGAAGGCCAGGCCCCAGACCACGCCGACGCCGATCAGCAGCAACGCCGCGACACTCAGCCAGGGCAGCAGTTTGCCGCTGATGCCGTAAAACCATTTGGGCGAGCCGAGCTTATGAAACCAGGTCCAGTTCATTGCTGTTTCCATCACGGTTGCTTTCCGTTGTCACGAAAAGCCAGGGTCTGCCTTTTTTAAAAAAAGCGGTTAAAAAATAACCAGACCTCATTATTATTCGCCGACGCTGATCTTCAGGCCAGCAGCTATTGCAAAGGGTGTCAGGGTTATCGCCAGGGCGGTCAGGCTACCAAGCCACAGCAAATAACCGGTTGCCGGCATACCCTGCAAGGCTGCCTGCAAGGCGCCACTGCCGAGAATCAACACCGGGATGTACAGCGGCAGAATCAACAATGCCAGCAGCAAGCCTCCGCGCTTCAAACCGACCGTCAGCGCCGCGCCCACCGCACCGAGCAAACTCAATACCGGTGTACCGAGCAACAGCGACAAGAGCAAAACCGGCAGACAGGCGGCAGGCAAACCGAGCATTAACGCCAATAACGGGGCAAGCAACACCAGTGCCAAGCCGGAAAACGCCCAGTGTGCCAGCACCTTTGCCAAAACCAGAAGAGGCAGGGGGTGCGACGAAAGGACCCACTGTTCAAGGGATCCGTCCTCGAAATCACTGCGGAAAAGCCCGTCCAGCGAGAGCAAAACCGATAAAAGGGCCGCGACCCAGACCAGCCCCGGTGACAAGGTTTGCAACAATTGTGTCTCAGGTCCGACGGCCAATGGAAACATTGAGACAACGATGGCGAAGAACACGAGAGGGTTGGCAAGCTCGGCAGGACGACGACACAGCAAACGCGCCTCACGGGCGACCAACAGTGCAAAAACACTCATACGGCCCACTGCCCCAAATCGATGTCGCGGTAACCGGCCGGCATCCGGGTCAACGTGTGGTGAGTGGTCAGAATCACCATGCCGCCTCGCTCGCAGTGTGCGGCCAGGTGTTCTTCCAACTGGGCGACGCCTTGCTTATCCAGCGCGGTAAATGGTTCGTCGAGAATCCATAGCGCCGGGCTGTCCAGATACAAGCGGGCCAGGGCCACGCGGCGTTGTTGACCAGCGGACAGGGTGTGACAAGGAACATCTTCGAAACCGCGCAGTCCTACCGCTGCCAGCGCCTGCCAGATCGCCTCATGCGTCGCCGGCTGATGCAACGCGCACAGCCAGCTGAGGTTCTCTTCAGGGCTCAGCAGGTCCTTGACTCCGGCGGCATGGCCGATCCACAACAGGTTGTGGGCCAGTTCCGGACGTTGCGTGTTCAAAGGCTGGCCGTTGAGCAATACCTGGCCACTGGTCGGCTGCATCAAACCGGCAAGCAGGCGCAGCAGGCTGGTCTTGCCGCTACCGTTAGGGCCGCTGATCTGCAACATGTCACCGCGGCCCAGACGCAACTCGAGGTTTTCGAAGAGCATCCGCCAGTCTCGCTCACAGGCGAGCGCTACGGCTTCTAGTAGAGGGATGGTCAAGAGATCGCGGGCCTTTACGGTTCAAGTCGGCAATGGAGCGGCCGTTAAAGTGATGCAGCATAGATGCATTGACGGCCTGTTCTAGAGAGCTGCGTCAAACATTTGCGATGTTTTTGACACGCTTCCCGGAGACGGGCGGCATTATACATGTCATGTCCTACTCTCAAGAGGGCAATTTCGACAGGGTGTGACCTGATGACCGGCGAGATGAACATCCTTCCACTGCCCGCTATGACGCCGGCCACCTCGCGCCCGCTGGTGGTCGGTGGTGAGTTGCTCAAGCTGCAGACCCCGGTGGAAGGCTTGATCGCCGCGGGCCAAAGCGCCAGCGCGCAAGTGCTGTCGCTCAAACAGAACGACCAGACTTTCCAACTGCTGCTCAAGGTCACCCTCGACAGTGGCCGTCAAACCACGGTGCAAGCCACCAGCAACCAACCGTTGCCTCTGGGCACCAATCTGACGGTCAGCCAGCCTTCAGCCAGTAGCCTGGCGATTACCGTGCAGCAGGCCATCGCCGCAAACGTCGCCACCCTCACCCGCCTCGATACGTCGCAACTGCCGGTCGGCACCTTGCTGCAAGGTAAAGTCCTGACCAGCCAGCTGATGCCGCAAACACCGGGGCAACCGGCGGTCTATCGCTCGCTGGTGAGTGTGCTCAATACCGCGCTCAGTGGCAGCACCTTGAGCATCGACAGCCCGCAACCGTTACGCATCGGCAGTCTGCTCAGCGCCTTGGTCCAGGGCGCGCAAAGCTTGAGTTTCGTGCCTCTGGCCAGTCGTCAGGAGCAACTGGCGGTGAGTCAACAACTGCTGGCCCAGCAAAGTCGCCAAGGCTCATTGAGCGGGCTGATCAACGCCCTGCAAAATCTGCCAGACTCCGACACCACCTCCGACGACCTGCGCGCCGCCGTCGACAAACTGCTTGCCGACCTGCCAGACGTTCAGCAACTGAGCACCCCCAAAGGTTTGGCGCAGGCGCTGGTCAACAGCGGGCTGTTTCTGGAAAGCAAACTGCTCGCCGGACAGAACCCTGCGCTGACGCCGGACATGAAAGGCAATTTGCTGCGATTGATCGCACAATTGGCCCCCGACCTGCCGGCCAATACCAGTTTCAACGCGATCATCGCCGCCAACACCTTGGCGCAGGCGCTGCCAAGCTTTGTCCGCAGCGCCCTCGGCACCCTCGGGCAGGTCAGCGCCAAACCGCAGCCGAGCAGCTTCCCCCTGCCCTCGCGGTTGCTGCAAAGCCTGGAAGGTGAAGGCGATCTGGAGCATTTACTGCGCCTGGCTGCTGCAGCCGTTTCGCGCCTGCAAAGCCATCAACTGTCGAGCCTGGAACAGACCGGCATGACCGAGGATGGCAAGCTGCAAACCACCTGGCAGCTGGAAATCCCCATGCGTAACCTGCAAGACATCGTGCCGTTGCAGGTGAAGTTTCAACGCGAAGACACACCGGAAAAGCAACAGCACGAGAAATCCGTCGAGCGCGAGCCGAAACAACGGCTCTGGCGAGTCGAGCTGGCGTTTGACATGGAACCACTCGGGCCGCTGCAAATCCAGGCACAGCTGGCCCAGGGCAAACTCTCCAGCCAGCTCTGGGCCGAGCGGCCTTATACCGCCAGCCTGATCGAAAGCAACCTGGATGGCTTGCGTGCGCAACTGCTGGCATCGGGCCTGAATGTCGGCGACCTGAATTGCCACCTCGGCACACCGCCCCAAGGCAATCAAACCCGCCTCGAACAACGCTGGGTCGACGAAACCGCATGAACAACCCCACGCCACCGCGCCAGGCCATCGCCCTCAAATACGACGGCAGCCACGCCCCGACACTCACCGCCAAAGGCGATGACGAACTGGCCGAAGCGATTCTGAAGATCGCCCGCGACTATGAAGTGCCGATATATGAGAACGCCGAACTGGTGAAGTTGCTGGCGAGGATGGAGCTGGGTGAAAGCATCCCTGAAGAGCTCTATCGCACGATTGCCGAGATCATTGCGTTTGCCTGGAAACTCAAGGGCAAGTTTCCGCAAGGGCATGGTTCTGAGGAGACGATAGTGGAGCGGGATGTGACAGAACGCGGGGATGATTACTGATCAAGCAGGTGTTGCAAGCTCACTGTGGCGAGGGAGCTTGCTCCCGCCGACCGGTCCGCGCTCGGGCGCAGCAGTCGCAAAAAAGCTGACGGAATCTATCTGGAAGAATGTAATTGTTGGTTTCAGGGCTGCTTCGCAGCCCAGCGGGAGCAAGCTCCCTCGCCACAATTGTTCACCCGTCGCCAGACTCGCGCAGTCGCTATTAGTTCTTGTGCAACTTGCTCATCAACTCGGCCTCTGCCTGGGTCAGGCCGCAGGACTGGGTCAATTCGTCGACGCTGGCGCCCATCCCCACCAGGCGGGCTGCCTGGGCGAATGACAGGCTCGACGGGTCGCGCTGCTCAAGCTGGGCCAGCTTGTCCGGCAAGGGGCCGACCACCGCACGCAGTTCATGCAGGTCTTCACCCATGCGCACGTTACCGTTCTGGTAGTCGTCGACACGCTTGGCCAGGTCCTTGATGCGCTGATCTCGCAACGCATCGCCCTGGGCTTGCAGCGCCGCCAGCTCTCGCTGTTTGCGCGTGTAAGCCAGGAACATCGCCAGGGTCCCTACCCACAGGAGCCCCAGTACTATGACAGCAACCTCGAGAATCAATCAGATACTCTCCAGTTCCGACCACTCTTCTTCGCTCATCATTTTGTCCAGCTCGACCAGGATCAGCAACTCGTTGTTCTTGTTGCACACGCCCTGGATGAACTTGGCGGATTCTTCGTTACCGACGTTAGGCGCGGTTTCGATCTCGGACTGACGCAGGTAAACCACTTCAGCCACGCTATCGACCATGATCCCGACCACTTGCTTGTCGGCTTCGATAATCACGATACGGGTGTTGTCGCTGACTTCGACGGTGCCCAGGCCGAAGCGCTGGCGGGTGTCGATCACGGTCACCACATTGCCGCGCAGGTTGATGATGCCCAGCACGTAGCTTGGCGCACCCGGAACCGGAGCGATTTCGGTGTAGCGCAGGACTTCCTGAACGCGCATCACGTTGATGCCGTAGGTTTCATTGTCCAGCTTGAAGGTTACCCATTGCAGGATCGGATCTTCGGAACCCTTTGCAGACGACGCCTTATCATTCATACCCTGACCCCTCGAAAAACCGCCTGTGGCGGTGTGTGTTCTGCCCGGCCGCACTGTGTATGCGGCCGGCTGCTTGTTATGTAGGTTTGTGGGCCGGCTTAGCGCCACCCATGTGCTTGGCACCACCGCTGGCGATCAACTCCGCCAGCTCCGAGACATCCAGCAACGCACACATGTGCTCGATCACCGTCCCGGCCAACCATGGCCGTTGACCCCGATGGCTGCGCCATTTGATTTCGTTCGGGTCCAGGCGCAACGAGCGGCTGACCTGATGCACCGCCAGCCCCCACTCGTAGCCCTGAACCGAGATTACGTATTGCAGGCCCTGACGGAAGTCATCGCGATAACGATCGGGCATGACCCAGCGCGCGGTATCCAGCACCTTCAGGTTGCCGGCCTGGCTTGGCAGAATCCCGAGGAACCATTCCGGCTGGCCGAACAACGGCGTCAGCTCATGACCGGCCAACGAGTAAATCGAACCGAGGCACACCAGCGGCACGGCCAGGGTCAGACCGGCGACGTCGAACAACAGGCATTCAAACGGTTCGGCAGCCCAGCTTGGCCGGTCATCGCCGACCACCGGCGGTGGCGTGTTGCTCGGCGGCAGATGAACCTCAACCACCGGCTCGACCAGCGCTTTGAGCAATGGAGCGACCGTTGAAACCGGCGCCAGAATCGGTGCAGGTGCTTCCAGTACCGGCACGACAACGGGCGCCTCGGCAACCGGAGCTACAACGGGAGGCGCAACCACTGGCTTTTGTGCATCGCGAGCCTGCTCTTCGAGCACCGCAGCCTGGAACTCGTCCAGTGCGCCTTGCGCCTCAATGGCTTCAACGACCTCGACGACTTCTACAACCTCGGGCAATACCTCGACTTCTGACGGCAACTCCTCGGTCGCGTCTTGCAACAACGCATCCAGATAGGACTGCAACGCCAGTTGTGGTCGGCTGGTAATTTTTACTGGCCGGTTCATTGGCACTCCATCCCGGCAGAGAAAAGATTCACCTCAAGCCACCTGCGGAACAAGTTGCTGCGCCAGCAAATGCTTGAGCAGCGCGCGGTACGCCAGCACTCCACGGCTCTTGCCGTCGAACTGCGAAGGGGTCAGGCCGGCACGGCTGGCATCACGCAGTCGGGTATCGACCGGGATGTAGCCTTGCCAGATCTCTTCCGGGTACATGTCGCGCAGCACCCGCAAGGTTCCCAGCGAGGCTTGGGTGCGACGATCGAACAGGGTCGGCACGATGCTGAACGGCAGCGCTTGTTTACGCGAACGGTTGATCATCGCCAAGGTGTTGACCATGCGCTCCAGACCTTTCACTGCAAGGTGCTCGGTCTGCACCGGGATCACCAGCTGCTGGCTGGCCGCCAAGGCATTGACCATCAGCACACCAAGCAACGGTGGGCTGTCGATCAACGCGTAATCGAAGTCCTGCCACAATTGCGCCAGGCTCTTGGCGATCACCAGGCCCAGGCCACTCTGCCCCGGCGACTGGCGCTCGAGGGTGGCGAGCGCGGTGCTCGACGGCAACAGGGAAATACGCTCGTCACTGGTCGGCAGCAACAGCTGCCCAGGCAAGCCTTGCGGCACGCTGCCCTTGTGCAGAAACAGGTCGTAGCTGCTGTGTTCCAGGCTGTCGGGGTCGTAACCGAAGTAGCTGGTCATGGAGCCGTGCGGGTCGAGATCGACCACAACCACGCGCTTGCCCGCCTCAGCCAGCAAACCGGCTAAAGCGATAGAGGAAGTGGTTTTACCGACACCACCCTTTTGATTGGCGACTGCCCAGACTCTCATTCAGATTGTTCCTCCCGGTCGAATCAATACAACCGAGAAATAGCTCAACGTTATAAGCCGGGTGACGGAGAATTGACGGCACTCGCGCGTCCCGGCGACTTGACAGTCGTCGGTGCAGTTTGTGTGCCAGCACGCTTCAATGCGGCGTCCGGTTTTGCATTAGCCGTTCCGGTACCGGTCAGGCTGCGACGTACATCGAGATTGCGCGACACCACCAACACCACTCGCCGGTTACGCGCACGCCCTTCGGCGGTCGCGTTATTGGCCACGGGCTGGAACTCGCCGTAACCCACCGAGGCCAGACGCCCGGGGTTGACACCTTGCATGGCGAGCATGCGCACGATGCTCGCCGAGCGGGCCGAGGACAGCTCCCAGTTGGTCGGGTACTGCGCCGTGCGGATCGGTTGATCGTCGGTGAAGCCTTCAACGTGAATCGGGTTGTCGAACGGTTTCAAAATCACCGCGATTTTGTCGATGATGTTGAACGCGATATCGCTGGGCATGGCATCGCCGCTGCCGAACAGCAGGCTCGAGTTGAGTTCGATTTCGACCCACAACTCGTTGCCACGCACGGTCATCTGATTGGAGCTGATCAAATCGCCAAACGCCGCACTGATGTCATCGGCAATACTCTTGAGCGGATCCTTGCTGGCCTGGGCGATGCCGGCATCGATCTGCTCGCTGTCCTTGACCAGCGGCTTGGCCGGGGTAACCGTCTTCGGACGTTCTTCGCCGATGGGGATCGGCTTGAGGGCACGGTCAGAGTTGGTAAAGACCCCGACCAGCGCTTCGGAAATTTCCTTGTACTTGCCTTCGTTGATCGAAGAGATGGAGTACATCACCACGAAAAAGGCGAACAGCAGCGTGATGAAGTCCGCGTAGGACACCAGCCAGCGCTCGTGATTGACGTGTTCATCGTGCTGACGGCGACGAGCCATAGTCCATGACCTCCATCAGTCCATGAAGCCCTGAAGCTTCAACTCGATGGAGCGAGGGTTTTCACCTTCGGCGATCGACAGAATGCCTTCCAGCAACATTTCGCGATAACGCGACTGCCGCAATGCGATGGACTTCAGCTTGCTGGCAATCGGCAGCAATACAAGGTTGGCGCTGGCCACACCGTAGATGGTCGCGACGAACGCCACGGCAATGCCACTACCCAGTTGCGACGGATCGCCAAGGTTACCCATGACATGGATCAGGCCCATGACCGCACCGATGATCCCGATGGTCGGTGCGTAGCCGCCCATGCTTTCAAAGACTTTGGCAGCTTCGATGTCCCGGCTTTCCTGGGTGTAGAAATCCACTTCCAGAATGCTGCGAATCGACTCGGGCTCAGCGCCATCGACCAGCAGTTGCAAGCCTTTGCGTGAGTAACTGTCGGGTTCAGCGTCCGCTACCCCTTCGAGCCCGAGCAAACCTTCCTTGCGCGCGGTAAGGCTCCAGTTGACCACACGGTCGATACCACCGGCGAGGTCGACGCGAGGCGGAAAGAGGATCCAGCGAAGAATCTGCATGGCGCGCTTGAAGGCACTCATCGGCGACTGCAACAACGCAGCGCCAATGGTCCCACCGAGCACGATCAATGCCGCCGGGCCATTGGCCAAGGCACCGAGATGCCCGCCTTCCAGGTAGTTGCCACCAATAATGGCGATGAACGCCATGATGATCCCGATGAGGCTTAAAACATCCATCAGATGCACGCCTCGGCCAGGTGCTTGCCGATATCGTCGAGGCCGTAGATCGCGTCTGCCAGATCGGCTTTGACGATCGCCATCGGCATGCCGTAGATCACGCAACTGGCTTCATCCTGGGCCCAAACCGCACTGCCGCCCTGCTTGAGCAGACGCGCGCCTTCGCGACCGTCGGCGCCCATGCCGGTAAGGACTACCGCCAGAACTTTGTCGCCGTAGGACTTGGCCGCTGAACCGAAGGTGATGTCCACGCACGGTTTGTAGTTCAGACGCTCGTCGCCCGGGAGGATTTTCACCGCACCACGGCCGTCGATCATCATTTGCTTGCCACCCGGCGCCAGCAAGGCCAGGCCCGGACGCAGGATGTCACCATCCTCGGCTTCCTTGACGCTGATCCGGCAGAGCTTGTCCAAACGCTCGGCGAAAGCCTTGGTGAAGGCCGCCGGCATGTGCTGGATCAGCACGATCGGCGCCGGGAAGTTTGCCGGCAGCTGTGTCAGCACCCGTTGCAACGCGACCGGGCCGCCGGTTGACGTACCAATGGCAACCAGCTTGTAGGCTTTGCGTTTCGGGGCCGGCGACGAGGCGCTGGCAACCGGCGCACGCGCAGGAATCGGCGTCGGGGCCGGACGCGCGGGCGCAGGCGCACTGCTGCCAAAACTCGAAGGTGCCGGTGTCGGGGCTGGCGCGGCGGCTGGAGCCGGGGCGCTGTAGGCGCTGAAACGACGGTTACTGCGCGAAATGCTGTGGACCTTTTCGCACAGCAGTTGCTTGACCTTCTCGGGATTGCGCGAGATGTCTTCGAAATTCTTCGGCAGGAAGTCCACCGCGCCGGCATCCAGTGCATCGAGAGTGACCCGAGCGCCTTCGTGCGTCAGCGAGGAGAACATCAAAACCGGGGTAGGACAGCGCTGCATGATGTGCCGCACCGCCGTGATGCCATCCATCATCGGCATCTCGTAGTCCATGGTGATCACGTCTGGCTTGAGGGCCAGGGCCTGATCGATCGCCTCTTTACCGTTGGTCGCCGTACCGACAACCTGGATACTCGGATCCGCTGAAAGAATTTCCGAGACGCGGCGGCGGAAAAAACCAGAATCATCCACCACCAGGACTTTGACTGCCATAAACACTCCGTTAGACGGAGCGAGGCTCAGTCGCCCCGCTCCGCCAGAATCAAATACGCCGTGCGGCGTAACGCTTGAGCATGCTCGGAACATCGAGAATCAAGGCAATGCGGCCGTCACCGGTAATGGTGGCGCCGGACATGCCCGGGGTTCCCTGAAGCATTTTGCCCAATGGCTTGATGACCACTTCTTCCTGGCCCACCAACTGATCGACGACGAAGCCGATCCGCTGAGTGCCCACCGAAAGGATCACCACATGGCCTTCACGCTGCTCTTCGTGAGCGGCGGAGCTGACCAGCCAGCGTTTGAGGTAGAACAGTGGCAGCGCCTTGTCCCGCACGATCACCACTTCCTGACCGTCGACCACGTTGGTGCGCGACAGGTCGAGATGGAAAATCTCGTTGACGTTGACCAGCGGGAAAGCAAAGGCCTGGTTGCCGAGCATGACCATCAGCGTCGGCATGATCGCCAGGGTCAACGGGACCTTGATGACGATCTTCGAGCCTTTGCCCTTGGTCGAGTAGATATTGATGGTGCCGTTGAGCTGGGCGATCTTGGTTTTCACCACGTCCATGCCCACGCCACGACCGGATACGTCGGAGATCTCGGTTTTGGTCGAGAAACCCGGCGCGAAGATCAGGTTGAAGCAGTCGGACTCGCTGAGACGGTCCGCCGCATCCTTGTCCATCAAGCCTTTCTTCACGGCGATACTGCGCAAGACATCAGCGTCCATGCCCTTGCCATCATCAGAGATGGACAGCAGGATGTGATCGCCTTCCTGCTCTGCGGACAGAATCACTTTGCCGCTGCGAGGCTTGCCCATCGCCTCACGATCAGTCGGTTCTTCGATACCGTGGTCGACCGAGTTACGCACCAAGTGGACCAGCGGGTCGGCCAGGGCCTCGACGAGGTTCTTGTCGAGGTCGGTTTCTTCGCCGACCAGCTCCAGGTTGATCTCTTTCTTCAACTGGCGCGCGAGGTCGCGAACCAGGCGCGGGAAGCGCCCGAAGACTTTCTTGATCGGCTGCATCCGGGTCTTCATCACCGCGGTCTGCAAGTCGGCCGTGACCACGTCGAGGTTCGACACGGCCTTGGACATGGCTTCGTCGCCGCTGTTGAGCCCCAAACGAACCAGACGGTTACGCACCAGTACCAGTTCGCCGACCATGTTCATGATTTCGTCGAGACGCGCGGTATCCACCCGAACGGTGGTCTCGGCTTCACTGGCCGGTTTTTCCGGTGGCGGTGAAGCCGCTGCGCGAGCTGGAGCCGGTGCAGCAGCGGCAGCAGGCTTCGGCGCTTCAGCTTTTGGCTCGGGCGCTTTAGCCACAGGTGCCGGCGCTGCAGCCTTGGCAACTGGCGCCGCCACAGAAGCAGCAGAACCCGTGCCGACCTCCGTGAACTTGCCTTTGCCATGCAGTTCGTCGAGCAGCGATTCGAACTCGTGATCGGAGATCAGATCGCTGCCGGCGGCCGCGGCCACAGGTGCGGCTGGCGCCGGAACGGCGGCAATTGCCGACTCCAGTGCATCAACGGCGAAGTTGCCTTTGCCATGCAACTGATCGAGCAGTGCTTCGAATTCGTCGTCGGTAATGTCGGAGCTGTCGCCTGCCGCTTTCGGGGCAGCCGGTGCGGCGGGCGCTGCCACCGCATCGACAGCGAACTGACCCTTGCCGTGCAATTGATCGAGCAACGACTCGAACTCGGCATCGGTAATTTCATCGCTGCCGGCAGCCACTTCAGGTGCCGGGGCGACAGGCGTCCCCGCTTCGGCTTGCGCCTTGACCGCGTTCAGCGAGTCCAGCAGCAGTTCGAATTCATTGTCGGTGACGTCGCCCGATTCGCTTTCAGCGGCAGGTGCTTCAACCACCTCTGCAACCGGTTGCGCCACATCGGCTGTTTGAGGCTCGGCCAGACGGGCCAGAGCCGCCAGCAGTTCCGGTGTAGCCGCAGTGATCGGTGCACGCTCGCGGACTTCGCTGAACATGCTGTTCACCGCGTCCAGCGCTTCGAGAACCACGTCCATCAGTTCCGAATCGACGCGACGCTCACCCTTGCGCAGGATGTCGAACACGTTCTCGGCGATGTGACAGCACTCCACCAGCTCGTTGAGCTGGAGGAAGCCGGCGCCCCCTTTTACAGTGTGAAAACCGCGAAAAATTGCATTGAGCAAATCCGCATCATCTGGTCGGCTTTCCAGCTCGACCAGCTGTTCGGACAGTTGCTCTAGAATCTCGCCGGCCTCAACCAGGAAATCCTGAAGGATCTCTTCATCGGCGCCGAAGCTCATTAAGGGGGTGCTCCTGAGGTCTAAAAACCTAAAAAACCTAAAATGCTAAAACTCTAAAATCCTAGGCTGGATAACAAATCGTCCACATCGTCCTGACCGGACACAACGTCTTCTCTTTTATCGGCATGAATCTGCGGACCTTCACCCTGAGAGAGATGTTTTTGCGGATCTTTTTCAGCCAGCATCGCTTCATGGTCATGTTCGATGCCCGCAAAGCGGTCCACCTGACTGGCCATGAGCACGAGCTTGAGCAGGTTGCTTTCGACTTCGGTGACCAATTGAGTCACGCGCTTGATCACCTGACCGGTCAGGTCCTGGTAATCCTGAGCCAGCAGAATATCGTTGAGGTTGCCCGAGACGACCTGGCTCTCCTCGACGCTACGCGTCAGGAAACCGTCGACACGCCGGGCCAGTTCGCGGAACTCTTCGGCACCGACTTCGCGACGCATGAAACGCCCCCAGTCCGCGCTCAAGGCCTGGGCGTCAGTGCTCAGGCCATTGACCAGCGGAGTACTGTTCTCGACCAGATCCATGGTGCGATTCGCCGCCGCTTCAGTCAGCTTGACCACATAAGACAGGCGCTCGGTGGCGTCCGTAATCTGTGAGACTTCCTCGGCTTGCGGCATGTTCGGGTCAATCTGAAAATTGACGATCGCGCTATGCAGCTCGCGAGTGAGCTTGCCCACCTCCTGGTACAGGCCGTGGTCACGGGTCTGATTGAGCTCATGGATCAGTTGCACAGCGTCACCGAACCTGCCCTTTTCAAGGCTTTCGACCAGTTCGTGGGCATGTTTTTTCAGGGTCGATTCGAAATCGCCCTGTGAAGATTCTCTTTGCTCCATAGCTCCCCCGTGGCGCAGTGGCTCAGCACATCAACCGATGCGTTCGAATATTTTTTCGATCTTCTCTTTCAACGCCTGGGCCGTGAAGGGTTTGACCACATAGCCGTTTACACCGGCTTGAGCGGCTTCGATGATCTGCTCGCGCTTGGCTTCGGCAGTGACCATCAGCACCGGCAGGTGCTTGAGCTTTTCATCGGCGCGCACGTGGCGCAGCAAATCGATACCGGTCATGCCAGGCATGTTCCAGTCCGTTACCAGAAAGTCGATGCTCCCGCTGTTGAGGACGGGAATGGCGGTAATACCGTCGTCCGCCTCGACCGTGTTGGTGAACCCAAGGTCACGCAACAGGTTTTTTATGATCCGCCGCATCGTTGAGAAGTCATCAACGATGAGGATTTTCATGTTCTTGTCCAATTCGACCTCCAAGCAGTCTTAAACGCGTTCAGCACCTGAACACGCCATTCAATCAATTCGGCAGAGCACTCGACGACTGTCTGGAGCACAACGGATTGAGACCTGCACAGCGTTACGCCCTGCCTGTTTCGTTCGCAGTGTCCCCACACTGCTGTCAGCGCGCTCGCCACTCCCCCAAACGCCCCCGCAAACGGGCCGCGCACTGGCTGTGTAACTGGCTGACCCGCGATTCACTGACCCCCAGGACCTCACCGATTTCCTTGAGATTCAGCTCTTCGTCGTAGTACAGCGCCAACACCAGTCGCTCACGCTCCGGCAAATTGGCAATCGCATCCGCCAGTGCAGCCTGGAAGCGTTCATCTTCCAGGTCGCGCGACGGTTCGAGATGAGCACTCGCGCCATCCTCGTGCAGCCCTTCATGCTCGCCGTCCTGCAACAGATCGTCGAAGCTGAACAGGCGACTGCCCAAGGTGTCATTCAAAATCCCGTAATAATCGTCGAGACTCAATTGGAGTTCGGCCGCAACCTCGTGATCTTTAGCGTCACGCCCGGTTTTAGCTTCAATTGAGCGAATCGCGTCACTCACCATCCGGGTATTGCGGTGTACCGAGCGTGGCGCCCAGTCACCCTTGCGGACTTCATCGAGCATCGCACCACGGATGCGGATCCCCGCGTACGTCTCGAAACTCGCACCTTTACTCGCATCGTATTTGGTCGACACTTCAAGCAAACCGATCATGCCTGCCTGGATCAGGTCCTCGACCTGAACACTGGCCGGCAAGCGCGCCAACAGGTGATAGGCAATACGCTTTACCAGTGGCGCGTAACGCTCGATCAGTTCGTACTGCGCGTCACGCGCCGACTTCTTGTACAGGTTGTAACCGCTGGCTGTCATAGAACCGGACCCGCAGTTTGCTGCACCAGACGCTCGACGAAAAACTCCAGGTGCCCACGCGGGTTGGCAGGCAACGGCCAGGTATCGACTTTCTGCGCGATGGCCTTGAATGCCAGCGCACACTTGGAGCGAGGAAACGCTTCATACACGGCGCGCTGCTTCTGCACCGCCTTACGCACGCATTCGTCGTAAGGCACCGCACCGACGTATTGTAAGGCGACGTCGAGGAAGCGATCCGTGACCTTGGTCAACTTGGCGAACAGATTTCGCCCTTCCTGCGGGCTTTGCGCCATGTTGGCCAGGACGCGGAAGCGGTTCATGCCGTAATCGCGGTTGAGCAGCTTGATCAGCGCGTAGGCGTCAGTGATCGACGTCGGCTCGTCGCAAACCACCAGCAATACTTCCTGGGCGGCGCGAACAAAACTGACGACCGACTCACCAATACCCGCCGCCGTGTCGATCACCAATACGTCGAGGTTATCGCCGATGTCGCTGAACGCCTGAATCAGGCCAGCATGCTGGGCCGGACTCAGATGAACCATGCTCTGGGTACCGGACGCTGCTGGAACAATACGAATTCCGCCCGGCCCCTGGAGTAATACATCGCGCAGTTCACAGCGGCCTTCGATGACGTCGGCCAGCGTACGCTTGGGCGTGAGCCCCAGCAGGACGTCGACGTTCGCCAGCCCCAGATCGGCGTCCAGCAGCATGACGCGCCGGCCGAGCTCAGCAAGAGCCAGGGACAAGTTCACTGACACATTAGTCTTCCCGACGCCACCTTTGCCGCCGGTCACTGCGATCACCTGTACGGGATGCATGCTGCCCATGTTCGTTCTTTACCTTGTCTTGCTTAGACGCGGACTACATGACTGGCTGCGCGCTCACTTCGGAACAATGCATGGCAGGCCATCGATGTAGATACAAATCTATTCATTATTACCTCAGCCGACACGCTTGGCCGGGCTGTGGTAGAGGTCAGCGAACATATCAGCCATGGCTTCTTCGCTGGGTTCTTCCTGCATCTGCACGCTAACGGCGCGACTGACCAACTGATGCCGGCGCGGTAAATGTAGATCATCCGGGATCCGTGGCCCGTCGGTCAGATAAGCGACAGGTAATTCGTGGCTGATTGCCAGGCTCAACACCTCGCCCAGGCTCGCTGTTTCATCCAGTTTAGTCAGAATGCAGCCTGCCAGCCCGCACCGCTTGTAACTGTGATAAGCGGCAGTCAGCACCTGCTTTTGGCTGGTAGTGGCCAGCACCAGATAATTCTTCGACTTGATCCCGCGACCGGCCAGGCTTTCCAGCTGCATGCGCAACGCCGGATCACTGGCCTGCAGGCCGGCGGTGTCGATCAACACCACACGCTTGCGCAACAGTGGATCAAGGGCTTGCGCCAGGGACTGGCCCGGGTCGACGTGAGTCACCGAGACATTGAGGATACGCCCCAGGGTCTTGAGCTGTTCCTGGGCACCAATGCGGAAGCTGTCCATGCTCACCAACGCGATGTTCTGCGCGCCGTACTTGAGCACGTAACGCGCGGCCAGCTTAGCCAGCGTCGTGGTTTTACCCATGCCGGCAGGGCCGACCATGGCGATCACGCCCCCTTCTTCCAGTGGTTCGATCTCGGGAGTCACGATCATCCGCGCCAAGTGCGCCAACAGCATGCGCCAGGCCTGGCGGGGTTCTTCAATGTCAGTAATCAGTTCCAGCAGATCGCGCGACAACGGACCGGACAGGCCAATGCGTTGCAGGCGACGCCACAGGTTGGCTTGCTGCGGGCGACTGCCTTGCAGCTGGTTCCAGGCCAGCGAACCCAACTGCACTTCGAGTAATTCACGCAGGCCATTGAGTTCGAAACGCATCGAGTCGAAAGCCCGCGGATCGACCCCGGCAGAATGCACAGGCGCTGGAGCAGGACGCGGCCGCTCAGCAAAGGTCGGTTCGATCAACGGCTCCGCAGCGGTCAGCGGCAGGCCGGCGAACAGCTGGCGATTGGTGCTGGCGCTCGCATCACCTTCGCCGTCGCCACGCAGGCTCAATTCGGCCTGAGCCGTGACGATCCGCGACTGGGTCTTGCGCAACTCGTCTTCGAGTTCAATATTCGGTACACGCGGGGCCAGCGCCGACAGCTTGTAATCCAGGGCAGCCGTCAGCTCGACACCACCGGCGATCCGGCGATTACCGATAATGGCGGCATCAGCGCCCAGCTCATCGCGAACCAGCTTCATGGCCTGACGCATATCGGCGGCGAAAAAACGCTTAACTTGCATAAACCACTACCTCAGCCGTTGGGCCCTACTGTCGCAACGATGGTCACTTGCTTGTTGTCAGGGATTTCCTGATACGCCAACACATGCAACCCCGGCACTGCCAAACGCCCGAACCGCGAGAGCATCGCGCGTACCGGACCTGCTACCAGCAGAATCACCGGTTGACCTTGCATTTCCTGACGCTGCGCGGCGTCGATCAACGAACGTTGCAGCTTCTCTGCCATGCTTGGCTCCAGCAAAACACCCTCTTCCGAGCCTTGTCCTGCCTTCTGAAGACTATTGAGCAATATTTGTTCCAACCTTGGCTCCAAGGTGATCACAGGCAGCTCGGACTCAGTGCCTACAATGCTTTGGACGATAGCGCGCGATACGCCAACGCGAACGGCCGCCACCAGAGCGGCAGTATCTTGACTCTTGGCGGCATTGTTCGCGATGGCTTCGGCAATGCTGCGAATGTCGCGAACCGGAACCTGTTCGGCCAACAAGGCTTGCAGTACTTTGAGCAGCTGCGACAGCGAAACGACGCCCGGCACCAGCTCCTCGGCCAGTTTTGGCGAACTTTTGGCCAGCAATTGCATGAGCTGCTGAACTTCTTCGTGGCCGATCAGCTCGCTGGAATGCTTGTACAAAATCTGGTTGAGGTGAGTCGCCACCACCGTACTGGCATCGACCACGGTGTACCCCAGGGATTGTGCCTGCGGACGCTGACTGATTTCGATCCAGACCGCCTCCAGACCAAAGGCCGGATCTTTGGCGGTGATGCCATTGAGCGTGCCGTAGACCTGCCCGGGGTTGATCGCCAGTTCGCGATCCGGATAAATCTCCGCCTCGGCGAGGATCACCCCCATCAGGGTCAGGCGGTAGGCGCTCGGTGCCAGGTCGAGGTTGTCGCGAATGTGCACGGTCGGCATCAGGAAGCCCAGATCCTGGGAAAGCTTCTTGCGCACGCCCTTGATCCGCGCCAGCAACTGACCACCCTGGTTGCGATCCACCAGCGGGATCAGCCGGTAGCCGACTTCCAGACCAATCATGTCGATCGGGGTCACGTCATCCCAGCCCAGCTCTTTGGTTTCCATGGCCCGCGCCGGCGACGGCAGCAGGTCCTGCTGGCGCTTGACCTCTTCCAGAGCCTGAACCTTGACGATGTTGTGTTTTTTCCAGAACAGATACGCGCCGCCTGCTGCGACGGCTGCCATGCTGAGAAAGGAGAAGTGCGGCATGCCTGGCACCAGGCCCATGACCGCCATCAAACCGGCAGCTACTGCCAACGCCTTGGGCGACGCGAACATCTGCCGATTGATCTGCTTGCCCATGTCTTCCGAACCGGAAGCACGGGTCACCATGATCGCCGCCGCGGTGGACAGCAGCAGTGATGGCAATTGCGCCACCAAACCGTCACCGATGGTCAACAATGCGTAGACCTTGCCGGCATCGCCGAAGCTCATGCCATGCTGGAAGATCCCGACCGCCATACCGCCAATCAGGTTGATAAACAGAATCAGCAGACCGGCGATGGCGTCACCGCGGACGAACTTGCTGGCACCGTCCATCGAACCGTAGAACTCGGCCTCTTGTGCCACCTCCATACGGCGCAGCTTGGCTGCGGGCTGGTCGATCAGGCCGGCGTTCAGGTCGGCGTCGATGGCCATCTGCTTGCCCGGCATCGCATCGAGGGTAAAACGCGCACTGACCTCGGAAATCCGCCCGGCACCTTTGGTCACCACAACGAAGTTGATGATCATCAAAATCGCAAAGACCACGATACCGACCACGTAGTTACCGCCGATCACCACCTCACCGAAGGCCTGGATCACCTTGCCGGCGGCGGCATGGCCGTCCTGACCGTGGAGCATCACCACCCGGGTCGAGGCCACGTTCAATGCCAGTCGCAACAACGTGGCGACCAGCAGAATGGTCGGAAACACCGCAAAATCCAGCGGCCGCAAGGCGTAGACGCAAACCAGCAGCACAACAATCGACAGCGCAATGTTGAAGGTGAAGAACACATCGAGCAGGAACGGCGGGACCGGCAACATCATCATCGCCAGCATGACCAACAGCAACAGCGGCACACCCAGATTGCCTCGACTGAGGTCTGCCAAGTTGCTGCGGGCACTGTTGATTAACTGAGAGCGATCCACCGGTATTCCCCGTTCCTTGAAGCAAACTTTTGACGCCTGAAGCAGGCGCAGGCCGGCTATTGCAAGAAGCCTTCCAACTTTTGCGGGGGGGCTTGAAACAGCGGGGTTTATCGGGAGTTTTTCAGCGACCGGACAGACGCCATCGCGGGCAAGCCTTGCTCCTACAGATCACTCACATCCGCAGGAGCAAGACTTGCTCGCGAAGAGGCCGGAATATTCAACGCCCATCCTAAGAATTCAGCCACAAATCTGGAAAACACCGGGATTTGTCCGACAAGCTTTCAAGGTTGCCCCTCGGAAGTGGCATCGCTAGTCTTCGGTGGTCGCTGCCAAATCAGCGACCGGGCGTGGAAACCCGATTGAGTAAACGAGGCCGCTCTAACCAGTAAGTGAGAACCTCGCCATGAACAAATCTTCGCACCTCCACGATTTAAAAACCGCCGGCCTCACCCCCTTTTCCATCCACAACGATCAAGCCCTGTTCCGCGTCAACAGCGGCGTCTCGATCCACGAAGCCTTGTCCCACGTGTCCGACTTGCTCCACCTCTCCAAGATGCTGGCCGAAGATGCGGCGATGGAACGCGATAAGGACCGTTATGCTTGGGCATCGCATTATTTGCAGGAGATGAGCAAGGCGGTGATCGATGACGTGGTGAAAGTCATAGCCGCATCGAACAACCATCAAAAAGCCGAGCATTAACCCACCCACCGCGGATCGCTCCCACGCTCCGGGGAACGATCCCCCCCACTCAACAGGCCGAGCGTTAGCTCGCCTGCAGCTCTTGATCTTGATCCACCCGCCCCGTCGGGAGGCCGAGTGGAGGCGTTCATCAGGGGGAAGGCGCGCAGCGCCGTTCGACGCAGTCGAACACATCGAGAGGAGGTCGAAGCGAAGCCGACCGTAGGCGATGCCCCCTGATGAATGCCGGAGCGAGGGAACGCCGAGCCTAGGCGAGGCGCCGTACGCTTGGGGCGAGACCTTTGGTTACTTTGGGGCGTTTGCCAAAGTGACACGCTGTAAGAGCGGAACCATAAGTCGCCATTACCGCAGGAATGGATATGTACACCTGCAAAAGATAGGTCGGCTGTCAGGCCGCCATCGCACGCAAGCCAGCCCCCACAATTTTGATCAGCATAAGCCGGTCAAGAATCCCGGCGCAGATCCGGCGGAATCGGCAATTCATCCTTGAGCGGATCCGGACGCTTACCCTTGCCAGCACGGTACTGACGGATCTGATAAACGTAAGCCAACACCTGAGCAACCGCCAGATAGAGCCCACCAGGAATTTCCTGATCAAGCTCGGTGGAATAGTAGATCGAACGCGCCAGAGCCGGCGACTCAAGCAGCAAGACCTCATTAGCCACCGCGATTTCGCGGATCTTCAGCGCCAGGAAGTCGCTGCCCTTGGCCACCAGCATCGGCGCCCCACCCTTCTCCGGATCGTACTTGAGCGCCACCGCATAGTGGGTCGGGTTGGTAATGACCACATCAGCCTCAGGAATGGCCGCCATCATCCGCCGCTGGGACATCTCGCGCTGCAACTGGCGAATCCGCTGTTTGACCTCGGGGCGACCTTCCTGATCCTTATGCTCGTCGCGCACCTCCTGCTTGGTCATCAGCAGTTTTTTGTGACTCTGGTAAAGCTGAACCGGCACATCGACCGCCGCGATCAGAATCAACCCGCACGCCATCCACAAGGTGCTCCAGCCCACCAGCTGCACACTGTGAATAATCGCCTGCTCCAGCGGCTCATGGGCGATTCGCAACAAATCGTCGATGTCCGAGCGCAGCACGCTCAGCGCGACGAACAGCACCAGCAGGAATTTTGCCAGGGCCTTGAGCAGCTCGATCAGCGCCGTGGACGAAAACATCCGCTTGAGGCCGTTGGCCGGGTTCATTCGACTGAACTTGGGTGCCAGGCTACTGCCGGCGAACAACCAGCCGCCCAGGGAAATCGGGCCAATGATCGCCGCCAGCAACAAGGTCAGCAGCACCGGTTGCACCGCGATAATCGCGATCTTGCCCGACTTCAGCAAATACAGGCCCATGGCGTCCGGGGTCAGCACCACTTCACGCGGCAAGGAGAAGTTCAGGCGCATGATTTCCAGCAGGTCCAGCGCCAGACCGCCGCCGTAGATCAGCAACCCGCCCGCCCCGGCCAGCATCACCGCCAGAGTATTGAGCTCTTTGGAGCGCGCGATCTCGCCCTTTTCGCGGGAGTCCCTTTTGCGCTTGTCCGTGGGGTCTTCTGTCTTGTCCTGACCGCTCTCGCTTTCAGCCATGACTCAGCGCGCCTGTGCCATATCACGCAACAACTGCAAGGCCTCGACGGCCAACGGTTGATACTGGTTGAGAATGTCCCCCAGGCTGACCCAGAAAATCACCAGGCCCAGCACCAGGGTCAGCGGAAAACCGATAGAGAAGATATTCAGTTGCGGCGCCGCACGAGTCATGACCCCGAAGGCAATGTTGACTACCAGCAGCGCGGTGATTGCCGGCAATACCAGCAGCATCGCCGCCCCCAGCACCCAGCCCATCTTGCCGGCCATTTCCCAGAAATGATTGACCAGCATGCCACTGCCCACCGGCAGGGTCGTGAAGCTTTCCGTGAGGACTTCAAACACCACCAGATGGCCATTCATCCCCAGAAACAACAACGTCACCAGCATCGTCAAAAACTGCCCGATGACGGCCGCCGACACGCCGTTGGTGGGGTCGACCATGGACGCGAAGCCCATGCCCATCTGGATCGAAACAATCTGCCCGGCCACCACGAACGCCTGAAAGAACAACTGCAAGGAGAACCCCAGCAGCGCGCCAATCAGGATTTGCTCGGCAATCAGCAGCAGACCGCTCAAGTCCAGCGGATTGACCTGCGGCATCGGCGGCAGGCCCGGCGCGATGACCACCGTTATCGCCACTGCGAAATACAATCGGATACGCTTGGGCACCAGGGTCGTGCCGAAGACCGGCATGGTCGTCAGCACCGCGCCAACCCGAAATAGCGGCAGCATGAAGCTGGCCACCCAGGTACTGATTTGCGCGTCGGTCAGCGCCAGCAATGACATGGTTTAGCCGATCAACTGCGGAATGCTGGTGTACAAGCGCAAGATGTATTCCATGAAGGTTTGTATCAGCCACGGACCGGCAACGATCAGCGTGATCAACATCACCAGCAAACGCGGCAGAAAGCTCAAGGTCTGTTCGTTGATCTGCGTGGCCGCCTGAAACATCGCCACCAGCAGGCCCACCAGCAAACTCGGAACGACCAATATGGCGACCATCATGGTGGTCAGCCAAAGCGCCTCACGGAACAGGTCTACCGCAACTTCAGGAGTCATATCGCCCTACCCGCCCACTTATGCCTAAACACCGCCGAAACTGCTCGCCAGCGTACCGATGATCAACGCCCAGCCATCCACCAGCACAAACAGCATGATCTTGAACGGCAGCGAAATGATCAGCGGCGAGAGCATCATCATGCCCATGGCCATCAGCACACTGGCAACGACCAGGTCGATGATCAGGAACGGAATGAAGATCATGAAGCCAATCTGGAATGCGGTTTTCAATTCCGAGGTCACGAAAGCCGGCACCAGAATGGTCAGCGGCGCCTGATCCGGCGTCGCGATGTCGGTGCGCTTGGACAGGCGCATGAACAGCTCAAGGTCACTGCTGCGGGTCTGCGCCAGCATGAAGTCCTTGATCGGTACTTGCGCCTTGATTACCGCATCCTGAGCCGTAAGTTTTTCGGCCAGATACGGCTGCAAGGCATCCTGATTCACCCGATCAAAGACCGGCGCCATGATGAACATGGTCAGAAACAGCGCCATGCCGGTGAGGATCTGGTTCGACGGCGTCTGCTGCAAGCCCAGGGCCTGACGCAGGATCGAGAACACGATAATGATCCGGGTGAAACTGGTCATCAGCATGACGAACGCCGGGATGAAGCTCAGCGCGGTCATGATCAGCAGGATTTGCAGGCTGACCGAGTATTCCTGAGCGCCATTGGCGTTCGTGCCCAGGGTGATCGCCGGAATCGACAGCGGGTCGGCAGCGAACGCCAACGGCGCGGCCAGCATCAGGACCAGTGTCAACAGGATGCGCAACGGCATTACTTCTTATCCTTATCTTTACCCAGCAACTCCATCAGGCGCTGGGCAAACTCGGGGGTCGCCTGCTCGGTGCTCGGCACTTGCACCGGCTCCTTGAGCACATGCAACGGGGTAATGGTGCCCGGGGTCAGTCCAAGCAGAATCTGCTCGTTACCGACTTGCACCAGCACCAGGCGATCACGCGGCCCGAGGGCGCGCGAGCCGATCAGCTCGATCACTTGCCCTTTGCCGGCAGGACCCGCCTGCTGGACGCGGCGCAACAACCAGGCGAGGAAGAAGATCAGGCCCAGCACCAGCAGCAAACCCAGCACCAGCTGAGTCAACTGCCCGGCCACGCCGCTGCCGACCGCAGGTGTCGCGACCGCCGCTACCGGTTCCGCCGCCCATGCACTGAGCGGCAAGGCCAGCAATACGCCGAGAAACGCCTTCACTCAGCGCAGCTTCTTGATGCGTTCGCTTGGGCTGATCACGTCGGTCAGGCGGATGCCGAACTTCTCGTTGACCACCACCACTTCGCCGTGAGCGATGAGCGTGCCATTGACCAGCACGTCCAGCGGCTCGCCGGCCAGACGGTCAAGTTCGATCACCGAGCCCTGGTTGAGCTGCAGCAGGTTACGAATGTTGATATCGGTGCTGCCGACTTCCATGGAAATCGACACCGGGATGTCCAGAATCACGTCCAGGTTAGGACCGTCGAGGGTCACTGGCTCGTGGTTCTTCGGCACGCTGCCGAACTCTTCCATTGCCATACGACTGGAGGACGAGGAACTCGCCGCATCGGCGGCCAGCAAGGCGTCAATATCGTCCTGCCCGGCATCACCCGTTTCTTCGAGCGCCGCAGCCCATTCATCGGCCAGCGCCTGGTCGTCCTGGGTATTCATTTCGTCAGCCATCATTTGTCCTCAGCGGGCAACCAATCAATTGGACGCCGTCAATTAAAAGCGAATGTGTGCGAACGCAGATCAGCGTCGCTCGATCGGCTCGATCACTTGCAACGCCAGGTTGCCCCTGTGGGAGCCCATCTTGACCTTGAAGGCCGGCACGCCGTTGGCGCGCATGACCATTTCTTCCGGTAGTTCCACCGGGATCACATCGCCCGGCTGCATGTGCAGGATGTCCCGCAGGCGCAATTGGCGACGAGCAACCGTGGCACCGATCGGTACGTCGACGTCCAGCAAGTCCTGGCGCAAGGCATTGACCCAGCGCTCGTCCTGATCGTCGAGGTCCGACTGGAAGCCGGCATCGAGCATTTCGCGGACCGGCTCGATCATCGAGTACGGCATGGTCACGTGCAGATCGCCGCCACCGCCATCGAGTTCGATGTGGAAGGTCGAGACCACCACCGCTTCGCTCGGCCCGACGATGTTGGCCATGGCCGGGTTCACTTCCGAGTTGATGTACTCGAAGTTGACTTCCATGATCGCCTGCCAGGCTTCCTTCAGATCGATGAAGGCCTGTTCCAGCACCATGCGCACGACGCGCAACTCGGTCGGGGTGAATTCACGACCTTCGATCTTGGCGTGACGACCGTCGCCGCCAAAAAAATTGTCCACGAGCTTGAACACCAGCTTGGCATCCAGAATGAACAACCCAGTGCCGCGCAACGGCTTGATCTTGACCAGGTTGAGGCTGGTCGGCACATACAGTGAGTGCACGTACTCGCCGAACTTCATCACCTGTACACCACCGACGGCAACGTCTGCCGAGCGACGCAACATGTTGAACATGCTGATGCGGGTGTAGCGGGCAAAACGCTCGTTGATCATTTCCAGGGTCGGCATGCGTCCGCGAACGATGCGATCCTGGCTGGTCAGGTCGTAGCTTTTGGCTCCGCCCGGTTCAGCAGCATTGTCGGTCTGTACCAGACCATCGTCGACGCCATGCAACAGCGCATCGATCTCATCCTGGGACAGCAGGTCCTGCACGGCCATGTCGTGTTCCTACTGCAGTACGAAATTGGTAAACAGCAACTGGTCGATAACGACTTTGCCGACTTCTTTCTGCGCTACTTCCTGCACACTGGCAGTGGCTTTCTGGCGCAGCATTTCCTGACCGACCGGAGTCGCCAGGGTGTCGAAACTCTGCCCGGAGAACAGCATGACCAGGTTGTTGCGAATCACCGGCATATGCACTTTCAGCGCATCCAGATCGGCCTGGTTACGCGCCTGCAGGGTAATGCTCACCTGCATGTAGCGCTGACGGCCATTCTGGTTGTAGTTGGCCACGAAGGCCGGAGCCATGGGTTCATAAATCGCCGCAGGCTTGGCATTACTGGCGGTTTCGGCTGCAGGCGCAGGCTTGCTCTGAGCGCTGTGCATGAAGTACCAGGTCGCCCCCACGGACAGACCGATCGCCAACAGCACGGCCAGCACAATCACGAGAATAAGCTTGAGTTTGCCTTTCCCGGCGGGGTCTTTCACTGCTGCTTCGCTCTTCGCCATGCCAATAATCCGTCACTATTCGAGTTTTCACAGGTGCACGGCAAGGCAAGAGCAAGTGTTATGCCAGAAGTGTCGGTAGTGAGGGGGATCTGAATTTACGATCGTTCCCACGCGCAGCAAAGGAATGTCGCCATGGACGCTCGGCGTCCGATCTTGAGACGCAGAGCGTCTCGGGATGCATTCCCACGCGGGAGCGTGGGAACGATCAGCGGCAATCAGGCGTAGTAATCGACTGCGCTGGAGCCGATGACGCTGGTCGTGCTGGCAGCCGCTTCAGCCACGCTTGCCGGCAGTTCTTCATCTGCCGAGTCCAGACGACCACCGCTGGCAGTCGTGCCGGCGCCCTGGCCTTGCTGGGCCTGCTGCTGCCCTTGCCCTTGCCAGCCGCGGGACTGGTCGGACACGTTGACATCGACTTGCCCCATGCCTTGCTGGGCAAACATGTCGCGCAGACGGTGCATCTGGCTGTCCAGCGCCTCACGCACACCTACGTGAGCGCTCATGAAAGTCACTTGGGTCTGCTGATCGGGAACCATGTTCACCCGAATATCCAGGCGACCCAATTCTGCCGGCTGAAGCTGGATATCGGCCGCCTTGAGGTTGGCACTCGACAGGTACATGACCCGATTGACCACTTCCTCGGTCCAGCCGCTCTGATGCATGGCGATCGGTTGATTCACCGGCAACGCATTCGCGGTCTTGGGCGTGGCGGCCTGGGTCAGCGCTGCCAGGCGATTGGCAAAATCGTCAACGCGCGTGTCACTGGTCGCCGATTTCAGGTCCTTGAGCCCGTCGTCGATCAAACCGCTGAAGGACTTTTCGCCCCCCTGGCTGGTGCTGTCCTTGCTGGCTTGCACGTCAAGCATGCTCGCCATGCCATTGGCAAAGTTCTGCGCCGCGGTGGGTTCGCTATCGGCCTGATCCGGTGTCGCTTTGGTCGGGGACTGGCTGGAGGCCGACACGTGGCCACTTTGCTCCAGTGCCAGGCGCACGGCCGGCATCGCGTCCAAAGGATCGGATGCAGGATCGAACGAAGGATCAGTCGCAGCCACGGGCTGAGCCGGCGCAGGCGTCACCGTCGCCGCAAGAGCCGCATCGACCTGAGGCAAGGTCTGAACCTGAGCCTGAGCGACCACTGGCGGTGTTTGTGGATCGGGTACCGGCACTGGCGCTGGAGCCGATTGCACCGCCTGCGCCAACGCCGGATCGAGAGTTGGGTCAAGCGGAGCGCTATCAGCCACCGGGGCATCCTTGGCCGCTGCAGAATCGCTGGCGCCGCTTGTGTCGCTAGCGGCCTTGTCGCTGGTATCCGCCGGCTTGTCGGCGGGCAAGGATTTGCCGCTATCGGCAACTTTCGCCTCTGGCGCGGCAGACTTGTTGTCAGGCGCCACTTTTTTGCCGGTGCTGTCCGCCACTTTGTCGCGCACGTTTTTACCGGCCCCGTCAGCACTGGACGCCGGGGTAGCTTGCGCCTGTTTGGCATAGACCTGAGAAAAGCTTGCAGCCTTATCCCGGGGCTCTGCAGGCACTGCCGGCGCATTGACAGGCACGCTGGCAGACACGGACTGAGTCTTGGCCTGCGAGGCGGCCTGAAGAAGCGAATTCGGGGCGAGGGGCATAACGGTCTCCGCTGCACTGGGATCGTAGGTACAGTTGAGAAACAAAGCTGCAAGGGTCGAGCCAGGTTTGCTCAGGTGCTGAAAAAACCTGCAACGAGGGTGCTTTCAACAATGAAAACGCTGGCGTTCTTCACGGTACAAGCGTCGGACGATGGCAAATTCGCCGTCGATTTCGCCGACCAGCTCTTCAATTCCCGCAAGGCTTTTTTGTTTGGCTCGCTGCTCCAGCTCATTGCATAGTTCAGCCAGGCGCGTAGCCCCCATGTTGCTGCTGCTGCCCTTGAAGCTGTGGGCGGCACTGAGCAACTGGTCGGGGTCCTGAGTTTCGCGAAGTTGGGTCAAACGTGTTTCGGAGTCCTGAAGGAAAGTATCCAGAAGTATCGGGTACTCATCCTCCATGACTTCTTGCAGCGCGCTCAGCACTTCGTGGTCCAGATGAATGTCAGTCACTTGTTCGCTCCTTGATCAAGAATGCGCGGATTATGCCTGAGCCTCCCAGGAAAACTCCACGCGGGCACGTCGGCCATTGTCCGACCAACTGGCGTTGTGGCTCAACTGACGAATCAGACTCACACCACGACCCGACAAGCGGCCGCTGTCGACAGGTCGAGTCATGACCCGCTCTACGTCGAACCCTGCGCCACTGTCTTCGACTTCCACCACCAGACAGCCTCCCGCACCTTGCGGCGACAACTGCATATGCACCCGCAGGTAGCCATCCTCAAGCGCCTCCAGACGCGCATTGCGCTGCTCGTAATACCGCGCAAACCCAGAGGCATCGCGCTTGATACTCGAATCCAGCCCCAGCACACCATGCTCCAGCGCATTGGAATAGAGCTCGGCCAGCACACTGTAGAGCGCCCCGCTTTGCGCCCGCAACCCATGTACCTCAAGTAACAACTGCATCAGATAAGGCAACGGATTGAAGCGCCTGAGCGAGTCTGCACGAAACTCAAAACTCACCGACCAATCCAGCGGGCAAGACACACTACTGTCGGAATACACCATGGCCGGCGGCGTGAGTTGCGAGGCTTCGAGCAGGCGAACCTCGAGCATGCTGACATCGTCACGCGCCTCGCCACGGAAATCCCGCAGCGCCTGTTCGATCTCCTCGAACAGTCGGTCTGGCTGGCGATTGTCGGCAAACACCTGCTGCAACCGCTCGACACCAAACAACTGGTCGTTGGCATCACAGGTATCGATCACGCCGTCCGACAACAGGAATACCCGGTCGCCGAGGGCCATCGGCAACACCTCGGTGCGATCATCAAAGGCTTGCGAACTCAACACTCCCAGCGGCAGATGCCGCGCCGGCAATACGGTGCGCTTGTCGTTGGCGATATCATGCAGATAACCATCCGGCATACCGCCGTTCCAGACCTCCACTGAACGACGTTGAAAACTCAGGCACAACAGGGTCGCGCAACAGAACATATCCACCGGCAGGATACGCTTGAGCTTGGCGTTCATCTCGCACAGCATTTCCGCCAGACCGTAACCCTTGGCGGTCATGCCGTAGAACACTTCCGCCAGCGGCATGGCGCCGACTGCTGCCGGCAGGCCATGACCAGTGAAATCCCCCAGCAACACATGCATGTCACCGGCAGGCGTAAATGCCGCCAGCAACAGGTCGCCATTGAACAGCGCATAGGGGGATTGTGAATAACGGATATTGGGAGCGCTCAGGCAGCCGGAGTGAGCGACCTTGTCGAATACCGCCTTGGCCACCCGCTGCTCATTGAGCAGGTACTCATGGTGCCTGGCGATCAGATCGCGCTGCTCCAGGACCGTCGCCTGCAGGCGCCGCAAACGATCCATCGCCTTGATCTTGGCGCTGAGGATCACCTGGTTATAAGGTTTTGCCAGAAAGTCGTCACCACCCGCCTCCAGGCAACGCGCCAAGGCTTCGCTTTCCGTCAGCGAGGTCAGGAAGATGATCGGCACCAGCGTTTCGCCAGCCAGCAGCTTGATCTGTCGCGCCGCTTCGAAACCGTCCATCACCGGCATCATCGCGTCCATCAACACCAGTTGCGGACGCTGCTGCCGGTACAGCTCAACCGCCTCGGCGCCGTTGGCCGCAGCCAACACCTCATGCCCCTGACGACGGACAATACTCGACAGCAGCAAGCGATCGGCCGCGCTGTCTTCGGCGATCAGCACGGTCAGCGGTTCGGGCAGCGTCGACATGACGATCAACTGATGTCGAACAGCTTGTCAAAATTGGAGATGGCGAGGATTTTCTTCACATCGGAACTGCTGTTGACCACGCGAATATCGGAGTTGTCTCCGCCAGCATGATCACGCAACAGCAGCAACATACCCAACGCCGAGCTGTCGAGGTAGGTTGCTTCCTTCAAGTCGACCACCACCGAGTTTGGCATTTGCCCGTCGGGGCGCTCGTAGGAGTCACGAAACTCCTGATGCTTGGCGAAATCGAACCGCCCTTTGACCGAAATCGTGAGTTTTTGCCCATCCGGCGATACTTCTGTAACGACTGACATGCTGCGGCTTCCCTGTCATTGGCAACGTGTAGAAGGTTTAGCACTTGCAGGGGGCATGAGCAAGGTCAAAAGATCGCTCAATACGGGTCGTGGCGCGGCAAACGCTGGGAAAGCTCATCGAGCAGTTTCTGCTCACGCCGGTCTTCGAGTTGGCGAGCCTCATCAATGTAACGCTGCACCAGCTTGCGCAGCCCTTCAACCCGGGCAAACGCCTGCTGCCAGGTGTCACGCGCCTTGTTCAGGTTGTTCTGGTGCCAGGCCAGGCTTTGGCGCTGCTGATCGATCGCGGTGCCCAGTTGCGCGAGAAAGCCCTGATACCCCAGCAACCATTGCCCCGAGACGCCATGGCTGCCGCGTACGATCCATTGCTCCTGGTACTCGAGGCGGAAACTTTCGAGGTCCGCGAGCTTGCTTTCGGCCAATCGCACCTGGCCCTGGAAGTGCCCCAGGCGCTGGGCGGCGGTCTTTTCGGCCTTTTCAGCCATATCGACCACGGGCGCCAGGCGCGCCGACCGACTCTGGGCCATGAAGTGTTAGCCGCCAGCCGCCGGGGCGAAGATCGAGGCAAGGTATGCCTCGCTCTCGCCCAGGTTGATGCTGTCGTTCAGGCCCTGACGCAGGTATTTGGCCAATTGCGGCTGCAACGAGATCGCCAGATCGGTTTCCCGGTCGCCGCCCGCCACATAGGCGCCGACACTGATCAGGTCGCGGCTTTGCTGATAACGCGACCAGAGCTGCTTGAAGTACTGCGCACGGGTCATGTGGTCTGGGCTGACCACCGATGGCATGACCCGACTGATAGACGCTTCGATGTCGATCGCCGGGTAATGCCCCTCTTCCGCCAGGCGTCGCGACAGGACGATGTGCCCGTCGAGCACACCCCGCGCGGCGTCAGCGATAGGATCCTGCTGGTCGTCGCCTTCGGACAACACCGTATAAAACGCGGTGATCGAACCGCCGCCCGCCTCGGCATTACCGGCACGCTCCACCAGTTTCGGCAGTTTGGCGAATACCGATGGCGGATAACCCTTGGTCGCCGGTGGCTCGCCGATGGCCAGGGCGATTTCCCGTTGCGCCTGGGCAAAACGGGTCAGCGAATCCATCAGCAACAGGACGTTCTTGCCCTTGTCGCGGAAATACTCGGCGATTCGCGTGCAATACATCGCGGCGCGCAGACGCATCAGCGGCGCATCGTCCGCAGGCGACGCCACCACCACGGAGCGCTTGAGCCCCTCTTCACCGAGGATGTGCTCGATGAATTCCTTGACCTCGCGCCCCCGCTCGCCAATCAGCCCGACCACGATGATGTCGGCCTCGGTAAAGCGGGTCATCATGCCCAGCAGCACACTCTTGCCGACGCCGGTGCCGGCGAAGAGGCCGAGGCGCTGACCGCGACCGACTGTCAATAATCCGTTGATGGAGCGAATGCCCACGTCCAGCGGCTGGCTGATGGGGTCGCGCTTGAGCGGGTTGATGGTCGGACCATCCATCGGCACCCAGTCTTCGGCTTTCATTCCGCCCTTGCCGTCCAGCGCACGGCCGGCGCCATCCAGTACCCGCCCGAGCATGCTCATGCCCATCGGCAAGCGCCCGGCATCGGCCAAGGGCACCACCCTGGCGCCCGGGGCGATGCCGGCGACACTGCCGACCGGCATCAGAAACACCTTGCTGCCAGAGAAGCCCATGACTTCGGCTTCGACCTGTACCGGGTGATAACTGTCGTCGTTGATCACCATGCAACGGCTGCCCATGGCGGCGCGCAGGCCCTCGGCTTCGAGCGTCAGGCCGACCATGCGCAGCAAGCGCCCTTCGAGGATCGGTTGGCCGGGCAACTCGGTGGCCTGTGCATAAGTGCTCAGGCGCTTGCCGAAGCTGGTGCGATCAAGGCGCATCAGCGATTTCCGGTTCTGGCTCAAGTGCTGCGGCAGACGGCTTTTCGCTGACGGGTAGCTCCAGCGTCAAATCCGCCTCGGCCGGATGCAGCGCCTGATCGTGCAATTGATCGAACAGCTTGGCCATGATCTGCGTGATACGGGTTTCTACGGTCGCGTCGATACGGCTGTGCTCGGTCTCGACCCGGCATCCGCCCGGCAACATGGCTTCGTCTTCGACGATGCGCCAGGTCTCTTCATGGCGCTCGCGCAATGCCTTGACCTGCTCGAAGTCCTGCGGATTGATGTACAGACGCACATTCCCGACGCCTAGCGGCAGCAGTTTCAGGGCTTCGCGCATGACGTGTTCGATTTGCGTCGAGTCGATGGCCAGCTCGCGCTGAATCACCTGCCTGGCAATGTGCTGGACCAGCCCGACCAGAGATTTCTCGATCTGCGTATCCTGCTCGGCAATCGGTTCGAACAGATTGCCCATCAGCAATTCAAGGCTCGCGAGCTTTGCGCTCAGGGCCACGTCAGCTTCCTGACGAACCTTGAGCGTGGTGCTGTGAAAACCTTCTCGCTCACCGGTAGCGAAGCCTTCGTTGTAGGCTTCCTGACGAATGCTTTCGAGCTCTTCGAGGGTCAGTGGCTGGACTTCCTCCAGCGGCACTTCTTCCATCTCCGGCGGCTCGGGCTCAGGCTCGGGTTCAGGCTCCGGGACGTGCGGGTCGAAGCTGGGCAACGACCAGGTATCAAAACCGCGAACATCACGCGCACGGATCAGGTCGGTGGGCGACTCATCACTCTTGGATGCCATGGCGTTAAATCATTTCCTCGCCGCCCTTGCCGCCGAGAACGATTTCTCCGGCTTCGGCCATACGGCGGGCAATGGTGAGGATTTCTTTCTGTGCGGTTTCCACATCGCTGACGCGTACCGGGCCCTTGGCCTCCAGGTCGTCGCGGAGCAATTCGGCCGCACGCTTGGACATGTTCTTGAAGATCTTTTCCTTGACGCCTTCGTCCGAGCCCTTGAGGGCCAGCACCAGCACGTCCGAGGAGACTTCGCGCAGCAACGCCTGAATTCCGCGGTCGTCGACGTCGGACAGGTTGTTGAACACGAACATGAGGTCTTCGATCTGACCGGACAGGTCTTCGTCGACTTCGCGAATCGAGTCCATCAGTTGACCTTCGATCGAGCTGTCGAGGAAGTTCATGATGTCGGCTGCACGCTTGATACCACCCAGGGTGGTGCGCGCGGCGTTGGAGTTGCCGGAGAATTGCTTCTCGAGAATCTGGTTGAGTTCTTTCAGCGCGGCAGGCTGTACGGTGTTCAGCGAAGACACGCGCAAAATAATATCGAGGCGTACTTTATGGTCGAAGTTACCGAGAACTTCGCCGGCCTGATCCGGGTCGAGATACGCCACGACGATGGCCTGGATCTGCGGGTGCTCGTAACGGATCACGTCCGCCACGGCACGCGGCTCCATCCACTTCAGGCTGTCCAGACCGCTGGTGTTGCCACCCAGCAGAATTCGGTCGATCAGGCCGTTGGCCTTGTCTTCGCCCAGCGCCTGGGTGAGCATCTTGCGCACATAGTCATCCGAACCGACGCCGAGGCTGGTCTGATCGCCGACGATGTCGACGAACTCGCTCATCACCTGCTCGACCTGCTCGCGGTGCACGTTGCCCATTTGCGCCATGGCCACACCCACACGCTGGACCTCTTTGGGCCCCATGTGGCGCAGCACTTGCGCAGCATCGGTTGAACCCAGGGACAGCAGCAGAATCGCGGCTTTGTCGACCCGGCTGAGTTTGGCGATAGCGGCTCGGTTATCACTCATCTGCGTTAATCCACTCTTTCACGACCTGAGCCACACGACCCGGATCTTCGGCCACCAGGCTCTTGATTGCGTTCAACTGTGCGTCATAGCCTTCGCTCGGGCTAGGCAGCAGAATACTTTGCGGACCACCGAGGCTGACGCGGTCGTTGGCCAGTTCGCCGTCCAGGCCACCCATGCCACCGAGCTCGACATCGCTGCCAAGACCCGCCAACTGCTTGCCTTTACCGCCGCCGGTAATGTTGTTGAGCACTGGACGCAGCACGCCGAACACCAGCACCAGGATGAACAACACGCCGAGAACCTGTTTCACCACATCCCAGAACCAGGGCTGCGAGTAGAACGGAATGTCAGCGATGACTTCGCCACGCTCGGCCGAGAACGGCACGTTGATCACGCTGACGCTGTCACCACGACTGGCATCAAAACCGACGGCATCCTGCACCAGACGCGTGAAGCGTGCCAATTCATCGGCACTCCACGGCGCGCGGGTAGTTTCACCGTTGGCCGCATTGACCTTGACCTGATCATCCACAACGACCGCAACCGACAGGCGATTCAAACGGCCCTGCTGTTGCTTGGTGTGACTGATGGAACGGTCGAGCTCGAAGTTCTTGGTGGATTGTTGACGCTTGTCCGCCGGGTACGGTGCCAGCATCGGCTGACCGGTTGCCGGGTCCATGATTTGCTGGCCGTTGGCATCCAGCAGCGGCTGACCTGGCTGCACCATACCAGCGGAAGCGCTCGAGCCACCGGTGGTTTGTGGTGCTGAAGCCGGCGATGGCGGCTGGTTGCTCAGAGCACCGGGAACGCCTTGCGGGCCGTTGCTGGCGGTGCGCTGCTCGGTAGTCGATTGCTCGCTGCGCAGAGCCGGCTGATCCGGATTGAACTGCTCCGAAGTCGACTCGATTGCACTGAAATCGACGTCGGCGGAGACTTCGGCCTTGTAGCGATCGTTACCCAGCACCGGCTGCAGAATATTGTGCACACGCTGTGTGAGCATGCTTTCCATGCGGCGGCTGTAATCGAATTGCTTGCCGGCCATGGTCAATTCGGAGTTTTCCGCCTGATCGGAGAGCAAGGTGCCCTTCTGGTCGACGACGGTGATCTGCGACTTTCTCAACTCAGGAACGGCGGTCGACACCAGGTTGATGATGGCCATGACCTGACCTGGTTCCAGCGAACGGCCGGAGTAAAGCTCGACCAGCACCGATGCGCTGGGCTTGCGTTCATCACGCACGAATACCGAGCTTTTCGGAATCGCCAGGTGCACTCGGGCACCCTTGACGTTGTTCAGGCTGGAAATGGTCCGCGCCAGTTCACCCTCAAGGCCGCGACGATAACGGGTCGCCTCCATGAACTGACTGGTCCCCAGGCCCTGGTCCTTGTCGAGGATTTCAAAACCGATATTGCCGTCGCTGGGAGTGACACCAGCAGCGGCGAGCTTGAGCCGCGCGCGCGCCACATCATCGGCCTTGACCAGCAAGGCACCGGAGTTGGGTTCAACGGTGTAGGGAATGTCGGCAGCGGCCAGGGTTTCCATGACCTGCTTGGCGTCCATACCGGCAAGGCTGCCGTACAGCGGCCGATAGTCGGGTTGCTGCGACCACAGCACCACGGCAAAACCAATCGCCACGCTCGCAGCCAGGCCAACCAACAGGCCCACCTGACGCAGCATGGTCATCTCGGAGAGGTTTTCCAGGAAGGACAGACCAAACAACGGCGGTTTGCCGTCTGCTGGCGTGACCTTGGCCGGAACGTTATCGGCGACTGCTTCTGCCATGACTCAATCTCGTCCTTAAACCGGCATCTGCATGATGTCTTGGTATGCCTGAACCAGCTTGTTACGCACTTGGGTCAACGCCTGGAAAGATACGCTGGCCTTTTGCGAGGAAATCATTACATCTGTCAGGTCGACGCCGCTTTTGCCAATTTCGAAAGCATTGGCCAGTTGGTTCGAAGCCTGTTGGGTGTCGTTGACCTTGTTGACGGCCTTGCCGAGCATGTCGGAAAAGCTGCTACCGCCCATTTCCGGCACCGCGACTGCCGCTTTCGGCTGAGCCATGGCGTCCATTTGCATGGACCGCATGTCCAACATCAAGCGATTAAATTCAATACCTTGGCTCATGGTCTACTCTCTCTGACGACCCGCAATTTTTTGACACTCACTCGGCGGATAGAGTGGTGTTAGCAACAAGGGTGCCAGCTCCATGGCGACACTTCATAAAAGTCCGACACGGATCACCGCCCCCGTAGCAGCCGCCTCGCAAGCTCGACAGCTGCTACAGATACGGTTCAGGTCGCAAACAAATAACCTTCAACGTCCATTCCCGCATCGCGCATTTGCGCCAGCTTGTAGCGCAAGGTCCGCGGGCTGATACCCAGGCGCTCGGCCGCCTCCTTGCGCCGCCCGCGCTCGGAACGCAAGGTATCGATGATCATCTGAAACTCGCGACGCCGCAGGTCATCGCCCAGCGCGCCCGCTGAATCGCCTTGCGGTGCCTCGACTTCGAGCACGCGTGACGACATTTGAAGCGGCGTCAATGCCGGCAGTGGCGCGCAAGCGACCGGCCCCGCAAGGCAAAAGTCCTGCGGCTGAATCAAACCACCCTGCTGCAAAATCAACGCCCGCTGAATGGCATTGTCCAACTCGCGCACGTTGCCCGGCCACGGATAACCGATCAGGCAAGCCTGAGCTTCCGGCGACAGCCTGGCAGCGGCATGCTTCATTTTATTGACGTGCTTGGCCTGCAGACGCTCGGCCAGCGGCAAGATATCGGCGGTACGCTCACGCAGCGGACGCCAGGCCAGCGGAAACACCGACAGGCGATAGTAAAGATCTTCACGAAAACGCCCCGCCGCCACTTCGCCCGCTAGATCGCGGTTAGTGGTTGCGACCACCCGGATATCCAGCACAATCGGCTTGCGTGCGCCCACGCGCTCGACTTCACGCTCCTGCAACACGCGCAGCAGCTTGGCCTGAAGCCCCAGGGGCATTTCGGAAATTTCGTCGAGCAGAATGGTCCCGCCATCGGCCTGCTCGAACTTGCCGGCCTGGGCCGCAATAGCGCCGGTGAACGAGCCCTTCTCATGCCCGAACAAGGTCGCCTCGAGCATGTTGTCCGGGATCGCCGCACAATTGATCGCAATGAACGGCTGACTGGCGCGATGCGAGTGCTGGTGGATGTAACGCGCCAGCACCTCTTTGCCGGTGCCCGACTCTCCCGAGATCAACACCGTCGAATCACTGCGCGCCACACGGGCTGCCAGCTCAAGCAACTGCGCACTGGCCGGCTCGAACGCTACCGGGCCTTCACCCTCTGCGGCGCCGAGACAACCCAGGGCATGGCGCGACACCAGATCCAGTAGCGCCTTGGGCTCGAACGGCTTGACCAGATAGTCTGCCGCCCCCTGACGCATCGCATCGACGGCGCGCTCGACCGCGCCATGGGCGGTCATCAGTAACACCGGCAACTGCGGCTGACGAATTCGCAACAACCCCAACAACTGATGACCATCCATGCCCGGCATGTTGACGTCACTGACCACCAGATTGAACGATTCGCTCGCCACAGCTTGCAGCGCATCTTCGGCCGAGCCCACTGCGGTGTAGTCGTGACCGGCCAGCAGCAGCGTATCCGTCAATGCTTCGCGCAGCGAGCGGTCATCTTCGACCAGTAAAACCTTGATTGCCATCAGCCTCTTTCCACTCCTTGAGCGCTGGAGAACAACGGCAAGACCACCACCGCACACGTGCCGCGGCCCGGCCGCGAGCGCAGTTGCAATTCTCCCTGATGAGCACGGGCCACCGCCTTGACTACGGTCAGGCCAAGGCCGGTGCCGGTGGTTTTAGTCGTAAAAAACGGTTCACCCAGGCGCGCCAGCACAGTGGGGTCGATACCGCCGCCGTTATCGCTGACGCACAGCCGAAGGGTGTTTTCACGGGTGTATAGATGGACCTTCAGACGGACATCGCCAGCACTGGCCTGAATCGCATTTTCAATCAGGTTCAGCAGCGCGCCGACCAGCGTGTCGCGATTACACAGCAATTCTCCGGCATGACTGTCGCACTGCCAACGCACCGGATAATCCTGAACATGCGTCAATGCCGCCGCTTGCAGCGATTGCAGGAGCGCCCCAGGTGTCAGGCGATCAGTCAACGGCAGTTCGCCGCGAGCGAACACCAGCATGTCCCGCACCTGATGTTCGAGCTCGTGCAGGCGCTCTTTCAAACGCCCGGCAAACCGCTGCTGGGTAGCGACCGGCAGCTCTTGCTCAGTCAAATGACTGGCGTACAGCAATGCTGCGGACAGCGGCGTGCGAATCTGATGCGCCAGGGAAGCGACCATCCGGCCAAGGGACGACAAGCGCTCATGGCGAGCCAATTGGTCCTGCAGGTGCCGGGTTTCGGTCAGGTCGTTAAGCAGCACCAACTGGCCCGGTTCGGCATCCAGCGAGCGCGTGGAAATCGACAGGCGTCGACCATCCTTCAGGGAAATCTCATGACCGTCGTCTTCGCGTGGAGCAAAGCAGCGGGCAATCACATGACGCCACAACTCGCCTTCGAGCGGTAGACCCAGCAGCTCGCAGGCCGCCGGATTGGCTTCGCGCACCATCCCCTGGGCATCGATGACGATAACGCCACCCGGCAACAAGTCGAGAAGGTTTTGCAGGCGGTTGGCCAGGCGTTCTTTTTCGGCCAGCTCTTGCATGCGTTGAGCACTGACCACTGCCAGTTCGCCCTTGAGCTCGGTGACCCGGGCTTCAAGCATGCTGTAGGAATCGGTCAGTTGGCTCGACATCTGACTGAACAGCGCGAACGCCTGCTCAAGGCCAAGCCGACTTGCCTGCTCTACAGAGGACGATTGCCCCGAGACTTCGGAGACAGGGGACATTTGGGCGGCGTGGGGCATCGTGCTCTCTCGCTTGGCTGACCGTCAGTTAAACGGAACGTTGCGAGGGACGTAGCAATACCCGTGCCTAAAAAAAACCGCCCTTTATTCAGTGAGTTGAAAAACAGGCGTCAATCATCCGCCTGTTCATCACCTTCGCGACGGCTCATGCCGTACTTGCGCATCTTCTCGACCAGGGTGGTACGGCGAATGCGCAGGCGTTCGGCAGCACGCGCCACGATGCCGTTGGCATCATCCAGCGCCTGCTGAATCAGGCCTTGCTCCAGACCACCGAGGTAGTCCTTGAGATCCAGCCCTTCTGGCGGCAGCATGGCGTTAGCGCTGAAGTCCGGGGTATGGCCATTGATGGCTACCCGCTCTTCAAGATCGCTGCGCAAGCTATCGACCAGTTGCTCGTCTTCGTCATCGACATAACGGAATTTCTTCGGTAACTCGACCACACCGATCACGCCGTACGGGTGCATGATCGCCATGCGCTCGACCAGGTTGGCCAGCTCACGGACGTTGCCCGGCCAGCCATGACGGCACAGCGACATGATCGCTGCCGAGTTGAAGCGAATGGAACCGCGCTTCTCGTGCTCCATGCGCGAGATCAACTCGTTCATCAGCAACGGAATATCTTCAACACGCTCACGCAGCGGCGCCATCTCGATCGGGAAAACATTGAGGCGGTAGTACAGATCCTCACGGAAGCTGCCGACCTCGATCATGCTTTCGAGATTTTTGTGGGTCGCGGCAATGATTCGCACATCGACGCTCTGGGTCTTGTTGCTCCCCACGCGCTCGAAGGTGCGCTCCTGCAACACTCGCAGCAGCTTGACCTGCATCGGCAACGGCATGTCGCCGATCTCGTCAAGGAACAGCGTACCGCCGTTGGCCAGCTCAAAGCGCCCGGCACGGCTGGTGATGGCCCCGGTAAAGGCACCTTTCTCATGACCGAACAGTTCGCTTTCCAGAAGCTCGGCCGGGATCGCACCGCAGTTGACCGGAACGAACGGCGCGTCGCGCCGCTTGGAGTGATAGTGCAGGTTGCGCGCGACCACTTCCTTGCCCGTACCGGACTCACCGAGGATCAGCACGCTGGCATCGGTGTCGGCCACTTGCTGCATCATCTGGCGGACGTGTTGAATCGCCCGGCTGGTGCCGACAAGGCTACGGAAAAGATTGGGTTCACGGTGACGACCGCGCTCGCGGGCCTGGTCGTACATCTCGCGATAAACCTGGGCGCGGTGCAGGGAGTCGAGCAACTTGCTGTAGCTGGGCGGCATTTCCAGCGTGGAAAGCACCCGGCGACGCTGGTCTTCCGGCAGGTCAACGGAAGAATTATCGCCCATTAACAAAACCGGAAGGAACTCATCCCAGGTAGCGAGTGTCTTTAACAGTCCCGGAAGAGAGCCAGGAGCATTTACCGTCCCGATAAGGACGCAAATAACTTCACGACTTGATGACAAAGAGCCGACAGCCTGCTGCCAGTCATGGCTACCGCAGGGTAAATTTTCTTCGCCGAGAAAATTTAAAATCACCGCCAGGTCGCGGCGGCGGACGCTATCGTCATCAATCAGCAGAATTTTGGTTTCACGCCACATGCAATAGCAACTTCCGTAGTCAACTCAATGCCCGAAATAAGTGGGCAAGCTAGACGCTTGCAGGCACGTTAAGCCTGATAGACGCCTGAAATCTTCAAACAGCCACTAGTTAAGTCAAAAAACCGTGCACAGTCAAATTTATGACGCACTACGATCGGATTAACTGAGGATTAACCGAACAGATGGTAAACCTTTGCCGCGCTCTGTGCTTGATGGATCTGCGACATCTCATCGAATATTGCCTGACGCTCTCCCGTCGCCGCCTCCAGCAACTGCCGATAAACCCCCAGCAGTTCCTCGAGGTTATCGCGTAACGCCACCTCATCCAGCGAAGTCTCACTCAAGACGTCTTCCATGCAGGAACGGCAATCCAGGTCAAGTTGACCGATAGCTTCCCAGTTACGCTCGGCCAGTGCATCGACCAGGGCTTCACGGGTTTGTTCGATACGCTGCAGTACAAGACTCATGGTGATCTCCTTAAAACTGCGGACCTGGCGCTGCGATGGCGTCCCAGCCTTCCTTGACCGTCCCCAGCAAACTGGCGACTTCGTCGAGGATCTTCGGATCGCTGTTGATATTAGCCTCCGCCAGACGCTTCATCATGTAGACGTAGAGATTATCCAGCTCCCCTACTTCATCCGCCTTGTTCTCAAGGTCCAGACCTTCACGCAGGCCGCCGATGATGCCGATGGCCTTGCTGATGAATACACCTTTGCCCGGAATATCCTTGCGCTCCATGGCGCCTTTGGCCTGAGCAATACGATCCAGCCCACCCTCCATCAACATCTGCACCAATCGGTGCGGACTGGCTTCGGAGGTTTGGGCCTGTGCTCCAATTTTCTGATATTGCCGAAGGGCTAACATCGGATTCATGCTCTACCTCATCACAACTCAAGGGCTCGTATAACCAATGTATCGTCTACGAGTCAAAAAACTTTAAATTCAAAAGGCAAAAACCCGGCGCGTTAAAAACGCAGCCGGGTTTTTGGCGCTGGCTCAAGATTAGCCGCCGGACTTCTGTGCGTTCAAGGAGGTGAAGAACGAGGTGATACTGGTCGACGTCGCCTTCATCTGCCCGACCAACAAGTCCATGGCATTGTACTTGGCCGTCAACGTCGCGGTCAGCGTGGTAACGCGCAAGTCCAACGCCACCTGCTGATTGGCCAGATCGCTTTTCTGCTTGTTCAGGCTGGTGGTGCGCTGATCAAGAATGCCATTGGTCTGCAAGTAAGGCTTGATCGCCGTACCCATCCGGGCCAGCAGGCCATTGGTGCTGTTGGTGCCGGTGAACAGCGTCTGAACCTGACTACTCAAGCCCTGGGTAGTCATCGCAGCGGTGAACTTGGTGGAGTCAAAGTTCAGCGTGCCGAGTTTCTGATCGGTCGTGATACCCAATTGCGATAGCACCGCCAACTGCCCCCCCGGTCCGGGAGTCACCAGCTGACTGCGAATATCGGCAATTATTGAACGAGGCACCGAGTCACCGGTCAGCGCAGCAGCGACGGTCAGTTTGCCATTGGCATCGGCCGAGGCCTGGGTCAGTGAGGTCACCGTCTTGACCAGCGTGTTATAGGCGTCAACAAACGACTGCACCGCGGTCTGCAGACCGGTGGTGTTGGTCGCCACGGTTACCGTCGAGGGACCCGGCGCAACCAACGTCATGCTCAAGCCACCCACCGCCTGATTGACGGTATTGGTTTTGCTGGTGACTGCCAGACCATCAATCGTCAGGCTCGCATCAACGGCCAGCGCACCGATCGTGCCGGCACTGGCGGGGTCAGGCATCGTCCCCCCGGTGGTCGACGAAGGATCAGGGATAGTCCCCATCATCTTGGTGCCGTCGATTTCCAGACCGGCAATACCACTGACAGTAAGGTCCGAGCCCTTGCCCGTGGTGGTCGACCCGAGCACCAGACGCGAACCGTTGCTGTCAGTGACGATGTTGGCCGTGATGCCTTTGGTTGTCAGCGTGGCGTTGATCGCATCGCGGGTGGACTGCAACGTCGCACCGGACGGGATAGTGACGTTGTAGTCAGTGCCATTTTGACTGATTTTCAAAGTACCAGTCGGAATGGCACTGGTAGCACCGCCTGCAAATGTAGCACTGGCAACTTTGGAACCGGTAGCCAGATTCTTCACATTAATGCTGTAAGTACCGTTAACCGCAGTGTTATCGGAGGTCACGGTCAAGTTCGCCGGAGTCGACGAGGTAGCCGCAAACCCGCCAAACGCAGGGCTTGTCGAACTATTGAGCTTGTCCATCGCGGCCTGATAGGCGGCCAAGGCACTTTTGAGCGAACCCACACCGGAAATTTTCGAGGTATTGAGCGTGGTTTGAGTGGTGATCTGAGTCTGCTTGGCCGACTTGTCGCTGTTGACCAAGGCTGTAACGATCGAACCGATATCCAGGCCGGAACCCAGACCTGTACCCGGTAAAATTGGACTTGCCATGTGCTTCTCCCTTTCTGTCTGTCGCCGGTCTTTTGACCACTCACGCCGTCAAACGAACGTGCAAACACTATTCATGCCAGTTATCAGGCTTTTGCGTCGAACAGTACATTGCTCGCCGAACTCAAACTGTCCGCCAGCTTCAACGCTTCTTCGGAAGGGATTTGTCGCACCACTTCACCTGATTCGGTGGCAATCACCTTCACGACCACCCTGCCGGAAGCCTCATCGATAGAGAACTCCAGGTTGCGCTTGATCGACTGTACGAACTTCTCGATCTCTTGCACGGCCAGTTTCAGCTTCTGCGCGTCCGCGTCCTTGCTTCCAGCCACAGCCTGAACGCTGTCATTACTGCTACGAGGTGCTGCAGCCGCTTTATCGACCGTCGTACTTGCCGGCTGAGCAGTCGGGTAAGACAAGTTCAGCTTCACGCTCATGTCCATATCCATCACCTCTTAACGTAAAAAGGCGAGAGAGCGCGACCAGCACACTCCCTCGCCAAAACTCATTCCGAAATTACTGAAGCAGCTTCAGTACAGCGGAAGGCAGTTGGTTGGCTTGAGCCAGAACCGAGGTGGAAGCTTGCTGCAGGGTTTGCTGCTTGGTCAGCTGAGCAGTTTCTGCTGCGAAGTCGGTGTCTTGTACGCGACCCAGTGCAGCGGTGGCGTTTTCGTTGACGTTCTGCAGGTTGGAGATGGTGCTGGTCAGACGGTTCTGTGCAGCACCGAGGTTTGCACGAACAGCACCAACGGAGGCGATTGCAGCGTCGATTGCAGTGATTGCGCCGTCGATCGCGGAACCAGCAGCAGCGAGGCTAGCACCGGTCAGAACAGTAGTACCGCTACCTACCGACAGGCTGACGGCGTCGAACTTGGTGCTCAGGGTCAGGGTGATCTGGTTGGCAGTACCGGTGTTGGAGCCCACTTGCAGGGTCATGCTACCAGCGGAACCGTCCAGCAGGTTTTTGCCGTTCAGGTTAGTAGCCTGGGAAATACGGGTCAGCTCGTCGGACATCTGAGTGAATTCCGCGTTGGTCGCGGCCTGGTCAGCTGTGCCGTTGGTGCCGTTACGTGCCTGGACAGCCAGTTCACGCATACGTTGCAGAATGTTGGTGGTCTCTTGCAGAGCGCCTTCAGCAGTCTGAGCCATCGAGATACCGTCGTTGGCGTTTTTGATAGCTACGGTCTGACCGCGGATCTGGCTGCTCATACGAGTAGCGATCTGCAGGCCGGCAGCGTCGTCTTTGGCGCTGTTGATTTTCAGGCCGGAAGACAGGCGAGTCATGGAGGTCTGCAGCGCGTTAGCGGCATTGTTCAGGTTCTTCTGAACAGACAGAGAAGCGACGTTAGTGTTTACGCCTAAAGACATGGTGAGTTCCTCGTTGGTTGGGTACTGCGGCTTCCGGCCCTGGCAACCGCCGGGTGTGGCCTAGAGAACCTTCGTAGTAGTTATCGTCGCGATTGCAGGTTGCTTGAGGGCTTTTTTGAAAAAAAATGCCATCACACTGCCACCCCCGCGAAAACAAAGGCCTCCACAAGACCCACGAGAGAAAAATGACGTCAGGAAATTGCCGAAAACAGAGAGGCGGGAGGGTCGCCTTGGCCGGCAGCGTACCGTTCAGAAGTGAGCGTGACTCGCCTCCAGCAAGTCGATCAATTCATACTCCATGGTGTCGGCCAACCCCAGCCAGTCCTGCGCTTCCTGAGAGGCCAGCATCGACATGAGCAATTGCGCCCATTGCAACTGGATATCTTCAGGGGCCTGACAAAGCAGGCCCTGCACCTTATCGAACACATCGACCATGGTCAGCGCAGCCTCGACGTCGCGCCCGAGACGAAACAACCCGGCGCACTGCCGACAATCGATGACACATTGTGCAAGCTCGCTCATTGCACGAACTCCTGATTGAACGTCGTTCCCACGATCATCGCCCCTGCCCGGCTGCTGTTAAAAAAGCGCACCTGCGGATGCCCGGCGATGTAGCGCTCCAGTTCGCACAGATAACTGCGGAAGTTCAACTGCGTCCTGACCCGCACCCCATGCCCATCAAGCACCCAGTGCTTGGCCTGGTTCACCCCCGGCCCCAGATCACCATCGTTCCAGCCGGCATGGGTTTTGTTCATCGGGAACGCAAAGTCGGCACCGAACAGGGTAATCCGCTCCGCCCCCATCTTCACCGCCAGATCCACGGCAGGATGAATCACGCTGCCACCGACATACAGTTCAGCCTTGCTGATCTCCTGGCGAATAGCGGCATAGACCGGGCTGGCGGAATACCCGACGTAACGCGTGCCCTGCCAGGCCTTCAACACCTGTGGGTCGCTCATTGGCAGGTACACCAAAGGGATGTTGCCGGTGTCCTCGGGCGGCAAGTGCCTGAAGCTGATGCGTCGGTCGATACTGACCACCAGATCCGGCCGGATGCCGTGCTCGCGCAATGGGCGGTACGCCGTATCGACACTGATGAACAACGGCCGCTGATCACGCTCGCGTATCGCCCGGAGCTGATCGAAATGCAGTTCGAGGCTTGGCCCTGTGCCGATCACATAGACTTCCCGACCGGTACACGTCGCGAACAACTCGGCCACATCGCGATCGCTGCCGACGAGCTCACGACTCTCCTCCAGCCGCTCAATGATCGCTGGAGACTGCGGATCGAACTCACGATTATTGAAGGTAAGGTGCACTTCGCTGATCAGCCGATCCCGAATCTTGGCATTGAAATCATCTGCCAGCAGCATCTCGGACGGTAATGCAAAAAACGGCAGGTGGATGTCCGACAAGTCGCCGGCATAGATCAACTCGACCCGTGAATCACTGAGCCAGTGCCGCTGATCGAGCAACTGCAGCGTCAACGAGAAAATCGCGCCATTGAGGATATGCACGTACAAACGCTGAAGCTCGGTGTTTTCAAGCAGTACTGACTGCAAGTCACCCAGCCCTGCACCGTAGACATGCACCACCTCGCTTGCCGGCGGCAGGCTGGCCGCTTGCAACCGCGCTTCACGCGTACGGTCATGGCGACTGGTGAGCTGGATACCGGCAATGCTCAGGGTCGACCCCAAACCTTCCACCAGCTCAGCCTGAACCGCCGCACTGTCTTCAGTCATCAACCGTACATGCAGCGCCGGCCAGCGACGCTCTATCACCTGGAAATTGTCTTCAACGCTGTCGCTCATGCTGCCTCAGCTGTCATTCAGGCAAAAAAATAGCGTCCAAGGTTACACCTTGGACGCTATTTTTATGCCACAGGATTTAGCTCAAGGACGATAAATAATCGCCGAACCCCACGAGAGCCCCACACCAAAACCGCTCAGTGCAACGCGCTTCCATTTGGCGTCAAGTACGTGTTTTTCCAGCAACAACGGAATGCTCGACGACACGGTATTACCGGTCTCGACCATGTCCTTGATGAATTTCTGCGGATCACCCTCAAAACGCCGCGCCACGGCGTCAACAATCGCCGCACTGCCTTGGTGAATGCAGAATGCATCGATATCGTCGGCGTGCAGACCGGACTCGTCGAGCAACTCGTGCAAATGCGCCGGGACTTTCAGCAATGCAAAGTTGAACACTTGACGACCGTTCATGAAGAACACCCCGTCAGTGACTTTCAGGTGCGGTGCACCAGAACCGTCGGTGCCGAACTTGGCCTTGCCCAACTGCCACGGAGCATCTTCGCCCATCCAGGTCGCGGTGGCAGCATCACCGAACAGCATGGTGGTGTTGCGGTCTTCGGGGTCGACGATTTTCGAGTAAGGGTCGGCGGTCACCAACAGGCCGTTCTTCAGGCCCACGGCTTCCATGAAGCCCTTGATCGCATAGATGCCATAAACGTAGCCAGAGCAGCCCAGGGAGATATCGAAGGCGGCAACGGTGGTCGGCAGGCCGAGCTTGTCCTGAACGATCGCTGCGGTGTGCGGCAGACCTTCTTCGTCGCCGTTCTGGGTCACGACGATCAGCACATCGATCGATTCGCGCTTGAGCGCCGGGTTGTTGGCAAACAACGTATTGACCGCTTCGACACACAGGTCCGAAGTTTCCTGCCCGGCGTCTTTACGCGGCAGGAAAGCGGAACCGATCTTGCCCAGGATGAATTCCTCATCCTTTTCGAATTTTGCACCTTGTGCGTAATTGTCCACGCCGGCTACAGGTACGTAGCTCGCAATGCTCTTTATGCCAATCATTACGGCTTCCCAATAATAAACAGCTGAATACCCCCGTTCGCACGAATCGAGGGGCGCCGACACATAGATTTTGCGTTGCCCGCAACGGGCAACCACGGAAAGCCTAAAGGGCTATCACTGAGCCGATTACCGGCCAGGCGCCATCTTCCCGATCAATACAATACAGTGAAGATGCCCGTTATGACTCGCAGGTCACGCTATTTTGCGCAATCAGCCACACAAGCGCTCATTCGATCAGCGACCAGGCCAGCGCTGTGCCGCGCTTTAAAGGCCCGCGTGCACGTCGTCCGATAATACTTTCAGCGTGTTTGGGTGCCAGTCCCAGCCCCGGGCGAATGGCTCGCAGGTTCTGTGACGTGAACACCTCGCCGGCGGCCATGTCCTGGGCAACGTACAGCGAACGACGATACACCAGCGACTTTTGCTCGGCGTCCGTGACACCATAATGCACCCGGCCCATGGCCTGCCAGGCGCGCTCGGTCTCGACCACCAGGCTGGCCAGCTCGGCCGGCTCCAGCGAGAAACTCGCGTCGACGCCTCCGGCAGCCCGGTCCAGGGTGAAGTGTTTTTCCACCACCGTCGCCCCAAGGGCCACGGCCGCCACCGAGACCCCGACGCCCATCGAATGATCGGACAGCCCCACTTCGCAACCGAACAGCTCGCGCAGGTGCGGGATGGTTCGCACATTGCTGTTGGCCGGCGTGGCCGGGTAGGTGCTGGTGCATTTGAGCAGCACCAGGTCCTTGCAACCGGCCGCACGTGCCGCACGCACGGTTTCATCCAGCTCGGCAATGCTGGCCATGCCGGTGGAAATGATCAGCGGCTTGCCAGTGGCGGCGACCCGACGAATCAACGGCAGGTCAGTGTTCTCGAAACTGGCGATCTTGTAGGCCGGCACGTCGAGACTTTCGAGAAAATCCACGGCGGTGTCATCGAAGGGCGTCGAGAACGCCAGCATGCCCAACTCTTTGGCTCGGGCAAAGATCGGTGCATGCCATTCCCACGGCGTATGCGCCTTCTCATACAGCGCATACAACGAAGAGCCGGCCCACAGGCTATTGGGGTCCTTGATGAAAAACTCACCTTGATCCAGGTCCAGGGTCATGGTGTCGGCGGTGTAGGTTTGCAATTTCAAGGCATGCGCGCCGGCCTTGGCCGCGGCCTCGACGATCTGCAACGCAACTTCCAGCGACTGATTATGGTTGCCGCTCATCTCGGCGATGATGAATGGCGGCGCATCGGCACCGATCATCCGGTCGCCAATCTTGAAGCTAGTCATGTCAGTGCTCCTTCAATACGCGCGTGAACACGCAAGCGCTCTGGGTAAATCCGGCTTCGCGAAACAGGCTCAGCGACGGCCGGTTGGCAGGCAACACCTGCGCGGTGATGGTATGCACTTGCGGCCAATGGGCCGTCACAAAGGCTTCGCCGCGGGCCAGCAGCGCCCTGCCCCAGCCCAGACCGAAGCGGCCTTCGAACAAATAAATCGAGACTTCGGCGCTCACCCCATCAAGGTCATAGCGCAACACGCCAACCGGGCCATCACCGGCCTCGGCAATCAACAGCAAGCGCTGCTCATTGCTCAAACTCGCGGCCAGCCAGGCCTGGTGCGCTTGCCAGTCGATGCTGCGGTTGTCCAGCGACCAGCGCCGTACCGCCTCGGCATTACGTCCATCAAACAACAGGCGTGCATCATTCTGCGTTGCCTTGCGCACCGGCAGCACCGCACCGAGCAGCGCTGCCGCGACCCGCTGCGCGCCACGGCCATCGACCAATTGCCGGGAGCGTTCGGCCAGACTCTGGCGCAAGTCCCGATTGCCTGCGACAAAACCGATGGCCTGGCGCAGTTGCTCGACGCTGACCTGCTCCCGCGCGCCCAGGAACACATGGGCGCCCGAAATCGCCATAACCTCGCCATTGGCCTGCTGATTATTCGACACCGCAATGCAAATCGTCGGCAGCCCCATGGCCGCCCGCTCCCAACTGGTGCCGCCACCGGCACCGATAAACAGGTCGGCTTCGGTCATCAGCCGGTAAAAGTCGCTGACAAAACGCTGCAAACGCCAGTTCGGGCGACTGGCCGCCAGCGCCTGCATCTGCTCCCACGCAGGGTTGTCGGCACCGGCGACGAAGTCGACTTGCAGCTCAGGGAAATCGCTCAACGCGAGCATCGCATGGTGAGTCTGCCTCGCCGCATCGAAGCCCCCGAAGTTCACCAATACGCGTTTGGCCCGGGGTTTGATTTCAATCGCCGGACAGCAGAATTCATCGCGCAACATGGCGAAGCGCGGGCCAAGCAACGTCTGGCATCCGGGGGCAAGCAGCGAAGCATAGGCCTCTGGCGTGCCGGAAAGATTCTGGTTGAGCAACAGATCGACGCTATAGGTGCGCGTCGCCAGATCATCCACTGCGCCGATCAGTGGCGCCCAGCGGCGGGCGGCGGTCTGCCAGTGGTGATCGAGGCCGTAATGGTCGGCAATGATCCAGTCGAACGCCGCCTGCTGCTCCAGCACCTGTCCCAGCGCGGCGATGTCCGCCTGCCACGGCAGCAGGCTCTCGATGGCTTGCTGCGGGTCTTCATCGGGATAGCGTTCCGGCAGCGCGAAGGTTTCAAAGCCTTCAGCGGCAAGACTGTCGAGCCGATGCCCAGGCAACCGTCGACAGGCGAACGCCACGTGCGCGCCCATCCGGCGCAAGGCTCTGGCCAAGGTCAGGCAGCGGGCGATGTGGCCGCTGCCAATGGTCGGCGAGGCGTCGGCACGGATCAGCACTCTCACAGCAATTCACCGCCAGCCTTCAGTGCCGCGTACAGGTACTCGGCCCGCTTCCAGTCTTCGAGGGTGTCGATGTCCTGCACCAGATAGCGCGGCAGGATCACCGGCAAACTCCGGGTCGAATACAACACATCGCCGCGCAACCAGGCACTGCTGCGGCCCCAATAGAATTGCCCGGCGTCCTGATAGGCCGGCGGCAAATCCTGGGACCGCGTGTTACGAAATTCCGGGTACAACGCGCTCAAGGCGCCCTGATCGTCAAGGGTCAGGGCACGCTGCACGGGAAAACCGAAGTCGCACACCGAGAACGCGAACGACTTGTCCGGGTGCAGTTCCAGTCGCTGCAAACCCTGTTGCAGAAACCGCGTTTGCAGCAGTGGCGCGGTGGCGTAAATGCAACAGGCGTAATCAAAGTCATTGCCCTGTCGATGCAGTTCTTCCAGTGCATGGACAATCACCGCCGCCGTGCCGGTGAAGTCGTCAGCCAGCGCCGCCGGGCGCATAAACGGTACCTGCGCACCACTGGCGCGGGCCAGGTCTGCGATTTCATCATCGTCAGTGCTGACCACCACCTGGGCGAACAACCCCGAATCGAGAGCGGTTTTGATCGAACGGACAATCATCGGCACGCCGTCGAACAGCTTGAGGTTCTTGCGCGGTATGCGTTTGCTGCCACCGCGGGCCGGGATGATGGCGACGTTGCTCAACGGCGTTTTTCCAGAAGAAACCAGGTGATATCGTCCACCGGGAATTGCGGGTCGCGGTGGTAACCAAACCCGTAATCCACCAGTTGCAAGTCATCATAGCGATCAAGCATTTCACCGGCAAAATCGCGTTTGAACAGCTTGCCGCTGTTACCGCGATACGACACCTCGACCGGCGCCGGGTTGTAGTACTCGGCGATCAGGATGTAGCGCCGGCTCAGTTCATAGAGCTGCGCATAGGCCGCTGGCAGCAGCTGCGGTGCCAGGTGAATCAGCACACCTTTACTCAGGGTCAGGTCGAAGGTGCGTTCGAGGGGAAAATCGAACAACGAACCGTGCCAGATCTGCGCAATCCCCAGCGCCTGCGCCTGGGCGCACGCGCTGGCATTGATCTCCACGCCAAACAGCTCGCTCTGCGGCAACAACTGACGGAGCGCCTGCAGGTTATTGCCGGCATTGGTGCCCAGCTCCACCAGGCTTTCGATACGCCCGGCCCGGGTCAGAGCCTTGGCAAACAAGGCCAGGTTGGCCGCCACCAACGGCTGGCCGACGTTGCGGTCGACGTACTGGTTGCCGAAATCGCCTTGCCAGAATTTTTCCTGCTCACTGAGTTCGCGCATCACACATTCCCATTCGCCGCCATGGCAGCAATTATTCGGTCAGCCGGCGCAATTGCTCGACCACGTAGTCCTGCTGTTCATCGCTGAGTAACGGAAACAGCGGCAGGCTGATGGCCTCGGCGTAGTAACGCTCGGCCTGCGGGAAATCACCTTCGGCGAAACCCAGGTCCCGATAGTACGGCTGCAAATGCACCGGAATATAGTGCAGATTCACCCCTACCCCGGCCGCTCGCAGACCTTCAAACACCTGTCGATGACTGAGGTTGATACGATCGAGTTGCAGACGCACCACATACAGATGCCATGCCGACTCGGCCTCGGGCTGAGCGCTGGGCAAGGTCAATGGCAGGTACGCCAGCAAACGGTCATAACGCGCCGCCAACTCACGCCGGCGCTCGATGAAGTCATCCAGCTTGTTCAACTGCGACAGCCCGAGGGCCGCTTGCAGGTCGGTGATGCGGTAGTTGAAGCCCAGTTCCACCTGCTGGTAGTACCAGGGACCGTGACTGGCTTCGGTCATTTGCTCGGGATCGCGAGTCATGCCGTGGCTGCGCAGGCGTTGCAGGCGCTCGGCCAGGTCCCGGCGATTGGTCAGGACCATGCCACCTTCGGCACTGGTAATGATTTTCACCGGATGGAAGCTGAACACGGTCATAGCCGCGAACTCACCACACCCCACCGGGCGCCCGGCATAAGACGCACCCACCGCGTGGGACGCATCCTCAATCACTGTGAAACCATAGCGCTCGGCCAGTCCGGCGATCATGCGCAGGTCGCAGCTCTGCCCGGAGAACGCCACCGCTACCAGCACTTTAGGCAGCGTGCCGTTGTCCTCTGCCGTTTCCAGCTTCGCTTTCAGGGCGTAGGCATCGAGGTTCCAGGTCAGTGGGTCGATGTCGACAAAGTCCACCTCGGCGCCGCAATAACGACCGCAATTGGCCGAAGCCAAAAAGGTATTTGGCGTGGTCCACAAGCGGTCACCTGGCCCCAGCCCCACCGCCAGACAAGCAATGTGCAAAGCCGCCGTGGCGTTGCACACCGCCACCGCATAATCCGCCTGGCAGCGCTCGGCCATCGCCTGCTCGAAACGCTCGATGGTCGGCCCTTGAGTCAGCCAGTCGGACTGCAACACCGCGACCACTGCGTCGATGTCCGCCTGATCCAGGCTTTGCCGACCGTAAGGAATCATGCCGACAACCCGGCGTGCAACTCGGTGATCTGCCCGACCGTGAGGAAATGCCCATTGGTGTCGGAGCGGTACTCGAAGTCTTCGCTCACGCGCCGCCCCTGCTCACCCACGCCGTCCAGCGAAAAATCAATGTCGACGTGAGTAAAACGAATCGACGGTTCGATGGTGTAGTGGTCCTCGAATTCCAGGGTCATCCGTGCGTCATCCAGCGGCACCATCAATTCATGGAGCTTTTCACCCGGACGGATCCCGACGACTTTGTGCGGCAAATGCTCAGCCATGCCGCGTGCCAGGTCGACGATGCGGATTGACGGAATCTTCGGCACGAAAACCTCCCCGCCATGCATCCGCGCGAAGCTGTCGAGCACGAACTGCACACCGTGATCGAGAGTGATCCAGAAGCGGGTCATGCGCTCGTCGGTAATTGGCAGCTCTTTCGCGTCCTCGGCAATCAGTTTGCTGAAGAACGGCACCACCGAGCCGCGTGACCCGGCCACATTGCCGTAGCGCACCACCGCAAACCGGGTTTGCTGATCGCCGGCGATGTTGTTCGCCGCCACGAACAGTTTGTCCGAGAGCAGCTTGGTCGCACCGTACAGGTTGATCGGGCTGGCCGCCTTGTCGGTGGACAGCGCAACGACTTTCTTCACCCCGTTATCAATGGCGGCGGCGATGATATTTTCCGCGCCATTGACGTTGGTGCGAATGCATTCAGTCGGGTTGTACTCCGCCGCAGGCACCTGTTTCAGGGCAGCGGCATGCACCACGTAATCGATCCCGCGCATCGCCTGACGCAAACGCTCGGCATCACGCACATCGCCCAAAAAGTAACGCATGCACGGTGCATTGAAGGTTTGCTGCATCTCGTACTGCTTGAGTTCGTCACGCGAGAACACCACCACCCGCTTGGGCTGGTACTGCTCGAGCAAACGCCGGATGAACATGCGCCCGAACGAACCGGTGCCGCCGGAGATGAAAATCGATTTACCGTTGAACATGCCGCGATCCTTTTACCTGTGCGCCAGACTTAAACCAGCAACCGCGCCCAATCCACGCTGGTCGGATTGCCAAGAGTGAAACCCTCGCCGGTCAGGGCGAGGTTCTTGTTGTACGCCAGATCGTGCTGGAACGGCCCGGCCCATTTTTCACGCAAGGCCGCAAGCGCCTGCGGTGCATCGGGCAAGGTGCCAGGATGGATAACCTGCACTTGCGGTGTCCATACCACCAGATAGCCGGCCTGACCAACCTTGAGGCACAGGTCGACATCGCCGTAGGCATTGGCAAACGCGTGTTCGTCCAGCCCGCCAACCTCGTCGAACAGCGCTTTGCGGATCATCAGGCATACAGCCGAAACGGCCGAATAGTTCTGCTCCAGCACCAGACGGTTCATATAGCCTTTGGCATCCTTGGACTCGCCAACGAAAGCCGAACCGACGCCGTCGTTCATGCCCAGAATCAGCCCGGCCTGAGTCACCTTGCCGTCGTGATCCAGCAGCTTGGTGCCAACCACCCCGACTTCCGGGCGCTGGGCCTGGTTGAGCAGGGATTCGAGCCAGTTCGGGTTGACCACTTCACTGTCCGCCGCCAGTAGCACCAGGTATTCACCCTGGACCTGCTGACTGGCCTCGTTGTACAACGCCGACAGGCTGAGACGCTCGTGCGCCCGCAGGACTTGAATCTTGTCGCCCGGCTGCCCGAGGCTGTCCAGCCATCGAAGGATGTCCGGTGACTGGCTCGCGTTATCGGCGATCAGCACTTCGTAACGGGTGTAGCGGGTTCGTTGCACAATGCCGGTCAGGCACCGTTGCAGCTGCGCCAGGTTGTCCTGGCTGGCCACGATGATCGACACCAGCGGACGCTCGGTATGACGGTAATCGATTTGATAAGTACCAGGCTCGGCGGAGCTGATTTGCGCCTTGTAGCCACGGGTCGCAAGGTGACGGATCAACGCCTGGCGCTCGTGGGCGTTGTCTTCCAGCACCGGCGCCCGGGCGATCAGCAACGGTTCGTCCAGATGAGCCAGCCAGGCCAGGCCGCCCTGCTCGATGATGCGCAGCAGCAGGTCGAACTCCAGTGCCTTGCTGAAGTCGGCTTGGTAACCGCCTGCTTCCAACAACACATCCTTGCGGATCAGCCAATGCCGCGCCATCAGCGCTGGCAGGCTTTGCAGCAAATCGAGGTTGAAACCTGGGCGGAACACATCGATCAGCGCGCCATTGGTGTCACGCTGAATCTCGTCCGCTGCCACTGCTCGACAGTCAGGCGCGGCGTGCAGTTCCAGACCTGCGCGCAACAAGCCACCAGCAGTGAACTCGTCCCCCGCCTCGGTCAGCAGCAACCAGTCGCACGGCGATTGACGCGCGATCTGATTGAGCTTGTCGACATGGTTGGCCGGGGTTACGCGAACGAAATGCAGCGTGTTGTGCACCGTCGTTGCCGCCAGCGGCTCGCCGGTGGTGAACACCACGATCTTGAAGGCATGGTTGTGGCCTTCCAGCAAACTGTCGAGGGTGATCTGCAGCTTGGCCGCGTCGTTGTCGAGGTCCAGCACCAGAATGCCAAACTGTGGACCGCCGTTATGGGCGGCCAGATAACGTGACGTCGCAGCGACCTCGTCAGCGTCCGGGGTGCGTGCCGCCAGCCACTTGAGCAGGCGACCGGAGCGCATGGCACCGAACACCTCGTCGTTGCTCTGGGTCGTCACCGCGTCCAGGCGCTCGGCCCAGGCAAACATGTCCCGCGCGTCGTCCGCTTCGCCCAGAAGCTCCAACTGCTGCGCCAGACGCTTGACCACCTGACGGTTGAACGGGTTGCTGCCGTACGCGTACCCCAAGCGCTCGACGACGCTTTCAGGGGTGTCGTTGTTGCGGGGCCGCATCATGTCAGCCTGCATCGTCCAGATACCTTCGAGCCCCTGAAGCTGAACGCGGCCGGCCGGCATGGCGTGCAGCAGAAATTCGAACTGGCTCAACAGGTCGAAGAACTTTTGATTGTAGAAAGGCATTTCGACATATTGCAAAAGCCCGAATTGGCGGTCTGGCCCCTTCTGCACATTGTTCCAGCGCGATTCGAAAATCGGCTCGGCAGTCAACGCCCGACGGTTGCGCAAGCTGTCGGCCAGCGCCTCGAAACTGTCCAGTGCCAGTTGCCTGGCCTGCTCCACGTCAAGACCGGTGCGACTACTCGGCAACGTCGCCAGCAATTGGGCGAACGCTTCACGATCCGCTACCGACTTGGCATCGGCGAGGGTCAGGGTGCTGTAGATCTCGGTGTTGTGCTCCGACTCAAGGTAATTGACCTCTCGCACCACATACGGGATCGGCAGAATGCGCGCCTTGGCCATTGCCAGCATGTAGTACGCATGGCCGATTTCCTGCCATTCGAAGATGGTGTTCTCTGGCATGAGCGCGTACCAGTCACGCAACAGCTCGGTGCGGTGAACCGCATAGAACGGCGGGATGTACTGGTGCATGAAGTCGATGACCCGGTCCTGCGCGCGCTCGGACGAGTAGTCTTCACAGACCTTCTTGTCCCGGCGGTAGTAGCTCACGCTGTTGGCCAGGGTCAGGTACATCAGGCAATAGCCATGGCACATGCCGTAATCCGGATTTTCTTCCAGGAACGATACCGAAGCGTCGAGGGCGTCATGCACGATGAAGTCATCGTCGGCGGCAAACACCATGTACGGCGTGGTGACTTGCTGCACGCCGTAGTCGAGCTTGGCCCGAATGCCCCAGTAACCGTACTGCGGCAGGTGCTGATAGTCGACCGAGGGGTACACGCCGTCGATGCCATCGGTGGCTTGGGTCGAAGAGTCCAGCACCAGAATCCTGCAAGGCAAGGTGCTGTAAAACTTCACCGCCCGGCGCGCAAAGGCCGGTCGGTTATGGGTGATGAGTACCACCGTCAACAACTCGTTCAATGGTAATCCGCTTTCAGAACCGCACTTGCCTTGCATAATTTCTCCCCACAACCGGCGTATCGCCCGATGAACTCAACAATGATGTCGTTGCTTAACGAACCCGACGCAGATAGCCGTCCGGCGCCACAGTGATCAGCAGCTTGCTGTGAATCCGCGCATCGATTTCAAAATCGCGGTTTTCTTCCAGGTAGGCCCAGACCGCAGTTTTCGGGTTATCGCCCTTGCCCCACGGGCGATCCGGGAAAGCATCTTCCGGCATGTCTTCGACCACGGTGTCCATCACCACGCAGTAGCTGCCGACCGACACCAGCGGTGCGTACAGGCGCAACTCTTCCAGCACATGTTCGTGGGTATGGTTGGAGTCCAGAACCACCAGCACTTTCTTGCCGGCCACCCGCGCACGCACTTCATCAACGATGGCCGGATCGATGCTCGAACCCTGGATCATGCTGATGCGTCGCGCCATCGGGTGGGCTTCAATGGCTTCGCGGTTGTGCTGACGAATGTCGATGTCCACACCCAGCACTTCGCCGTGGCCGATCAGTTCCAGCATCGAGGCGTAAAACACCAGGGAGCCGCCGTGGGCGATGCCCGTTTCGACGATCACATCCGGGCGCAGGTCCCAGATGATTTCCTGCATGGCAACCATGTCCTGGGGAAACTGAATGATCGGCCGGCCCATCCAGCTGAAGTTGTAGGTGTATTTGTGTTTGGCCGTGACACCGACCCAGTCCAGCGACTCGGACTGAAGTTTTTTGTCTTGCTGCAAGCCTTCGATGTTCTGGCTTACTTCTTCGCGAAACTGCTCATGAGGATTCATGCAAACGCTCCGATACGGGGTGTTGTTAGTTGAAAACCCGACCGTCCTGATAAGGGACAGCCTGAGTCTTGATAATTCGTGCGGGATTGCCGACGACAACTGCATAGTCGGGAACATCCCGGGTGACCACGGCGCCAGCGCCGACCGTTGCCCAGCGACCAATACGCAAACGCGGAAGAATGGTGGCGTTGGTGCCGATGAAAGCGCCGTCACCCACTTCGACGCAGCCGGCGATGGCTACGCCGGGCGCCATGAACACGGAGTGCCCGATGCGGCCTTCGTGCCCGATCAGGCTGCCGTAACTGATGCTGCTGTTATCGCCCAGGGACACTTCGGCCTGAATGATCACGCCTTCCTGGAGATAGTTGCCGGTGCCCATGCGCGTCATGCTCAGATCGATGCCGGGGTGCAGGAAGTTGCCCAGTGTTCCGCCGGCCTCGATGATCTGCCGCGTCGTCTCGTAACGGGTTCTGGTGTCGCGGGTGATCAGGTTCACGAAGTGCGTGTCCGGGCCTTTCAAGTCGGCCACACGCTCTACCCCACCGATCACCGGCACACCGTAAAACAGCGTGCCGTGCTTGGCTGCATCGTTGTCGAGAAAGGCAAACTCCATGGCAGGGTTGGCTCGTTTGACGGAGCCAATCATGCGCACGGCTTCAGGGTTTGCCGCGCCCAACAGGTAGACCTTCACAGCACATTCCTTTGCTGGCAGACCGTGCGAATCACCTCGATCACCCGCTGTTGATCAGCGTCGGTCATGTCGTGGTAGCTCGGCAGATTGATCGCCCGTTCCGACAGCGAGACAGCCATCGGCGTGTGCACCGGCTTATCGGCAAACATCGGCAGCGCCGACAATGGCCAGAAAAATACCCGGGCATCGATATCCGCTGCTTGAAAGGCTTCGATCAACAACTCTCGGGTAATACCGGTGCTTTCATGGAACACCACGGTGGGCATCCAGTAACCGTTCCTGGAATGCTCCGGTTGCGGGTTCATGGACAGCAACGGGATATCCAGCAGCCCCTGGGCATACCGATCGAAGATCGCGCGTTTGCGGGCGATCAGCTCATCGACACGTTCGATCTGGGCACAACCGATGGCAGCCTGCAGATTGCTCATCTTGTATTTGAAGCCGATGAAATCCGGCCAGAACTGCCGCGTGCTGCCACTGACCCGACCGTGGTTGGAGAGTGTCAGCACGCGTTCATACAGCGCCTTGTCCGAGGTCACGAAAATCCCGCCTTCCCCGGTGGTCATGGTCTTGGTGCCATGAAAGGAGAAAGCGCCGAAGGCCCCCAACGAACCCGCGGCTTTACCACGCCATTGCGAGCCGATGGCTTCGGCGGCGTCTTCGATGACCGCAATCCCGTGCTCGCGGCCGATCGCAAGCAGCGCGTCCAGATCGCACAGGTTGCCGTACAAATGCACCGCCACGATGGCTTTGGTCCGTGGCGTAATGGCTTGCCGGACTAGCTCCGGGTCCAGGCACCAGCTGTCCGGCAACACGTCGACAAAAACCGGCGTCGCGCCCAGGTAATCAATGGGGGCCGCCGAGGCGATCCAGTTAGTGTTGGCCAGGATCACTTCATCGCCCGGGCCGATCCCCAGTGCGGCCATGCCCATGTGCAAGGCGCCGGTACAGCTGGAGGTCGCGATGGCATAGGGCACGCCCATGTGCTGCGCGAAGGATTTCTCGAAACGTGTGATGTATTCGTAGCAACGCTCGCCCCAGCCATGCTGCACAGCATCCAGCACGTACTTGGCTTCCAGCTCGCCCACACTGGGCTTGGTGTAGTGAATTCGGCTCATCTGAAGCTCAACTCCGGAATGGCAACGACAAAACGTCCGCCCCAACTGCGGACAACTGCGTATTGCTGGGTGATCTCGTCCAGCAGGTTCCATGGCAGCACCAGGACATAGTCCGGCTTCTCGATTTCAATCCGCTCGGGAGACACCACCGGAATGCGACTACCCGGCAAGAACTTACCTTGCTTGTGCGGGCTGGCATCCGCCACCCAGGCGAGCAGGTCTGGCTTGACGCCGGCATAGTTGAGCAAGGTATTGCCTTTGGCGGCGGCGCCATAACCGACTACGCGTTTGCCCTCGGCCTTGGCCTGCAAGAGGAAACGCAGCAGTGCGTGTTTGATCTGTTCCGCGGCCGGGGCCAGGGTCGCGTAGTAGGCAGCGGTTTTCACTCCGGCCGCCTGCTCGACCTGCAACTGTTGTTGCACGGCTGGCGTTACTTCACGGCGCACACCCTCGGCACGCTGCACGAATACCCGCAGTGAGCCGCCATGGGTCGGCAACTCGCTGACATCGAAAACTTCCAGGCCATTGCGCTCGCACAAACGCTGCACGGCGGTCAGCGACAGATAGGAATAGTGCTCGTGGTAAAGGGTGTCGAACTGTTGCCCGGCCATCAGCGTCAGCAACTGCGGAAACTCGAACGTCGCCACGCCCGTGGGCTTGAGCAGCGTCGCGAAACCGCTGAGAAAATCATTGATATCCGGCACATGCGCCAGCACATTGTTGGCGGCCATCAGGTCCGCGCCCCAGCCTTCGCTCAGCAACTGCGAGGCGCTGTCGCGACCGAAGAACAGCTCGCGTATGTCCAGGCCTTTTTCCCGCGCGGCCCGTGCCGTGCTGCGGGTCGGCTCGACGCCGAGGCAACGGATACCGCGTTGTGCAACGTACTGCAGCAAGTAGCCATCGTTGGCGGCGATTTCCACGACACGGCTGTCGGCGGTCAGCCCGAAACGCTCGACCATCTCGGCCACATACCGCTCGGCATGGGCCAGCCAAGTGCTGGAAAACGAACTGAAATACGCATAGTCGGCATCGAACAGACTGTCAGCGCTGGTGTAGTCCTCGGTCTGCACCAGCCAGCATTCCTGGCAAACCGCAACTTTCAACGGGACCCATTGCTCGGCCTGCTCCAACTGCTCGGCCCGCAGGTACGCGTTGGACGGTGGCGAGGTACCCAGATCGATCAATGGCAACGCCAACGGGGTGCCGCAACCTCGGCAATTCATAGACGCACTCCAGGGAATTGGTCATCCAGCCAGGGATGGGCGGCATCCCGGGTCGACAGATTTTTGACAGGCTCGGGCCAGGCAATCGCCAGACGCGGATCGAGCACCGACAGGCCGCCCTCGTGATCCGGCGCATAATCGGCGCTGTGCAAATAGAGCAGCTCGGCATCGTCGCTCAAGGTCTGAAAGCCATGGGCGAAACCTGCTGGAATCAACAGGCTGCGACCATCACCGGCGCGCAGGTGCTCGGCGTGCCATTGCAAAAAGGTCGCCGAGTCCGGTCGCAGGTCGACCGCAACATCCCAGACTTCACCGCGCAGGCAGGTGATCAGTTTGGCTTCCGGGGCCTGGGCATTCTGATAATGCAAACCGCGCACGCTGCCGCGCTCACGGGTGCAGGACTGGTTGATCTGACGAATATGGAACGGCTCGCCAAAGGCGCTCAGGCTGCCCTCGCAGAACAACCGGGCGAAGTGCCCGCGCTGATCTTCATGACGTTTGTGCTGAACACTGAACAAGCCCTGGAGAGACAACGCACTGATGCAAAACTCACTCACAGCGGCCCCCGATACAGGTTCAGCTGGTGCAGCGTGATGGCACGCATGTCGTCGCCATTTTCCCAGGCCAGGTGCCAATCCAGAGTGTGCGTCAGACAGTCTTGCAGCGACCAGCGCGGCTGCCATGCCAACAACTGACGGGCGCGACTGCTGTCCAGGCGCAACAGGCCGGCCTCATGCAACTCGCTCGGTTCGACGCGCAAACCTCGCGCGTGCGGCCAACGCCTGGAGAGCAGTTCGACCACTTCACCGACGCTGCACATATCGCTTTCACTCGGCCCGAAGTTCCACGCACCGGCGAATTTCGGACCCTGCTCATACAGACCCGCCGCCAGTTGCAGGTAACCGGCCAAAGGCTCCAGCGCGTGTTGCCAAGGGCGAACGGCTTGTGGATAACGCAGGGTCACCGGCTCATTCGCCGACCATGCCTTGAGTACATCGGGAATCAACCGTTCAGGGGCGAAATCGCCGCCACCCAACACATTCCCGGCACGTGCCGTGGCCAATGCCAGACCATGCTCGGCATGCCGCTCGGCAGGGAAAAACGAGGCTGCGTAAGACTGCGCCAACAACTCGCAGCAGGCCTTGCTGCTGCTGTAAGGGTCATGGCCGCCAAGGGCTTCGTTCTCGCGATAGGGCCACAGCCATTCCTGATTGGCGTAGACCTTGTCGGTGGTCACCAGCACGCACGCGCGCACGCCGCCGACCTGACGAATCGCTTCCAGCAGATTGAGCGTGCCCATGACGTTGCTCGAGTAAGTCCCGAGCGGGTCACGATAGCCTTCGCGCACCAATGGTTGCGCTGCCAGATGCAGGACGATTTCTGGCTGAGCCTCGGCGATCAGTTCCAGCAGGGCCGCCAGGTCACGCAAGTCACCGCGCTGATCGTTGATGCCTTCAGCAACGCGCGCCAGTTCGAACAGACTCGGTTCGGTGGACGGGTCCAGGGCAAAGCCTGTGACCTCAGCCCCCAGGCTTTGCAGCCAAAGCGTCAACCAACTGCCTTTGAAACCGGTGTGACCGGTGACCAGTACCCGCTTGCCGCGCCAGAATTGCGAACTCAGTCCCACTGCTTCCATGGGGCCTCCCCGCTCTGCCACAGGTGCTCCAGATGATTCTTGTCACGCAGGGTGTCCATCGGGTGCCAGAAACCATCGTGCTGGAAAGCGTTCAGTTGCCCCTCGGCCGCCAAGGTCATCAGCGGTTCGGATTCCCAAACCGTCTCGTCGGCTTTGATCAGCGACAGCACTTTGGGCGACAAGACAAAGAAGCCACCGTTGATCCAGCCGCCATCACCGCGAGGCTTCTCGGTGAAGCCGCGCACCAGATCACCGTCGCGCTCCAGCGCGCCGTAACGTCCGGGTGGCTGTACCGCCGTAACCGTCGCCAGCTTGCCGCTGCTCAAGTGAAAATCCACCAGGGCACCAATATTCAGGTCCGAAACACCGTCGCCATAGGTAAAGCAGAACGCTTCCTGATCTTCCAGATAGCGGCTGGCACGACGCAAACGGCCACCGGTCATGGTCTCTTCGCCGGTGTCGATCAAGGTGACACGCCAAGGCTCGCTGTAGTTCTGGTGAACATCCATGCGGTTGTTGGACATGTCGAACGTGACGTCAGAGGTGTGCAGGAAGTAGTTGGCGAAGAAGTCCTTGATCGCGTAGCCCTTGTAGCCCAGGCAAATCACGAAGTCGTGAATTCCGTGTGCGGAATACTGCTTCATGATGTGCCAGAGAATTGGCTTGCCGCCGATCTCAATCATCGGCTTGGGCTTGAGGTGCGACTCTTCGCTGATCCGCGTGCCCAGGCCACCCGCCAGAATAACTGCCTTCATCTTGTCCCCTCTTGTTCGTCACAGGGCCAGCCCAAGCCCTGCAAGGCTTTGCGACCGTCTGGATAAATCGTATGAGGCTGCACCCATCACTCTCTGGCTGCACCGCACATGCTCGATTTATGGCGATTTTGAGGGGGACTTGCAGGAAACGCGCCAGCTAGCGCTGACACAGGAACTGGAGCTGGAACTGCCGCAGGCGGCGATCTTTTGATTGTGCTTTGAAAAGATCGCCGCCTGCATCAGCTACGGATATCAACCACCCGCAATGAAGTGGCTCGCCTTCACCACTCAACAGGCCGAGCGTTAGCTCGCCTGCCGCCCTTGATCTTGATCCACCCGCCCCTTCGGGAGGCCGAGTGGAGGCGTTCATCAGGGGGAAGGCGCGCAGCGCCGTTCGACGCAGTCGAACACATCGAGAGGAGGTCGTCGCGCAGCAGACCGTAGGCGATGCCCCCTGATGAATGCCGGAGCGAGGGGACGCCGAGCCTAGGCGAGGGGCCGTACGCTTGGGGCGAGACCTTTGGTTACTTTGGGGCGTTTGCCAAAGTGACACGCCGTAAGGGCGGAACCGTAAGCAGCCGTTACCGCAGAAATGGATATGTACACCTGCAAGAGGTTGGTCGGCTGTCAGGCCGCCATCGCGAGCAAGCTCGGCTCCTACAGGTTTGATTGGTGTACATCTGCGGGAGATTGGCCGGCTGTCAGGCCGCCAAGGTCAAAAGATCGCAGCCTTCGGCAGCTCCGAAGGCAGGGAGTATCAGTCGGCCAACCAGCCATTTTCCCAATACCGCACGTTGTCTCCGCGCAGCATGTAGTCGCGCAGCACCGCTTCGCGCAATTCATCGCCCATGCGGTAGCTGGCATCCGGGTCCGCCAGGTGCATGCGAATGGCCTGCAACCATTCTTCGGTGCTGTTGCTGACAACCCGAGTGCACGGCAGATAACCCCGATACGCCTCGGTATCGGTACACACCACCGGGTAGCCGCAGGCGCCGTACTCCAGCAGACGCAAATTGCTCTTGCAGTCGTTGAAAATATGAAACTCCAGCGGTGCCAGTGCCAGGTCGAGGTTCAGGCTGGCCAGTTTCGCCGGGTAGACACTGAGGTCGATCACGCCATGGAATTCATGCATGTAAGGCAGCAATTCTTCGGGACACATACCGAAGAACACCCAATCCACCTCGTTGGCCAACTCGCGAACGACGTCGGCGATGATCGCCAGGTCGCCCGAGTGACTGGTACCGCCCCCCCAGCCTACCCGTGGCTTTTTCGAGGTGCGGCGCTGGCTGCGCAGGCCATCCCAAAGATGAGTGGCGAGCATGTTCGGCACGACCCGAATGTCGTGATGCATCGACGACAACGCATCGGCCAGTGGCTGGGTCGAAACCACCACCCGATCGCACAGGCCGATACCGCGACGGACCAGACGTTCCATCTCGACGTGGTCCGGCATATTGCGAATGTGTGCGTTCTTCTTCGGCGCCTTGATGACATAGTCATCCAGCTCGAAAATCAGTCGGGCGTTGGTGTAGGGCTTGAAGGCGGCGATCTCGTTGACCGGCCCTTCACTGTAGCGCCCTTGCAGGATGATGACGTCCGGCGCCTCACGCTCGATCTCGATGATCGACGGCAGATCGTAGTAGATCCGCCCGGTCGCCCGACCCGCCTTCTGCAGTTCGACCAGCGGCTGGATCGCCCGATAGTGACCCACTGCCGAGGAGTTGACCGGCAGCGCCATGATGTTCGGTAACTGGCGAACGGAAAACGGGCTCCAGCCGGTGCGCAAGCCTGGCTCCAGGCTGTAACTGGAACCCCCTAGCGTATTGAGCATCAGGTTCGGGTTGTACGCCGGGTCGCGAGCAACAATGGGCAACCAGCGCCGGTAGAAGGTTTCCTGCTCTTGCGTGCGTTGCGCCAACTCGGCTTTGTCCGGGACGACAGCAGGCTGTGTCCCGATGGCCAACTGGGCGTACGGCGTCCACACCACCAGATAGCCGTTCTGACGGACCCGCAAACACAGGTCCACCTCGTTGAGGGTCAAGGCAAAATCCTGCGCCTGCAGCCCGCCGACACTCTCGAATATTGCCTTGCGCACCATCAGGCAATCGGCACCGACAGCGCTTAGGTCCTGAACCACCTGCAAGCGGTGCATGTAGCCCGCCGCGTTAAGCGAGTCGGCGAAAAACGGTGAAGCGGCCGGCCCTTGCAGCCCGAGAATCAGCCCGGCATGCAGCACGCAACCGTCAGGATTGAACAGCTTGGCCCCGACGACACCGACTTCTGGACGCTGCGCATGATTGAGCAACTCACCCAGCCAGTCCGCGCGGGTGACCACCACATACGGGTCGAGCATCAGCAGGTATTCACCGCGAGCCTGCTGCGCCGCAAAGTTGCGCGTCGCCGCGACATTCCCCTGCTGCGGATACGTCAGCACCCGCAACCGGTCACTGCCCAACTGGGCCATGGCACTCAGCCACTCAAGCGTCTGCGCAGACTCACTACCGTTGTCGACCAGCAGCAACTCGTACTCGCTGTAGGCGGTTTTCTCCAACAGGCTTTCGACACACCGTTGCAGCACTGACAACTGGTCCTTGCAGACAATGATGATCGACACCAGCGGCCGCTCGGCGTGCAGGTAATCGACACGATTGAGCAAGGTAAAACTGCCCTGGCGAATCTCATGGGCAATATCCAATCGCTGAAGATGCGCCGCCAACACTTGCGGATTGAGTTCAATGACGTCGGGCAGCGCCAGCCACTGTGCCAGGCAGAGTGTCGACTCCAGCATCACCTCGGCAATATGTTCGACGACCTCCACGCCACTGTCCTCGACCATGCGCCACAGCACATCGTGAGGCGCCAGCTCGCCATAGCTTGAATTGAATCCACCCAGCGCCAGGAATCGCTCACGCTGGAACGCCAGGGATCGCCCGACGTAGGGATAACTGCGCATCAGGTCCAGGTTGAAATCCGGCTTGAAGACCGGGTCTGACGACTCACCGTCGCGCAATCCGCCTTCGTCGCCATACACACACAATGCGCTCGGTGACGCACTGACGCGCTCGGCCAGCAGCAACAGCGCCGGCTCCACCAGTCGATCGCCAGCACGCAGCACATAGAACCAGTCAACCCCGTCGAGCTGCGCCAGCAATGCGTTGAGCTGCGCGCACCAGTCCTCCTGCAACGGCAGGTTGAACACCCGCTCTTCGAGCTGCGCTTCGGTACAGGCGCTGGACAACACCAGGATCAGTTCTGGCGCATAGAACTGTCCGGCAAGGCTTTTAAGGGTGAGATCCAGACTGGCACGACTGGACTGATCATCGATGATGATCGGGACGATTTTCGGTTGCCGCGACCAACCGGCGACGGTTTCCGGCAACAGATGTCGCTGAGTCTCACTGAGTGTGCGACACGCCAGCCATTGCGTGTACAGCTGGGAAAAACTCTCGCTGGCGATACCCACCCGATATTCCTGGCTGGCCTGGCGATTCCCCAGCGTCCGACTCAGGGGCAACTCCTCCCAGATTCGCGGCGCCTCTTCGGCACGACTCAGTGGCAGGAAACGAACCCAGCCTCCCGCCGGAGCACCCTCGCCACCACGAACCTTGAGCATTTGCACCAGCCAGTGTTTTTCCAGCTCCGCCGCATCTTTCATCGGCTGCTGACGAATCAAACGCTCCGGATGCAAGCGCTCGACGCTCAGCACGTAGTTGAGCTGAGCAATGTTGCCCCGGCGCATCAGGCAGATGTACAAGGCCAGATCGAGCGACGCGACAAAGCAATGGCCAGGTTGAGTCAAGGCCGGCATCAGTTCCTGCACATCCTTGCGGCGCAACAGCGCACTGCTGAAGCCACCGAGGAAGTTGACCGGGAAGCTCTCGAAAATCGCCAGCAGGTCATCGCCCTTGAATATCCCGCACACCGGCGACAGCGTGCTGTTCTCCAGACGTGATGGCAGCGGGTGATCGTCCGCATCCCAGAACACGCGCTGGGCCAGCACCAGATTGATGTCCGCCTGCTCAGTCAGGACCTGCGCCTGGCGCTCGATACACGCAGGCGACAGCTGATCGTCATCACAGAGAAACTTGATGTACTCGCCCTTTGCCTCGCCCAGGCACGCCAGCAGATTGCCGACAAACCCCAGCGTCTGCGGGTTTCGTACATACCGCACGCGCTCTGCTGCATCGCCCGTCAGCGACTCGACAACCTGCCGGATCTCATCGCCGCGACTGTCGTCGCACACAATGACTTCAAGATTGGCGTAATGCTGGATCAGGGCACTGCGCAGGGCCTGAGCAAAGAAGCGTGGATTGAAGGCGGGAATGACGAGGCTGACTAACGGGACTGGATTCACGGCGGGGCTCTCAAGCGGCGGACGCTCACCCGGTCGGGTGAGCCCCTGAAACCGCTGAAAAAAGGCGATTGGTATTCGGCGGTTTACGACCGGGCGCTTTCGCGCCAGGCCCCCTTAGATCTTGTTGAACAGACCCAGCTGACTGATTTTGCTGAACGCCAGTTGCGCGGCCTGCAACATGGTTTGCTGCAACGTCAGACGAGTCATGACTTCGGCCGGGTCAGAGTCGCGGATAGCCGACTGGCTGGTGGTGTTGGCCAGGCCGAGGCTCTGGTTGGTTGTCGTCTGATCATCCAGGGCCTGACCACGCACGCCCACAGCTGTGATTGCCGAGCCCACCTGCGCCGAAGCGGTGTCCAGGTTGCCAATACCCGATGCGACGGCCGCCTGCATTTTTTGCAAGGCGACCGGATTGTTATCCGCCGGGGTATTCAACGCAGCCTGCAACTGCCCCAAAGTGTCCAGAACGTTCTGGGTCTGGTGGTTGTTAGACTGAACAACAAACTGATCGCCGGCTGCCGGAGTACCGCCGAGCGTAAACGTAACCCCTGCGGCTGTCGCAGTAGAACCGGCCATGGTGCCCGAAGACACGGGCTTGCTGGTCGCCGTGATCGGCGATGCATAAAGATCGTAAGCCGTGGCACTGGTGAACTTGAGAATCGCGCCGCCAGTCGGGAAGGTGCTGTTATAGGCAGTCGGGTTGCTCGTGGTCGCACCGGAGATCACTGCCGTGGACGGGTTGCCCGGGCTACGCGAAGCGCTGATGGTGTCGGGCTTGACCGCCAACTGGAAGCTATGGCCGGCGATCACAGCGTCTGGAACGGTATCGCCAGGCTTCAGATTGATGTTCAGCGTCAGGTCGACACCGCGGAAACTGACCGTCTGGTTAGAGGCGTCTTTATTGCTGATCACACCGCTCTGGCTGGCCTCGGCAGTGACATCGTTACCCAGCGCATCAGTGATCTGCAGCTGGGTGCTGCTGACAAAATTCACGGTGTAAGGTTGACCGGCGGTGAACTTGGAATCGAACGTTGCGCTGTTGCTGATCTGGCCGCTGGACAGCGTCACCCGACCGTCATCCACCGCAGGTGCGGTCATGGTGGTCAGAGAGCGACTGGTGTTGCTCGCCTTCTGGAAGGCATCCCAACCAGTGATGTTGCTGGCAACCGACATGGAGTCGCCGATGGCCAGGCTCACGTCGGACTGGTCACCGTTGTAGCTGTAGGTGCCATCGGAGTTTGCCGTGTACGGAGGCGTACTGGTTTTGGAGCCGGCGAACAGGTAGTTACCGTTGGCATCCTGACTGTTCATGAGGCCCAACACCTGACTCTGGATCTGCCCCAGCTCCTGGGCCGCAGCCTTGCGGTCCGCATCGGTCTGCGTGCCGTTGCTGGCGCCCAGCGCGAGTTCCTTGGCCCGCTGCAAGGCGGTGCCAATCGCGCTCAACGCGGTTTCGGACTGACTGTATGCACCCTTGAGACTGCTGATGTTGCCGGCGTACTGATCGAGCATTGCGCTCTGCTGGCCGAGCTGAAGCAAGCGCGCAGCACCAATCGGATCATCGGCGGCGGTATTGACCTTGGTCAGGCTGCTCGCTTCGGCACTGGTCTTGATTGCATTGTTGTAATTACGCTGATAGTTGGCAGCGGTCGTTTCGTAATACTGGGCGGTAGAAATGCGCATGAATTACGACTCCTTAAATACTGTTGATCAGCGTGCTGAAAGTTTCCTGCGCAGCCTTGATGATCTGCGATGAGGCTGTGTAGTACTGCTGGTATTTCACCAGGTTGCCGGACTCTTCATCGAGGTTGACACCCGACAGGGCATCGCGGGCATTCTTGGCACCGGTCAGAATCACCGTGGCGGCATCGCCGTCAGACTTGGCCTGAGCCGCCTGGGCGCCAACGTTGGACACCAGTTTGCCGTAGGCATCCGAGAGGCTGAGCCCCTTGCTCACCGAGCCGGTATCCACCGTTTGCTTGGTCTGTAAACCGACCAGAGCGGTGCCGTTGCGGTTGTCCGAAGAGTTGGCACCGATCAACGAAATACTGAAGCTCTCACCGTCAGCGGGCGAACCATTGACCGTTGTTTGAACCGAGAAGGTCTTCTGCACTGGCGGCACGACCGAGTTGTCCATGATCGCAGCACCCGTGCTATCGACCATGTTCACTTGCAGGTTCAGGGTATTGCTTTGACCGGGAACGATGGTGCCCGAGCCCATGCTCCCGCCCTTGGCGTCGAAAAGCTTATAACCCTGGGTCCCGGCACCGGCAGGATCGAACACCACTTTGACCGGCGTCGAATACTGGAGCCCGGTTTGCAGGTCGGCATTGGCCGCTGGATTATAGATATCCAGGGTGCTGGTCAACGTCGGCTGGGTATAGGTGCCTTTGTTGTTGGCACTGGCGACACCGCTCAGAGGCGCAGCCGCGGCGAGCTTCTTCGGATCGGTGATCACCGTCTGGATATCACTGGCACCACTGCGGGTCGGCGTCACCTTGAAGGTGTCGCCGGCGCTCATGGCACCGCCGCCATTGAGCGTCATGCTGAAGCCGTCGATCACCGGAGCCGGTGTGGTGGCGGTGCTGAAGGCGCCCATGTTGGTGCCGTCGGAGCGCGTAACGCTGTAGTTCGTAGCGCTGGTGAAGGTCACCTTATAATCGCTGGTGGTCAGCTTGCCCGTGTCGTTGATAGTGACATTGAGGTTGCCGGAACCGGCGCTGTTACCCGCCTGGGCAATGCTGCGCTGCGAGATCAGCGTGGCACTGTTTATGTTGTTGAAGATCGCCGAACCAAAGTCGCCGTTCTGGTCGATGCCCTGAGCCTGCTGCTGGTTCATCTGATCGGCGACAACCAGTGCCACTCGCCCCAGCTCGTTAATTGCCGGGTTGAGCACTTCGCTGCGATAACTCAGCAAGCCACCCACCTGACCGGTCGTCACCACCGACGTAATATCGATGACGCTCGAGCCGCGATTCAACTGGAGTGTCGACTGAGTCGGATCAGTCTTGCCCGGTACGGTTTCCAGGGTGTTAGTGGTGCCGCCCATCACCAACGGCTGACCGCTGCCGATGTAGACGTCGTAGTTGGTGCCGCGCTCGACAACCTGGGCACCGACCAGGTCGGAAAGCTGGCGGACCGCCTCGTTACGCTTGTCGAGCAGGTCGCTCGGGCCACTGCTGTTGCTGGTGTTGCTACCCGCTGTTTGAGATATCTGCTGGTTGTACTGGGCGATCGTGGTCGCCAGTTTATTGACCTGGGATGCCATGTCCGCGAGGTTGGAGTTGATGCCGGTGTTCTGGTCGGTCAACTGCTTGGAAATCGAGTTGAAGCGATCGCTCAGGGCCTTAGCATTGGTCATCACCGATTGGCGGGACGCATCATCGGTAGGCTTGGTCGCGACCGCTTGCAGGGAAGTGAAGAACTTCTGCAGTGAGCCACTGAGGCCGGTGTTGCTGTCGGACAGCATCGTGTCGACCGGCGTAACCTGCCCCAGATAGGACGATGCCTGACCGTTAAGCGAAGTGCTGGTCTGCAACTGGGTGTCGAGGTAGGCGCTATACACGCGACGCACGTCAGCCAGGGTCGTGCCCGTGCCGATAAATACGTTATTGCCGTACTGAATCGAGGCCTTGCTGCTCTGCACGGTTTGCTGACGCGAATAGCCGGCCGTATCAACGTTGGCAATGTTGTTGCCGGTCACCGCCAAAGACGATGAGGCCGCATTCAACCCTGACATCCCGATATTGAGCAAACTCATGATTCAGACCTTATACCTTATGCCTATAAAGGCGTCGTGGAAGAGCCCGCCGCAGCGTAGTTCTGGTAACTCTTCATCTGCTTGGCTATCTGCGAAATCTTGCGGGCGTAGCCCGGGTCGGTTGCATACCCGGCCTCTTGCAACTCGCGTACAAACTGTTCTGGGTTATCGGCCGACTTCACAACATCTTGATAGCGATTATTGGTTTGCAGCAATGTCACAAGGTCATGGAAGCTGTCCTTGTAAGAGGCATAGGAACGGAACTCGGCCGTCTCCTTGACCATCTCGCCATTCCTGAATTCGCTGGTGATCGCCCGCGCCGAATCGCCCGTCCAACTGCTGCCGGCCTTGATGCCGAACAGGTTATGACTGCTGCTGCCATCCTGGGCACGCATGACCGATTTACCCCAACCGGTTTCCAGGGCCGCCTGGGCCACCAGATAACGTGGATCGACGCCAATGCGGTCGGCGGCTTCCTTGGCCATCGGCATCATCGTATTGACGAATTCGTCGGCAGAGCTGAAGGCTTTCTTCGCCGGCGCCAGCGGAATTTGAGCCATGGCACGACCATAAATCTGCATCCGCCCGCTCGATCCCGAATCCGTTTGCGAGGCCAGCCAATCGCCATTGAACAGCGGACCGGAGCCGGTCTTCATGCCTTGAGGCGACTGTATGTTGTTGAGCGCCGCTGCGCTGGTCGCCGCGGTCGTCGATGCCGACGGCACCAGGCCGGCGAGCAAGCGATCCGCAAGTTTCGGTGGCAACGCCAGACGACGCTGATTGAGCATCGCTACGTCATTGCGGTGTCCATCAAGCGATTGCTGCGGCGGATTGACCGCGCGCGACGCCCACAACGGCCGCTGGCCATTGAGCCGCGACAACGGCCCATCGGCGCCCACCGTACCGGCCGCCACCGGCGTTGATACTGCCGCTTTCGCCGCTTCCTGCTTGGCCGCAGACATTGCCGCCGCCTCGCCCGGTGCCAGCGGTTTGTTCTTCGACATCTGGCGCATCAGCACGTCGGCCAGACCGATCCCATGACCCTGACGAGACATGGAAACCGCCAGCTGCTGGTCGTACATTTCCTGGTACTGCTTGGCCGCAGGCGTGTTGAGCGGATTGTCCTTGCCCAGGGTCTCGGTGGCCGAGCGCATGGACTTGAGCATCTCGCTGAGGAACAGCGACTCGAACTCCTGCGCGACCTTGCGCATGTTCGCATCGCTGTTCTTGTCACCGACCTTGAGCTGGTTAAGCCGGTTCAGGTCCGAGTACGAACCCGAATCGCCGCTGCTGACCAACCCGCTCTTGTGAAGATCCATGTTCGCCATATCAAATCACGATCAGGTCGGCTTGCAGGGCACCAGCCTGCTTCAACGCTTCAAGGATCGCCATCAAGTCGCCCGGCGCCGCGCCGACCTGATTCACCGCACGGACAATCTCGTCCAGCGTGGTACCAGGACCAAACTTGAACATCGGCTTGGCTTCTTGTTGAGCATTGACCCGGGAACGCGGCACGACGGCGGTCTGACCGTTGGACAAAGGCCCTGGCTGACTGACAATCGGGTCTTCGGTGATGGTCACGGTCAGGCTGCCGTGAGTCACGGCGGCTGGTGAAACCTTGACGTTCTGGCCGATCACGATGGTGCCGGTCCGCGAGTTGATGATGACCTTGGCCACCGCCTGACCCGGATCGACTTCGAGGTTTTCCAGGATCGACAAGTAGTCGACGCGCTGGCTCGGATCAAGCGGCGCGGTGACGCGGATCGAACCGCCATCAATCGCCTGTGCAACACCAGGGCCGAGCATGTTGTTGATCTTGTCGACCACGCGCTTGGCGGTGGTGAAGTCGGAGCGGTTGAGGTTCAGGGTCAGGCTGTTGCCCTGATTGAAACCGCTCGGCACCGAACGCTCGACCGAAGCACCACCCGGGATGCGACCGGCCGACGGAACGTTGACGGTGATCTTCGAACCGTCGCGACCTTCAGCATCAAAACCACCGACCACCAGGTTGCCCTGGGCGATCGCATAGACGTTACCGTCGATACCCTTGAGCGGCGTCAGCAGCAAGGTGCCGCCGCGCAGGCTCTTGGAGTTACCGATCGAGGACACGGTGATGTCGACCTGCTGACCCGGCTTGGCGAACGCCGGCAAATCGGCACTGACCGACACCGCCGCGACGTTCTTCAACTGCACATTGCCGGAGCCGGCCGGCACCTTGATGCCGAACTGCGAGAGCATGTTGTTGAAGGTCTGCAGGGTGAACGGGGTTTGCGTGGTCTGGTCACCCGTGCCGTTAAGCCCGACGACCAGGCCGTAGCCGATCAATTGGTTGGAACGCACGCCCGAAATACTGGCGATGTCCTTCAACCGCTCGGCCTGAACGCCGAGGGAGGTGGACAGCAACAACACGGCCGCCATCAGGTGCTTGAAATTAAACATGAGTCGTTTCATCACCTAGAAAGGGAACAACGGGCTTAAGAAGAAACGGTCGAACCAGCCTGGCTGACTCGCATCGGCAAACGAACCGGTGCCCGAATAGGTGATCCGTGCATCAGCGATACGAGTCGACGGCACCGTGTTATCGGTAGCGATATCGTCTGCCCGGACCAGACCGGCAATGCGCACCAGCTCATCACCGGTGTTGAGGGTCATCCACTTCTCGCCACGCACGGCAATGATGCCGTTGGGCAGCACGTCGGCAACGGTGACGGTGATCGAACCGACCAGGCTGTTGCCCTGCCCTGCCTTGCTGTCGCCCTTGGTTGCGCGGTCACCGTTGTAACTGGCACTCAAACTCAGAGGACTATTGGTGGCCGGGGTGCCACCGAACAACGAGGTCAGACCGAGTCCGGTCTTGCTGGTCTTGTCCATCTGGGAGTTGGCGTTTTTACTGGCCTGGGTCTTCTCGTTCAGGGTGATGGTGATGATGTCACCGACCCGGAACGCCTTGCGGTCGCTGTACAGGTTCTGCTCGAAACCGGCCTGATAGATCGAGCCGTTGTTCGCCGCTGCAGGCAGCGGTGTACGAGGTAACACGGGCGCGTAGTACGGGTCATTGGGCTTCGGCGTCGGACCGACGCAGCCCGCGAGCACGGCGATCCCACTCAATGCGAGAACAGATACAAAGCGATTCATGACCCTACCTCACGGTGTTGCAGGCGGCTTCATGCCGCCTCATAGACTTGATTACAGATTCTGCGTTACGAACGAGAGCATCTGGTCGGCGGTAGAAATCACCTTGGAGTTCATCTCGTAAGCACGTTGAGTGGTGATCATGTTGACCATCTCTTCAACGGTGCTGACGTTGGAGGTTTCCAGGGTGTTCTGCAGCGTGGTACCAAAACCGTTCAGGCCCGGCGTACCGATTTGCGGCGCACCACTGGCGGCGGTTTCCTGGAACAGGTTGTTACCCATGGCCTGCAAACCGGCCGGGTTGATGAAGTCGGCGGTTTGCAGGTTGCCGATCACTTGCGCGGCAGCAGCGCCTGGAACGGTGATCGACACGGTGCCGTCACGACCGACCGTGAAGGTCTGTGCATTGTTCGGAATGACGATGGCCGGTTCCAGGGCAAAGCCGCTGGCATTGACGATCTGGCCATTGGAGTCCAGGTGGAACGTACCGTCACGGGTGTAGGCGGTCGTGCCGTCCGGCTGCAGGATCTGGAAGAAACCGCGACCGTCGACCGCCATGTCCAGCGGCTGGTCGGTGGTTTGCAGGCTACCGGCGGTGAAGTTTTTCTGAGTGCCGACAATGCGCACACCGGTACCCAATTGCAGACCCGACGGCAGTGCGCTGTCCTGGGTCGACTGGGCGCCTGGCTGACGCTTGATCTGGTACAACAAGTCCTGGAACTCGGCACGGTCACGCTTGAAACCCGTGGTCGATACGTTTGCCAGGTTGTTGGAAATAGTCGTCAGGTTGGTGTCCTGGGCGGACAGACCTGTTTTGGCAACCCATAGAGCCGGAAGCATTCAATTCTCCTCGTGCGCCTGTTTTACGGCGCGACGTTCTGATAATTAGCTGATCTGCAAGACCCGAGCCATGGCCTGGTCGTCGTCTTTGGCGGTGTTCATCATCTTGATGTGCAGCTCGAATTGCTTGGACAAGGCCAACACCGAGGTCATCTCTTCAACGGCGTTGACGTTGCTCGACTCAAGGAAGCCCGACACCAGTTGCACGTTGGCATCGACCGGTGCCGGCTTGCCGTCTGCGGTGTTGATCGAACCGTCCAGCCCCTTGGTCATGTTCTTGATGTCCGGGTTGACCAGCTTGATGCGGTCGATTTCTGCGATGACGCGCGGACCTTCACCCATTGACCGAATGCTGATGGTGCCGTCCTGGCCGACTTCGATTTTCTGCTCGGGCGGCACGGCAATCGGACCACCGTTGCCCATGACCGGCATGCCGTTGCCGGCGCGCAGTACGCCCAAGGCGTCGACATTCAGGCTGCCGGTGCGCACATAGCTTTCACCACCGTTCGGATTCTGTACGGCAATCCAGCCGTTGCCCTGAACCGCTACATCGAGGTCGCGACCGGTTTCAATCATCGCGCCTGGAGAGAAGTCGGTGGCCGGACGTTCGGACAGGGCAAACGCTCGCGCCGGAAAGCTGTCGCCAAACACCGGCATCGACCGCGCCTGCTCCAGGTCTTTCTGAAAACCGTTGGTGGAGATGTTCGCCAGGTTGTTGGCATGAGCCTTTTGCGCCAGTGCGTTCTGGCTGGCGCCGGTCATTGCCACATAAAGGTACTTGTCCACAGTCTTTCCTCTGCATGTCGGACGTTTGCCGCCCACCGCTGTACTGCTGAGCCTCAAGCAATTTGCAGACCAACTTTCACGCAGGGGTTCGAAGCCCTCTAAACAAAGGACTTGAGAGGAATTGGAGGAGAATGGGCAATGGCATCAAAGACGAAAAACCGGCGCGGTTATGCCGCTTACGGCAAGTGTCGGCCTTTTACACGCGACACATTCACCGTGGCGAGGGAGCTTGCTCCCGCTGGGCTGCAAAGCAGCCCCAAAAACAACAATGAAGTTCCAGCAGGCATTACCAGCCGACGGAAGTTGCGACCGCTTCGCGCCCGAGCGGGAGCAAGCTCCCTCGCCACAAAGAGCCCGTCCACCACAGGTTATGCGCCCGGCTCTTTACCGACTTCGTATTCACGCAGTTTGTTGGCGATGGTGGTATGAGAAACCCCGAGGCGCTTGCCCAACAGGCGACTGCTCGGGTACTCGGAATACAGCCGCTCCAGCACCGCCTTTTCGAAACGCCCGACAATCTCATCCAGCCCGCCTTCCAGCGAGAAATCCCCCAGAGGCTGGCGCACGCCGTAATCCGGCAGGCGAATATGCTCCGCCTTGACCGTGCCGCCGTCACACAGCGAAACCGCCTGAAACAGCACGTTCTCCAACTGCCGGACATTGCCCGGCCAGTGGTAATGGCTGAGCCGCTCCATCGCCGCCCGCGCCAGCTTCGGTAGCGGACAACCAATCTGCCGACTGGCCTGATCGAGGAAGTGCTCGACCAGTGGCGTCAGACCGTCGAGGCATTCACGCAGCGGCGGGATGTGCAGCGAAAGCACATTCAATCGATGGTAAAGATCCTGACGGAATTCGCCGCTGGCACACAGCTCGGACAAATCGACCTGAGTGGCGCAGATCACCCGCACATCCAGGTAAACCTCTTCATCGCTACCGACCCGGCGGAAGCAACCGTCCTGCAAAAACCGCAGCAGTTTCACCTGCAAGCGCGGGCTCATTTCCCCCACACCATCGAGAAACAACGTACCGCCCGCCGTCAGCTCCAACAGCCCGAGCTTGCCTTCCGCCCGCGCCCCTTCAAACGCACCCGGGCCGTAACCGAACAACTCGGTCTCGGCCATCGACTCCGGCAGCCCGGCGCAATTGAGCGCCATCAACGGCGACTGCCCACGCGGACTGGCCAGATGGCAGGCGCGCGCCAACAGTTCTTTACCGGTTCCGGTCTCGCCCTCGATCAGCAGCGGCGCATCCAGTGGCGCCATGCGTCGCGCTTCACGCACCACCGCGGCCATGACTTTAGAGCTCTGGAAGATGCTGTCGAAGCCACGCAACTCCTGCTTGCGCACGTTGTAGATGCGCTCACCGACCCGATCCGCCCGGTGCAACGTCAATACGGCACCAGCCATGGCCTCGCTGTCGTCATGCTCCGATTGCAGCGGCGCAATATCAGCGAGGAATACGTCGCCCTTGACCTTGACCCGCAAGCCGTTGATCCGCGACTTGTTGGCGCGCACCAGCTCCGGCAGATCGAAGTCTTCGGCATAGCGCGACAAGGGAATGCCCGGCACCTCGTCCACCCGCACACCGAGCAACTGCGCGGCCGCGCGGTTGGCCGCAACAATCGAGCCGCCCATATCAATCGACAGCACCGGAAACTCCAGCGCGCCGAGCAAGGCATTCAGCTCCATGTGCCGACGCTCGCTGGGCATCAGCCCTACGCGCTTGACGCCGAACACACCGGTGATGGCCTCGAACTTCGGACGCAGTGCCTGGAACTGAAGGTTGATCAGGTTCGGGCAATGCAGATAGATCGCGTTGCCATGCTCGCCGCCGACCTCACCCCGGGCGACGTTGATCCCGTACTCCACCAGCAGGTTGAGAATGTCGCGCAGGATACCGATGCGGTTCTGGCAGTGGACTTTGATACGCATATAAAGGCCTGAACGATGGTAAATGAGGCGCATGGCGAGGATTTTTCTGCCGAGGCGCGAAGTTTGTTGTCAAGATTATGTGACAGCTCAGGGCCTTTTAAAACCCGAAAATCTCAATACCTACGCGACAGCCGCCCATCCGTAACGAATACTTTACGAAAATCAGGGAATTCTCCTACGCGCAACGCTCAAACCCTGCTGCAAGGTCGCACACTTCGGGTTATCTCTAGGTCCATAGGCAACAGACATAACAAGAACGTATCCCTTTGCAGGAGAGCAGCATGAAGCAGACGCAATACGTGGCCCGCGAGCCCGATGCGCAAGGTTTTATTCACTACACCGCTGAAGAACACGCGGTGTGGAATACGCTGATCACTCGCCAGCTGAAAGTGCTCGAGGGTCGTGCGTGCCAGGAATACACGGACGGCATCGAAAAGCTCGGCCTGCCCCATGACCGCATTCCGCAACTCGACGAAATCAACAAAGTCCTCGGCGAGACCACCGGCTGGCAAGTCGCCCGGGTGCCGGCGCTGATTCCGTTCCAGACTTTCTTTGAATTGCTGGCCAACAAGCAGTTTCCGGTCGCGACCTTTATTCGTACTCGCGAAGAACTGGATTACCTGCAAGAGCCGGACATTTTCCACGAGATCTTTGGTCACTGCCCGCTGCTGACCAACCCCTGGTTCGCCGAATTCACCCACACCTACGGCAAACTCGGCCTACAGGCTTCCAAGGAAGAACGCGTTTATCTGGCGCGCCTGTACTGGATGACCATCGAGTTTGGCCTGGTCGACACCCCGCAAGGCAAACGCATCTACGGCGGCGGCATCCTCTCCTCGCCGAAAGAAACCGTGTACAGCCTGTCTGGCGAACCGGAGCATCAAGCCTTTGATCCGCTGGAAGCGATGCGCACGCCGTATCGCATCGACATCCTGCAACCGCTGTACTTTGTCCTGCCCAACCTCAAGCGCCTGTTCGATCTGGCCCACGAGGACATCATGGGCATGGTCCAGCAAGGCATGCAGCTGGGTCTGCACGCACCGAAGTTTCCGCCTAAACCCAAGGCGGCCTGAGAACGCCGCAGTCGCGGCGCCCCTCGAAAAATAGTAACGTCTAACAAGAACCGAATTCAGGAATACACCATGAACGCTCTGAACCAAGCCCATTGCGAAGCCTGCCGTGCCGATGCTCCACAAGTCAGCGACGAAGAACTGCCGGTACTGATCAAGCAGATCCCTGACTGGAACATCGAAGTTCGCGATGGCGTGATGCAGCTGGAAAAAGTCTTCCTGTTCAAAAATTTCAAATTCGCCCTGGCCTTTACCAACGCCGTGGGTGAAATCTCCGAGGCCGAAGGTCACCACCCAGGCCTGCTCACCGAGTGGGGCAAAGTCACCGTGACCTGGTGGAGCCACTCGATCAAGGGCCTGCACCGCAACGACTTCATCATGGCCGCACGCACTGACGAAGTGGCCAAAGACGCCGAGGGCCGCAAATAATGCATTTCGACGCCATCGGCCGAGTACCCGGCGATCCGATCCTCGGCCTGATGGAGGCCTATGCGCAGGACAGCAATCCAAGCAAGTTCGACCTTGGCGTGGGCGTCTACAAGGATGCCCAGGGCCTGACCCCGATTCCGCAGTCGGTGAAACTCGCCGAATTGCGGCTGGTCGATCGGCAGACCACCAAGACCTACATCGGCGGTCACGGCGATGCGGCATTCGGCAAAGTGATCAATGAGCTGGTGCTCGGCGCCGACTCCGCACTGATCGCCGAGCAGCGCGCCGGCGCCACCCAGACTCCGGGCGGCACTGGTGCCTTGCGCTTGAGCGCCGACTTCATTGCGCATTGCCTGCCGGGGCGTGGCATCTGGCTGAGCAACCCGACGTGGCCGATTCACGAAACCATCTACGCCACTGCCGGCCTCAAGGTCAGCCACTACCCGTACGTGGGCAGCGACAATCGCCTCGATGTCGAAGCGATGCTGGCGACCCTGAACCTGATTCCCAAGGGCGATGTGGTGCTGCTGCACGCCTGCTGCCATAACCCGACCGGTTTCGACCTGTCCCACGATGACTGGCGCCGAGTGCTGGAGGTGGTTCGCAGCCGCGAACTGCTGCCACTGATCGACTTCGCTTATCAGGGTTTTGGCGACGGTCTGGAGCAGGACGCCTGGGCCGTGCGGTTGTTTGCCGCTGAGCTGCCCGAACTGCTGATCACCAGTTCCTGCTCGAAAAACTTCGGCCTGTACCGCGACCGCACCGGTGCGCTGATCGTCTGCGCGAAGGATGCCGAAAAGCTGGTGGATATCCGCAGCCAGTTGGCCAACATCGCCCGCAACCTGTGGTCGACACCACCGGATCACGGCGCCGCCGTGGTGGCAACCATCCTTGGCGACCCGGAGCTGAAACAGCTGTGGGCCGATGAAGTGGAAGCCATGCGTTTGCGCATCGCGCAGTTGCGCTCGGGCCTGGTGGAAGCACTGGAGCCACACGGTTTGGGCGAACGCTTCGCGCATATCGGCGTGCAACGCGGGATGTTTTCCTACACCGGTTTGACGCCGGCTCAGGTGAAAAACCTGCGCGACCACCACAGCGTGTACATGGTCAGCTCCGGTCGCGCCAACGTCGCCGGGATTGATGCCACACGTCTGGATTTGCTGGCGCAAGCTATCGCCGACGTCTGTAAGTAACCAGATGGAATGAGCTTCTTCCTGTGGCGAGGGAGCTTGCTCCCGCTCGAGCACGCAGTGCTCGCAAAGCCTGCACTCGAGTTCTGACTGAACGAACTCAATGCTCAGCTTTTGGGGCTGCTCCGCAGCCCAGCGGGAGCAAGCTCCCTCGCCACAAATGCTTCACGGCGCGAATACCGGCTGCGGCCATCCGTCGCAACAAAGGGAGATAAAAGTCTTTTTGTCATCTCCCCTGCTGTATCCTGCCGAGGCTTTTTAAAAGCGCGGATCTACACAGCGATTTAAAAACAGACCTTGCGAGGAGCAACCAACATGCACGAGATTCCTAATCTCCCCTTCCCAAGCCTGCACGAAACTGCGCAGACAACCCCGCAACAAGCCGGTGCCCAACAGCCCGAGCCGAAAGAAGCCACTGGCAGCCGCAAGGCCGACAGCGAAGACTGAAAAAGCACTACCCAGACCGTGTGGAAAGCGCTAACTCATGCGCTTTCCACACAGCCTGAACCAAGGACCCGCACATGAGCGACACCTTCACCGAAAGCCAGGCCAGCGTACTGATCGGCACTGCCGAAAAGATGATCGATGTCTGGAACCGCCTGACACCCGAGAAGCAAGCCCTGCTCCTGACCCGCTTCGGCAGCCAGGAAAACGCCCTCGCCGCACTGGTAACCACGCAACTGGTCGCACCCGCCAAATCCTGATTCCGGCCAGGCAACACAACGGCCGACACCTGACGCCAATTTCTCCCCCTCTGCGCATCCAACCACCGGTATCATAAGCAGCCTATCTATCCTGCTGTCCCGTGGACCTTTTCCCATGCCAGATCCCCAGCGCCCCATGGCGGTCACGCTGCAAGTCGTTTCCATCGTCCTGTTTACCTTCATCGGCTATCTGAATATCGGCATCCCCTTGGCCGTGTTGCCGGGTTATGTGCACAGCGACCTGGGTTTTGGCGCGGTGATCGCGGGACTGGTGATCAGTGTGCAATACCTCGCCACCCTGCTCAGCCGCCCGTACGCAGGAAGGATCATCGACAACCAGGGAAGCAAACGCGCGGTAATGATCGGCCTGGCCGGGTGCGGCTTGAGCGGCGTGTTTATGCTGCTGTCGGCCTGGACGCAGAGTTTGCCGACCTTGAGCCTGATCAGCTTGCTGATCGGCAGACTGGTACTGGGCAGCGCCGAAAGCCTGGTCGGTTCGGGATCGATTGGCTGGGGCATCGGCCGGGTCGGCGCAGCGAATACCGCCAAGGTCATCTCCTGGAACGGCATCGCCAGTTACGGCGCACTGGCCGTCGGCGCACCGCTCGGCGTGCTGCTGGTTCATCACTTGGGGCTGTGGAGCATGGGCGTGAGCATTCTGTTGCTGGCAGCGCTGGGGCTGCTGTTGGCCTGGCCGAAAACCGCGGCGCCGATCGTTGCCGGCGAACGCCTGCCGTTCATGCATGTCCTGGGACGGGTGCTGCCCCACGGTTGCGGGCTGGCGCTGGGCTCGATCGGCTTCGGCACCATCGCCACCTTCATCACCCTGTATTACGCCACCCGACACTGGGACAACGCCGTGCTCTGCCTGAGCCTGTTCGGCGCCTGCTTCATTGGCGCGCGCCTGTTGTTCGGTAACCTGATCAATCGCCTCGGCGGTTTTCGCGTGGCAATTGCCTGCCTGTCGGTCGAAACCCTTGGCCTGTTGCTCTTGTGGCTGGCCCCGGACGCACACTGGGCACTGGCGGGCGCGGCGTTAAGCGGGTTCGGCTTCTCGCTGGTGTTCCCGGCGCTGGGGGTGGAAGCGGTGAATCTGGTGCCCGCCTCCAGCCGTGGTGCGGCAGTCGGCGCTTACTCGCTGTTTATCGACTTATCACTGGGGATCACCGGGCCGCTGGCGGGTGCCATCGCGGCCGGATTCGGCTTCGCCTCGATCTTCCTGTTCGCTGCCCTCGCCGCCTTGAGCGGTTTGATGCTCAGCTTCTACTTGTATCGACAGTCACCAAAGTATCGTGAAGAACGCGAAGCGCACTAGAAGTCGACTTTACCGCGCCCGGCCTTGATCGAGCCGCGCTTGGTTTTTGACTCCAGCCGACGCTTCTTCGAGCCCAGGGTCGGCTTGGTCGGACGACGTTTTTTTTCAACCTTGGTGGCGCTGAGGATCAACTCGGTCAGACGCGCCAGCGCATCGGCGCGGTTGGCTTCCTGCGTGCGGTATTGCTGGGCCTTGATGATGATCACACCGTCGCTGGTGATCCGACTGTCACGCAGCGCCAGCAAGCGTTCCTTGTAGAACTCCGGCAAAGATGACGCCGGAATATCAAAGCGCAGGTGCACCGCGCTGGAGACCTTGTTGACGTTCTGCCCACCCGCGCCTTGCGCACGAATGGCGGTCAATTCGATCTCGGCATCCGGCAGATGCACGTTGTTGGAAATCACCAGCATGGAAAAGCGTGTCCGCGTTAGGAGTGCATCAGGATACCCGAATAGCCTGAAGGAGATTACAGGCTCGTTCCCACAGAGTTTTGTATGAACCCTGAAAACAACAAACCCGGCACATGGCCGGGTTTGTCGTTTCTGCTTTCTACGTTACTTCACTGCAGAAGCCGCAGCGTTCAACGCGTGCTGAGCGCTGCGTTTGTTCTTGATGTTGTAGCAGGCCCACATGAACAGGACCCACACCGGAATCGCGTACACCGAGATCTGGATCCCTGGGATCATCAGCATGATGCACAGGATGAAGGCCACGAACGCCAGGCAGATATAGTTGCCGTACGGGTACCACAGCGCCTTGAACAACGGCGTTTGTTTGGTGCAGTTCATGTGCTGGCGGAACTTGAAGTGCGAGTAGCTGATCATCGCCCAGTTGATCACCAGCGTTGCAACCACCAGCGACATCAGCAGTTCCAGCGCGTGCTGCGGGATCAGGTAGTTCATCACCACCGCAACGAACGTTACCGCGGCCGAGGCCAGGATCGAACGCACCGGCACGCCGCGCTTGTCGATCTTCGCCAGACCTTTCGGGGCGTCGCCCTGTTCAGCCATGCCCAGCAACATGCGGCTGTTGCAGTAAGTGCCGCTGTTGTACACCGACAGCGCAGCAGTCAGCACCACGAAGTTGAGGATGTGCGCCGCGGTCTTGCTACCCAGCATTGAGAACACCTGAACAAACGGGCTGCCACTATAGGCATCGCCGGACGCATTCAGGCTCACCAGCAAGCTGTCCCACGGAGTCAGCGACAGCAGAACCACCAGTGCGCCGATGTAGAAAATCAGGATCCGGTAGATCACCTGATTAATGGCTTTCGGGATCACGGTTTTCGGCTTGTCGGCTTCTGCTGCGGTGAAACCGAGCATTTCCAGGCCGCCGAAGGAAAACATGATGATCGCCATGGCCATCACCAGACCACTGACGCCATTCGGGAAGAACCCGCCGTGTTCCCACAGGTTGCTCACCGAGGCTTGCGGGCCGCCATGGCCACTGACCAGCAGGTAGCTGCCCAGGGCAATCATGCCGACAATCGCCACGACCTTGATGATCGCAAACCAGAACTCCGCTTCGCCAAAGACTTTGACGTTAGCCAGGTTGATCGCATTGATCATCACGAAGAACACTGCAGCCGAGGCCCAGGTCGGGACATCCGGCCACCAGTAGTGCACATATTTGCCGACCGCCGTCAGCTCCGACATGCCCACCAGGATGTACAGAATCCAGCAGTTCCAGCCCGACAGGAAGCCGGCGAAACCGCCCCAGTACTTGTGCGCAAAGTGGCTGAACGAGCCAGCCACCGGCTCTTCAACAATCATTTCGCCCAGTTGGCGCATGATCATGAAAGCGATGAAGCCACAGATTGCGTAACCGAGAATCATCGATGGGCCGGCCGATTTCAGCACGCCGGCAGAGCCCAGGAACAATCCGGTACCGATCGCGCCACCGAGGGCGATCAGTTGAATATGGCGATTTTTCAGGCCGCGTTGAAGCGTACCGGAATGCGAGTTTTGTCCACTCATGAAAAGGGTCTCACGCAAGGTTTGATAATGTTCGTTAAGACGTTGCCGCTTGGATCAGGATCAAGCAGCGCGGATCAAACCCCAGCGCAGGCACCAGGAGTTCAGCGTTTTTTTACCGGTCATGCGTCACCTGTTTGTTTTTATCTGTGACGAAATCGAACCCGACACGCTTGTGGCGCGGCGGAGTTAACAAAGCGGATAGCCTTGAGTTTGCGCAGTTACGCAGGGAGGTCACAGTTAAAACGCGGCGCATTGTACACCTGTAACCCCCTGCTGCCAGACACCGCTGAATCAGCGTGTCGTTTGCCGGGATTGCCTGTGTCCGCCTCGAGGAGCCCGGGCGGCTGCAAAAAAAGGCTCAGACCTTTGCGGGTCGTTGACGGGGGCGATGGAAAAATCACCCCTCGAAGAGAGATGGAGATGACTCACGGCGTTCATTGCGCCTCCTTCTTGTTATGCACCTGCACGACAGGCATGGGCGCATCTCACCGCTGAAACCGTCCCGAAACAAGCGGACCAGAGCCCTGCAAACCGTATGAACGAGCACCAACCGGAAGCTTTTCCTTACAGCCCTCACTTCAACCCGAATCCATGGCGCAGAACGCGGTTTTTCGTAAAGTCTTCTTTACGAGGCGTAACGTATTTTTTCCATATCAGATCTTTCTGTAGGCTGCCTGCAAATTGACGGTAGCCCCATTCCTACGGACGGGGCCGAGTTAGCATTTTGTTTTTAATTGAAAAAACAGACATCAAAAAACAGAATAAAAATTTCACCAAGGCTGAATTTAAATTTTAAATTGTATTTTAAAAAGCACTGGACTAGGTTTCCAACCACTTGCCAGACCGTGAAGTCCCGCAAGTAAGCGGCAACTTTTTCAGTCGCAATGATTTATTCATGCACTGAAAACAGCACCGTCATTCAACCTTAAAGTCATCTGGGAGATTCACTATGCAAGCAATGAATAAAGACCTGGAAACCGAACTGCAACTGGACGAGTGGTTTGAAGCGCCGACTCATGACGCTGCTGTTGAAATGATGCAAGCCGACGCGGTCGTTCCGTTCGGCACGGCGATGTGGCCTTTGTAAGACATCCAGGCAGGTACGAGCCGGCCGGTCGTACCTGCCACTATTCGCTGACTGTCAGGGAGGATTCATGGATAGACACCGAGCCATTTCGCATTTCCTTTACTACCTCGAACACCACCCTGCCCTCGTTGGCGTACGCCCGGCCAAGGTCTTGCTCGGGCATACGCAACCTTACGAGGCGTTGACCGGCGCGATCATCGAGCAAGCGGCCAACGAGCCATTTCACTTCAGTGCCATGCGCCTGGACCTCGAACCGACCCAAACCCTGGCGCAGGCGATTGCCGACTGCGATCTGTACATTTTCTTCTACGACTCGTCGACCCTGCCCAACCCGCGCCCGGACGGCCCCGACTTTGTTCGAGCCCTGCAAAGCGTCATGGCCGACAACTGGAAAAAGTCGCTGCTGTTCAAGGATTACGGCGATTACTTCTACGATACCTTCAACGTCACACCGCAACGTATCGCCGGGCTCAACAGCCATCTGATCCAGCGTATGTCCCAGGCCACCACCCTGAGCTTCAGTGATCGACATGGCTCTTACTTTGAAACACCGCTGAGCAGCATCAAGAAGTGGACCAATATCAACGGCGTCGGCAACTTCGACCTGGCGCCCGGCGAGATCGCCACCCACAGCGAAGCCATCAATGGCCAGGTCAAGTTCGTCGGTACGTTCCTCGGCACCATTCCCTTCGCCCGCAAATATGGCGTGCTCGAATCGCCGCTGGAGTTGTGGATCGAGAACTCGACCATCAGCCGAATCGCCACGCAAGTGCCGGGGCTGGAACATGACTTCAACAAATACCTGGATGCCAACCCGTCCAACCGACGCATCGAGGAGTTGGGGATCGGCACCAACGAGGGCGTCAAGGACCTGTATGCGCGCAACGCCGGCTTCGAAGAGCGCCATTGCGGCCTTCACCTGGGATTGGGCGGTGGTGCCAAGGGCAGCCATCACCTGGACCTGATCTTCGCCAGTGGTGTGTTGGCGCTGGATGACAAGCCGGTGTTTGATGGGCGGTTTGTCTTTTAGTTGATCGTTCCCATGCGCAGCAAAGGAATGCAGCCCGTGACGCTCCGCGTCACATACCAAGAGCGGACGCAGAGCGTCCATTGAGGCATTCCCACGCAGAGCATGGGAACGATCAGAGGCAAAAAAAAAAAACGCCAACCCCTAGGGTTGGCGTTTTTTATGGAGCGCTTACCGATTATTCCGGCTTGCGACGACCAAAGCCAGGACGCTGACCAGAACCGGCCGGTGCGCCGCGACGCTTGCCCGATGGCGCATCACGGTCGACCAGGACGATGCCCGGACGCTTTTTCGGCGCAGGCTTGGCCGGGCGCTTGGTGTCGGACGGACGGTCTGCCACTGGCGTACCGCGACCCGACTCACCACGACCTGCCGGCGCACCGCGATCGCTGCGACCACCGGACGGAGCACCGCGGCCTTCGCCACGCTCAGTGCGACCGTTGGCCGGACGCGGAGCGCGTGGACCGCGCTCACCGTCCTGACGTGGCGCAGGCTTGCGGGCTGGACGCTCGCCTTCGATCTGCGGCTCGCGCGCTGGACGCGGGCCAGCAGCCGCTGGAGCACCAGTCGCTGGACGCAGGGTCCGCACGCGCTCGCTCTTGCCGACCGGGCGCGACGACTTGCGCTGCATACGCTCAAGCTTGTCTTTGCTCTTGGCGTTCATTTGCGGCATGGCCACCGGGGTCAAACCGACTTCAGCACTCAGTACGTCGACTTCGTACTGGTTCATTTCGCGCCAGCGGCCCATCGGCAGGTCAGAGTTGAGGAACACCGGACCGAAACGCACGCGCTTCAGACGGCTGACCACCAGCCCCTGGGATTCCCACAGACGTCGAACTTCACGGTTACGACCTTCCATCACCACGCAGTGGTACCAGTGGTTGAAACCTTCGCCACCTGGAGCCTGCTTGATGTCGGTGAACTTCGCCGGGCCATCTTCGAGAACGACGCCAGCCTTCAGGCGCTCGATCATTTCGTCGTCGACTTCACCACGAACACGTACCGCGTACTCGCGGTCCATTTCGTAGGATGGGTGCATCAGGCGGTTGGCCAGTTCACCGTCGGTGGTGAACATCAGCAAACCGGTGGTGTTGATGTCCAGACGACCGATGTTGATCCAGCGGCCTTCTTTGGGTTTCGGCATTTTGTCGAACACGGTCGGACGGCCTTCCGGGTCGTCACGGGTGCAGATTTCGCCGTCGGGTTTGTTGTACATGATCACGCGGCGGACCGATTCGGCCGCTTCTTCACGCTTGATCACCTTGCCATCGATGGTGATGGCGTCGTGCAGGTCGACTCGCAGGCCAAGGGTGGCATCTTTGCCGTTGACCTTGATCCGGCCATGACTGATCCAGGCTTCTACGTCGCGGCGCGAGCCGACGCCGATACGGGCGAGGACTTTCTGCAGTTTTTCGCCTGCTGGGCCGATTTCCTGGTCGTCTTTCTGGTCGTTGATACTCATCTGGGCACCTCCCGGTGTGGTCTGTTCAGGCTTGGCCTGAAGAGTTGAAATCTGGTCTTTGGGCGAAAGGATCGCCGAAGGGTCGCGAATCATACGCGCATGACGCCGCTCGCGCATCAGAGACTAGCGGATAAACGGTCGGTTAATTGTTTTTCCGCTGACCGGTGGTGCGCAAGGATCTTTTGGCACCCCTCAATCCTCAAACTGGCGGCGTTCGTTCTCGATCGCTTCGGCGAGGGCCTGGGCTTCGGCTTCTTCGTCGCTCAGCTCGGGTTCTGGTTTGGGCTGCTCCAGTGCGGCGACGGCGGCGAGGAGTTTCTCGCGAGCTTCGGCAACGCCCAGGACGTCGTCTTCAGCCTCTTCCTCAACTTCTTCAGTTTCGGCCTCGGCTTCGGCCTGGTGCTCGGTCTCTACCGCCACCTCGACAGGCGCATCAACGGGCGACTGAGGCTCGCTGTCGCTGACCGCACCGTCACGCAGCAAATCGTCGAAGTCGGTCTTGATCCCCTCCTCCATCGAGTCCAGTTCCAGCAACAAGGTATGGAAACTGGTTTCGTCCTTCGGTTCTTCCGGCTCGGCGCTGGCATCGGCCAGTTCTTGCAGGCTCTGCGGCACCGGTGCGTCGTCGAACTCGAGCATCGGCTCGGGCTCCAGCTCGCGCAGTTCGGCCAGCGGCGGCAGGTCGTCGAGGTTCTTCAGGTTGAAATGATCGAGGAACGCCTTGGTGGTGGCGAACATCGCCGGCTTGCCTGGTACGTCGCGATAACCAACGATCCTGATCCACTCGCGCTCCAGCAGGGTCTTGACGATGTGGCTGTTGACCGCCACACCGCGCACATCCTCGATCTCGCCGCGGGTGATCGGCTGGCGATAGGCGATCAACGCCATGGTCTCCAGCATCGCTCGGGAATAGCGTTGCGGGCGTTCTTCCCACAGTCGTCCGACCCAAGGCGCGAACTTCTCGCGAATTTGCAGACGATAGCCCGAGGCAACTTCCTTCAGTTCAAAGGCCCGACCGTCGCAGGATTTGGCCAGAATCGCCAAGGCCTTCTTGAAGACCGGCGGCTCCGGGCGCTCGCCCTCTTCGAAGAGTTCGAACAGACGCTCCATCGACTGCGGCTTTCCCGAGGCCAACAGAAAGGCTTCAAGCAGTGGCGCCAGCTCGCGGGGTTCACTCAGATTCATTGATTTTGCTCGTTATTCGGCTCGCGCCCGCACATGGATAGCCGCAAACGGCTCATTCTGCACCAGCTCGACCAAGGATTCCTTGACCAGTTCGAGGATCGCCATGAATGTCACGACCACACCCAGGCGTCCTTCTTCGGCGGTGAACAGCTCGACAAAAGGCACAAAACCGCCGCCCTTGAGCCGTTCCAGCACATCGCTCATGCGCTCGCGCGTTGACAACGCCTCGCGGCTGACCTGATGGCTTTCGAACATATCGCCACGGCGCAGCACCTCGGCCATGGACATCAGCAACTCTTCCAGACTCACGTCCGGCAGCAACTTGCGCGCCATCGCCTGCGGGGCATCGAGCTTGGGCACCACCACATCGCGGCCGACCCGGCTCAGGCCGTCGATGCCTTCAGCCGCGGCCTTGAAGCGTTCGTACTCCTGCAAGCGACGGATCAGCTCGGCACGCGGATCGTCCTCTTCCTCTTCGATCTCGGCCGAGCGCGGCAGCAGCATGCGCGACTTGATCTCGGCGAGCATCGCCGCCATCACCAGATACTCGGCGGCCAGCTCCAGGCGCACCGACTGCATCAACTCGACATAGCCCATGTACTGCCGGGTAATTTCCGCCACCGGAATGTCGAGGATGTTGATGTTCTGCTTGCGGATCAGGTACAGCAGCAAGTCGAGCGGGCCTTCGAAGGCCTCAAGGAAGACTTCCAGCGCGTCCGGCGGAATGTACAGGTCCAGCGGCATTTCCATGACCGCCTGGCCATAGACCATGGCGAACGGCAGCTCTTGCTGTGCCCCGGCCTGGCTATCGACGGGCTCTACTGCGGACATCTAGGCCTCAACCGTAAACGGCGCGGGGTCACCGCAACCGACGCGAATCACTTCTGGCTCGCCGTCAGCCAGGTTGATCACCGTGGAGGCTTTGATACCGCCAAAACCGCCGTCGATGATCAGGTCGACCTGATGCTCAAGCAACTGACGCATTTCATACGGATCGCTCAACGGGTCGGTGTCGCCGGGCATGATCAGGGTTACGCTCATCAGCGGCTCGCCCAGCTCTGCGAGCAGCGCCAGGGCAATCGGATGACTCGGCACCCGCAGACCGATGGTGCGCTTCTTCGGGTGCAGCAGCAGACGCGGCACTTCGCGGGTGGCGTTGAGAATAAACGTGTATGGCCCCGGCAAGTGGGCCTTGAGCAAGCGGAAGGTGCCGGTGTCGATCTTGGCGAACAGCCCCAGCTGTGACAGGTCGCTGCAAATCAGCGCGAAATTGTGCTTTTCATCCAGCTGACGTAGCCGACGCACGCGCTCCACAGCATTCTTGTCACCGATCTGGCAACCAATGGCGTAGGACGAGTCAGTAGGATAAATCACTACCCCGCCATTGCGGATGATCTCGACAGCCTGTTTGATCAGGCGCGCTTGCGGGTTTTCCGGATGAATCTGGAAAAATTGACTCACATTTTCTACCTGTTCAGACGGCAATAATGGCTGGGTCATGTTTGAACCGACACCAAAGTGGTGGCAGGTCCTCCGGGAGTGGGCGGTACTCGCCGATCTCGGACCAGCCTCCGGGTCCATGGAAATCACTGCCGGCACTGACCAGCAGACCGAACTCACGCGCAAGAATAGCCAGGCTGCCGACCTGCTCGGCCGGCTGATGGCCATTGACCACCTCGATTGCGTGGCCGCCTGCTTGAATATAGTCGGCAATCAGACGGCGGCGTTTACTGCGAGTGAAATCATAGTGCCAAGGATGCGCCAGACTCACCCATGCCCCGGCAGCGCGCAGGGTTTCGACGGTTTCTTCCAGGGTCGGCCAGTGCTGCTTGACGTCCCCCAGCTTGCCGGCGCCCAGCCACTTGCGGAAGGCTTCGGCACGGTCCTTGACGAAGCCTGCACGAACCAGATAGTCGGCAAAGTGCGGTCGCGCCGGCGCATTGCCGCTGTCACCGAGCTCCTGCTGGATGGCCCGCGCGCCTTCCAGCGCGCCCGGCATGCCCTTGAGTTCGAGCTTGCGGCTGATTTCTTCGGACCTCAGCCAGCGCCCGTCACGCAATTTGGCAATCGCCTCGACCAGTGCCGGGGCATTGACGTCGAACCCGTAACCGAGCACATGAATGGTCGCGCCCCCCCAGGTGCAGGACAATTCGACGCCGTTGATCAGTTGCATCCCCAACGCAACCGCAGCGCTGCGGGCCTCGTCGAGGCCTTCAAGGGTGTCGTGATCGGTCAAGGCCAGGACTCGCACGCCTTTCTCGAACGCACGCGCAACCAGTACCGCAGGCGCCAGGGCGCCATCGGAGGCCGTGCTATGGCAGTGCAAATCAACATTCACAGGACTGTGTAACCTCAAATCAGCTGGCGCTTTCGCGACTCAATATGTTTGTTATTATGCCGCCACATCCTGCTTCTGGCTGCCACTGTGAAACAATTCATCGACTTCATCCCGCTTCTGCTGTTTTTCATCGTCTTCAAAATCGATCCACGGGTCGTCGACATCGCCGGTCATCCACTGACGGTAGGCGGCATTTACAGCGCCACTGCGATGCTGATCGTCAGCTCCCTGGTGGTCTACGGCACGCTGTTCATCAAGCAGCGCAAGCTGGAAAAGAGCCAGTGGCTGACCCTGATCGCCTGCCTGGTCTTCGGTAGCCTGACCCTGGCGTTCCACAGCGAAACCTTCCTTAAATGGAAAGCGCCGGTGGTCAACTGGCTGTTCGCCCTGGCCTTTATCGGCAGCCACTTCATCGGCGAGCAGTTGCTGATCAAACGCATCATGGGCCATGCGCTGACCCTGCCGGACCTGGTCTGGACCCGTTTGAACATCGCCTGGATCGGCTTTTTCCTGTTTTGTGGCGCGGCCAACCTGTTCGTTGCGTTCACCTTCCAGGACTATTGGGTCGATTTCAAAGTCTTCGGCAGCCTGGGCATGACCCTGCTGTTCCTGGTCGGCCAGGGCATTTACCTGTCCCGCCACCTGCATGACGCCGACACTTCTACGCCAAAAACCGAGGACTGACATGCTTTACGCAATCATTGCTACAGACGTCGCCAACTCTCTGGAAAACCGCCTGGCTGCGCGCCCTGCCCACATCGAGCGACTGCAACAGCTCAAGGCTGAAGGCCGCGTGGTTCTGGCAGGCCCGCACCCTGCCATCGACAGCAATGATCCGGGCGCAGCAGGTTTCACCGGCAGCCTGATCGTCGCCGAGTTCGCCTCCCTCGAAGCCGCCAAGGCCTGGGCCGACGCCGATCCGTATATCGCCGCAGGCGTCTACGCCAACGTTCTGGTCAAACCGTTCAAGCAAGTCCTGCCATAACCCGGCCTCTGCGCGATGAACCTTCGGTTCATCGCGTGTTCAATTGCTCATTATTCTCGTTCCACGGCCGACAACCTGCCCAACACTCGATTGGAATCAGGAGTTTCGATGCGCCAAGGTCCGCTGTGCCTGCTGTTGGTCACGTTATCGATCGGGGCCTTCGCCCATGCCGAAGAGCACTCGGACTCAGGCTATTCAACGCCTCTGTCGTTAAGCGCCGGAAGCCAGATCACCGAATTGCAGCAGCGCTTGAAAGAGAGCGAGCGGCAACGAGAAGAGCTGAACAAACAACTGCAAAATGCCGATAACGAACGCGAAAGCGCCTTGCTGGGCCGGTTACGCCAAGAGAATCAGCGCCTCAAGCTGCAACTCAAGGAAGCCCAGGCAAACCCGCTGCCGCGCCTGCTGACCGATCAACAGCAGTGGTTCGTCACTGGCGCCGGAGTAGCGCTATTGGCCCTGCTCTGCGGTATCTTCGCCAGTGGTGGACGTGGAAAACGTCGGCAATGGCTAAATTGAGTGAGTCATGAGCGAACTGTTACTAATTGATGATGACCAGGAGCTGTGTGAGCTCCTGAGCAGTTGGCTGAGCCAGGAAGGCTTTGTCGTGCGCGCTTGCCACGACGGTCTGAGTGCGCGCCGCGCCTTGGCCGAGTCTGCGCCGGCAGCAGTGGTGCTGGATGTGATGCTGCCCGACGGCAGCGGTCTGGAGCTGCTCAAGCAGTTGCGTAATGACCACCCGGACCTGCCGGTGGTGATGCTCTCGGCCCGTGGCGAGCCGCTGGACCGGATCCTCGGGCTGGAACTGGGCGCCGACGATTACTTGGCCAAGCCTTGTGATCCCCGAGAGCTGACGGCCCGTCTGCGTGCGGTGCTGCGACGCAGTCATCCGGCAGCGGTGTCCAGCCAGATGGAACTCGGCGACCTGTGCTTCAGCCCGGTCCGTGGCGTGGTCAGCATCGACGAACAGGAGTTCACCCTGACCGTCTCTGAAAGTCGTCTGCTCGAAGCCCTGCTCAAGCAACCCGGCGAACCGCTGGACAAGCAGGAACTGGCGCAAATCGCCCTCGGGCGCAAGCTGACCCTGTACGACCGCAGCCTGGACATGCACGTCAGCAACCTGCGCAAAAAGATCGGCCCGCACCCCGACGGTCGCCCGCGCATCGTTGCCCTGCGCAGCCGCGGTTATTACTACAGCCTCTGAACCGTCTTTACCCAAGCTTTACGCTCTGCTGACCGCCACTGACCTTGATCTCCGTATTCTGTACTCATCCGGAACACACCGGGAACGAGACAAGGAGACACACCATGCGCAAGACCCTTATCGCTTTGATGTTCGCCGCTGCACTGCCAACCATTGCCATGGCTGCACCAGAAGGCCAAGGCCCGATGGGCCCAATGGAAGGCCACGGATACAGCGAGCACATGCACGGCGGCAAAGGCATGTACAGAGAGTTGAACCTCAGCCACGAACAACGCGAGCAGATTCGCAAATTGATCGGCGAGCAGATGCATGCACGTAAAGAGTTGGTCGAGCAGTACCTGCAAAAACTCTCGCCAGCCGATCAGCAGGCCATGAAAGACCAAATGGCGGCCGGCCGCCAGAAAACCGAGAAGGACATTCGTGCCCTTCTCAAGCCGGACCAACAGCAGAAGTTCGATGCGATCCAAAAGAAGCAGGCCGAACGCAAAGCCGAATGGGAGCAGTTCCAGGCCTGGAAAGCCCAACAACCGCAAAAAACGCAATAATGCTCTAGCGTTTCTCCCCAGCCCAATGGTCAATCGCCATTGGGCTTTCTTTGTTTGAGGACTTACCGTGCGTTCATTGTTCTGGCGCATCCTTGCCAGTTTCTGGCTGGCCATCGCTCTGGTTGCAGGGCTGTCGATCCTGCTCGGGCACATGTTGAACCAGGACGCCTGGATTCTCAGTCGCCACCCGGGCCTCAATACCCTGGCGCAAGAGTGGACGCAGCTCTACGAAGAAAAAGGCGAGGACGCGGCGCAAGCCTTGCTCGAACAACGCAAACGGCGTTACCACATCGATGTTCAGGTACTGAACGAAGGTGGTGACCCGGTGGTGCGCGGGACCTTTCCTCGTCGCGCGGCAGCCCTGGAAGCACGGCAGAACGACAACCCCGACGACAGCGGCCGCCACCTGCCCTGGCGGCGTCTGACCGTCGAGTACACCAGCGCGAAAAGCGCCGAAACCTACTTGCTGATCTACCGTATTCCGCATCCAGAGCTCAACGCCTGGCACCGCAACAGCCTGCTTTGGCCCTTCAGTGCGCTGGCGATTGCCTTGGTGGTGCTGACACTGTTCAGCCTGCTGGTGACGCTGTCCATCACCCGCCCGCTGAGCCGTTTGCGCGGTGCGGTGCACGATCTCGGTCAGACGACCTATCAGCAAAACAGCCTGGCGCGGCTGGCCAACCGGCGTGACGAGTTTGGCGTGCTGGCCAACGACTTCAACCGCATGGGCGCACGCCTGCAAAGCCTGATCGGCAGCCAGCGGCAACTGCTGCGCGACGTGTCTCACGAACTGCGCTCACCCTTGGCCCGATTGCGTATCGCCCTGGCGCTTGCAGAACGGGCCGGTCCCGAAGAACGCGGAAAACTCTGGCCACGATTGACCCGCGAATGTGATCGTCTGGAAGCACTGATCAGTGAAATCCTGGTGCTGGCACGGGTCGACGCCGACAACGCGAGTGCCGAAGCGGTCGACCTCAATGCGCTACTCAATACTGTGCAAAAAGACGCTCAGCTTGGCGCGCCAGAGCAAATCATACGTATCGAAGCCGAACGGCAATTAAGCCTCAAGGGCTGGCCGACCATGATCGAACGGGCGCTGGACAACCTGTTGCGCAACGCCCAGCGCTTCAATCCGGCAGGACAACCGATTGAAGTGCTGGCATTGCGTCAGGGAGATCGGATTGTGATCAGCGTGCGCGACCACGGCCCCGGTGTAGAAGCCGAACATTTGAAGCAATTGGGCGAGCCGTTTTTTCGGGCACCCGGCCAGACCGCCCCCGGACATGGCCTGGGATTGGCCATCGCCCGTCGCGCGGCAGAGCGCCACGGCGGCAGCCTGATTCTGGCCAATCACCCGGAAGGCGGATTCATTGCCAGCCTGGAGTTGCCATTAGAGCCCGGTATCGCACCGTAATGATCGTCCCCACGCTCCCGCGTGGGGACGATCATGTTCAGGGCTTGGCATGCCAGGCGCTGACAAACTCGGCGAGATCGACTTTCCCGGCCACCCGCGGTTCGTTCTGCGGTGTACCCAGGTAAAGGAATGCAATCACTTCTTCACCTTCGGCCAGGCCCAACCCCTGGGCCACATGCGCCGAATAGACCAGCTCGCCGGTACGCCACACCGCGCCGATACCCTGAGCGTAAGCCGCCAGCAAGATACCGTGGGCCGCACAACCTGCCGCTAGCAACTGCTCGGACTTTGGCACTTTGACGTGGTCTTGCAGACGTGCGACCACAACGACGACCAATGGCGCACGCAATGGGCCGTTACGCGCCTTGTCCACCAGGGCCTGAGGCACATCGGCGTCTTGCAGGCGTGCAGCCTGCGCCAGTATCTCGCCCAATTGCTCGCGCGCCGCGCCTTCGACCGTCAGAAAACGCCACGGCTGCAAATGCCCGTGATCCGGCGCGCGCATGGCCGCGGAAAACAACACTTCCCGTTGTGCTGCGGTGGGCGCCGGGTCGAGCAAACGCGGAACGGATACACGGTTGAGCAAAGCGTCGAGAGCCTGCATCGGCCACCTCCTGAAAAAAATGTCTGGCTATTCTAGCGGCAACTGCCGCCGGGGTGCCGGTTTACATGCCCTGCCTCGCAGGTAGAATGGCGCCCTTCCCTATCAGCCCGAGCGGACTTCATGGCGTTGCCGACCTTACGGATCATTGGTTTCATCATCGGCATCTTCCTGATCACCCTGGCCATCAGCATGGTTGTGCCGATGGCAACCCTGCTGATTTACGACCGCACCAGCGACCTGCCGTCGTTCCTCTGGGCCAGCATGATTACCTTTCTCGCCGGCCTGGCGCTGGTCATCCCCGGGCGACCAGAGCATATACACCTGCGCCCGCGGGACATGTACCTGCTCACGGTGTCGAGCTGGGTGGTGGTCTGCATATTCGCCGCATTGCCATTTCTGCTAACCCAGCACATCAGTTACACCGACTCGTTTTTCGAAAGCATGTCAGGCATCACCGCCACCGGTTCTACTGTGCTCAGCGGCCTGGACAGCATGTCTCCGGGAATCCTGATGTGGCGTTCGTTGCTGCACTGGCTGGGCGGTATCGGCTTTATCGGCATGGCGGTCGCGATTCTGCCACTGCTACGCATCGGCGGCATGCGGCTGTTTCAGACCGAATCGTCGGACCGTTCCGAAAAGGTCATGCCGCGTTCGCACATGGTGGCCCGGCTGATCGTCGCCGCCTACGTCGGCATCACCATCCTCGGCAGCCTCGCGTTCTGGTGGGCGGGCATGAGCCCGTTCGATGCAGTCAACCATGCGATGTCGGCCATTTCCACCGGCGGCTTCTCCACCTCCGACCAGTCCCTGGCCAAGTGGACACAACCGGCCGTGCACTGGGTCGCGGTGGTGATCATGATCCTCGGCAGCCTGCCATTTACCTTGTACGTGGCGACCCTGCGCGGCAATCGACGGGCGCTGATCAAGGATCAGCAAGTGCAGGGATTGCTCGGCATGCTGCTGGTGACCTGGCTGGTACTCGGCACCTGGTACTGGTGGACCACCGACCTGCATTGGCTGGACGCACTGCGCCACGTTGCGCTGAACGTCACCTCGGTGGTCACCACCACCGGTTTTGCGCTGGGGGACTACAGCTTGTGGGGCACCTTCTCATTGATGCTGTTTTTCTACCTGGGCTTTGTCGGTGGTTGCTCGGGGTCGACCGCTGGCGGGATCAAGATCTTCCGTTTCCAGGTGGCCTTTATCCTGCTCAAGGCCAACCTTAACCAACTGATCCACCCCCGTGCGGTGATCAAGCAGAAGTACAACGGTCATCGTCTCGACGAAGAGATTGTGCGCTCGATCCTGACGTTTTCGTTCTTCTTTGCAATCACCATTTGCGCCATCGCCCTGGCGCTGTCGCTGCTGGGCGTGGACTGGATGACAGCCTTGACCGGCGCCGCCAGTACGGTTTCCGGAGTGGGTCCGGGACTGGGTGAAACCATCGGACCGTCTGGTAACTTCGCCAGCCTGCCCGACGCCGCCAAGTGGATTCTGTCCCTCGGCATGCTGCTCGGCCGACTGGAGATCATTACCGTGTTTGTGCTGTGTATCCCGGCGTTCTGGCGTCACTGAGTTCTTTGGGCGCGTCCATCAACCGCGTCCGGTATTCGCCGGGCGTGGTATCGAACCAGCGCCGAAAAGCCCGAAAGAAATTGCTCGGATCGGCGAACCCCAACAGGTAGGCGGTTTCCAGTAGGGTCATGTTCGGTTGCGCCAGGTACTGCTCGGCCAACTCACGGCGCGTGTCGTCGAGCAGCGTCTGAAAACTCGTGCCCTCTTCCTGCAAGCGTCGCTGCAAGGTGCGCTGGGACAAGTGCAGGGTTTGCGCCACCGTATCGCGCTTGGGCTCGCCTTGCGGCAGCAGGCGACAGAGCACTTGCCGGGCCTTGTGGGTAACCTGGCTTTCAGAAAACCGAGCCAGGTATTCGCCGGCAAACCGGTCATGCAACAACGCCATCGCCTCGTTGGCAGTCGGCAACGGGGCTTCCATGTCTGCCCGTTCGAAAATCAGTGCGTCATAGGGCGCGTTGAACTCCAGCGGCGCATGAAAGGCAAATTTGTAGGGTTCGAGGTCTTGGGGTTGATCGCCCTGCATCAGCACTTTGCGTGGCTGCAAGGTGCGCCCGGTCAGCCAGCCACACAAGCCCAGCGCGCAGGCGAGTGACGCTTCGGCACTTTGTCGGGTGGGCGGCAGGTGGTCGCCATGCACCGTCAAAATCAGTGCATACCCTTCGGGTAACAGGCGAAAACTCAGGTCGGCGCTTTCGGCGATGATCCGCTGATAACGCACCAGGCGCTGAAAACCTTCCGCCAGGGTCTGGCTCGACATCAACGCATAACCGACCACATGAAACGATGCCGGGCGGACCAACTTGCCCATGTTCAGACCGATCGCCGGGTTGCCGGACAGCTCTACCGCACGCTGCCAGAGTCGCGTCATCGAATCTTGAGGAAAGCGCGCATCCGGATCATTCAGCGCCGCGTAGTCGAGTCCCAGCTGTTTGAACAAGACCCGGCAATCCAGGCCGTCCATCTCCAGTGCCTTGACAATCCCCATCGCCCAGCTTGCAGAAGTCGTTCGTTCGCTCATGACGTTTTCTTGCTTGATGAGCCGCGTGTCACGGCCAATTTCAGAAGGATACTAAAGTGGCGCCCAAGGTCACTGGCTGTTGCCACTGATGACTCTAGACTTAAATAAGCTGCCCGCAGAACATCCGCTCGGCAGCACAATAACCACAGAGAATGCAGTCGTGGAAAACATCAAACGTTTCAGCAGCTTCGCTGAGTTTTACCCGTATTACCTCAGCGAACACAGCAACAGTGTCTGCCGACGCCTGCACTTTGTCGGCACCAGCCTGGTGATTTTCATCCTGGCCTTCGCTATCGGCAAAGGTGCCTGGCTGCTGTTGCTGGCCCTGCCTCTGGCCGGCTACAGCTTCGCCTGGGTCGGACACTTTTTCTTTGAAAAAAACCGGCCGGCGACATTCCAGCATCCGTTTTACAGCCTGCTCGGCGACTTCATCATGTATCGCGACATGATCCTCGGCAAAGTGCCTTTCTAGGCTCGCTGGGCCATCAAGCCGTCCCATATGGCCAGTGCAGCATTGGATCCAAGTTCTACACTGCACAACGTCCCTTCGAAAACAATAAGAGGATAGCTGATGAATGCGCACGCCCGTTTCACCCACATGAAGGATGGTACGCAGGAAGACTGGGCGATCATCGCCGCAGACTTCAGTGCCTACGCCAAACAATTGCCGACACGGATTGTGGCGCACCTGAAACTGCTGGAGGGTGATTTTGGCGGTTTCCCGGTCGATCGCCTGACCCACTCACTGCAAACCGCCACCCGCGCCTGGCGCGACGGTCGGGATGAGGAATACGTGGTGTGTGCGCTGCTCCACGACATTGGCGATACCCTTGGCTCCTACAACCACCCGGACATCGCGGCGGCGATCCTCAAGCCATTCGTCAGCCCTGAAAACCTGTGGATGGTGGAAAAGCACGGGATTTTCCAGGGCTACTATTTCTTCCATCACCTGGGCATGGACCGGCACCTGCGCGAGCAATTTCGCGAACACCCGCAGTACCGGCAAACCATCGAGTTCTGCGCCAGGTATGACGCGGCAGCCTTTGATCCGGACTACGAGACCCTGCCGCTGAGTTTCTTCGAACCGATGATGGAACGCCTGTTTGCCCGGCCGAAAAACTCGATCTACATGGCAGCGATGGAAGAATACGCACCGGTCTGAAATATCCGCAAACCTGTGGCGAGGGAGCTTGCTCCCGCTCGGCCGCGCAGCGGTCGTAATCCAGCCATCGCGTTCCATCTGAATATTCGCGGTGGCTGATTTAGGGTCGCTTCGCCCGAGCGCGGACCGACCCGCGGGAGTAAGCTCCCTCGCCACAAAAGTTAAACCTGTCGGATCAAGCTGGCTCTGCAACTTTCAAAGCTTTCAACTCAGCCTCTCGCGCCTGCGCATCCGCCAACCGGTACAACTCGATCGTGCCGTCCAAATGCTCGATCAAGGCCGTGCACGACTCCACCCAATCCCCGCAATTGAGGTAGTCCACCTCGCCGACCTTGCGGATTTCCGCATGGTGGATGTGCCCGCAAACCACCCCGTGCAGCTCGCGTTTGACACACTCATGGGCGATGGCCTCTTCGAAATCGCTGATAAAGCTGACCGCGGTTTTGACTTTGTGCTTGAGGTACGCCGACAACGACCAGTAACCGTAGCCGTACCGTGCACGCCAGTGATTGAGCCAGCGGTTGAGGGTCAGGGTGAACTCGTAGGCTGAGTCGCCGAGAAACGCCAGCCAGCGGTGATAACGCGTGATTACATCGAACTGATCGCCATGAATCACCAACAGGTGCCGGCCATCCGCAGTGACGTGAACCGCCTCGTCCACCAGTTGGATGTTGCCCAGGATCAGCTTCGAATAACGCCGCAGAAACTCGTCGTGATTACCGGTGACATAAATCACCTCGGTGCCGCGCTTGCTCATGGTCAGCAAACGGCGAATGACGTTGGTGTGAGCCTGCGGCCAGTACATGCCGCTGCGCAGCTTCCAGCCATCGATGATGTCGCCGACCAGATAGATCTTGTCAGCCTGATAGCCCTTGAGAAACTGCGACAAATGCTCGGCCTGGCAATCCCGGGTGCCGAGGTGCACATCGGAGATCCACAAGGTGCGCACGCGTTGTTTACGGCTGGGTTTTGCACGTTCGGCGCTGGTCATGGGCAACCTCTGCGAGATTTTTCGCAAGCTTGCACCGCAGCGATTAATAGCCCATGACACAAATACGGCAGTCTGATGACAGCCCGAACCCTGGCGTGGCCGGTGTAGACTGCGAGTCTGCCCAGGAGACTGCGATGAGACCGATCCTCACGCTACGCCAATACACCCACGACTTGATCGTCCATAGCCACAACCACGCGCAACTGGTGTTCGGCCTGTCGGGCGCGCTCGACTTCGAGGTCGACGGTCATGGCAGCCAGGTGGTGCAGCAGAGTTTTGTAGTCGTACCGTCAGGCGCTCATCACGCTTGCGGCAGCCCGAATGGCAGCCGCTGCCTGGTGCTCGATGTGCCGAGCGATCAATGGGTTTCGCAATCGCTGGGCGAGCATGCCGACGCCAGTCGGCGCTTGCTCGACAACGCAGGACGCTTGCCGCTGGACGCCGGACAAAGCCAACTGGTGAGCTGGCTGGCGAGCAGCCCGGTCACTGACCCGCTGATCGCCCAGCAAGGCGCCGTGTTGTTGCTTGCCAGCCTCAACAACGCCGCGCCGAGCAGCATCGCCGGGCGCCGCTTGCCTTACGCCGCGCTCAACGCGCACATCGACCAATACGCCGCCTATCCGCTGCAAGTCGCCGATCTGGCGCGTATCGCCGGACTGTCCAGCGCGCGTCTGCACGCACGCTTTGTCGCTGAATGCGGGCAGACACCGATGGATTACATCCGCAGTCGCCGCCTGCATATCGCGGTGAAATTGCTGCGTGAATCCGCGCTGCCCATCGGCGAAGTGGCCAACCGTGTCGGCTATGGCTCCCAGAGTGCCTTCGCCGCAGCGGTGATGCGCGAGTTCGGCGCCTCCCCGGGTGCGCTGCGTCGTACAGCGAGCAAGCGCTAGGCTGACGATAAAAAACGCGAGTTTGACGACAGACAGATCAGGCCGTCACGCGGTTCAATGTCGTAACTGCCTCTATGGATTAAGGATTGAAATGACTCCGCGTACCGCCCTTGGCGCCCTGCATATCGGCGCATTGATGTTTGGCCTGACGGGAGTGTTCGGCAAACTCGCCGCAGCCTCCCCTGCCATCATTGTCTTTGGTCGTGCGGCATTCGCGGTGATCGCCCTGGCATTCTTTGCCCGCTTCGCCAGCAACACTGGCTGGCAGAAACTCGAAGCCGTGGACTGGCGTCGCCTGCTGCTCAGCGGCCTGTTGCTGGCCGGGCATTGGGTGAGCTTTTTCATTGCGGTGAAAGTCGCCGGCGTAGCGATTGCAACCCTGGGCTTTGCCAGTTTCCCGGCGTTCACGGTGATCCTCGAAGGCCTGATCTTCCGCGAGCGAATTCGCGCCAATGAAATCCTCCTGGTGGTGCTGGTGAGCGTCGGCCTGGTGCTGGTCACTCCGGATTTCGACCTCGCCAGTGAAGCCACCAGCGGTCTGCTCTGGGCGGTGGGCTCGGGCCTGCTGTTCGCCTTGCTGTCGCTGACCAACCGTGCCAGCTCCGGGCGTATTCCCGCCGTGCAGGCAGCGCTGTGTCAGAACGTAGTGGTCGCCCTCTGTCTGTTGCCGGTGGCAGCACCGGGATTGAGTGAGGTGCGCGCCATCGACTGGCTGTGGATCGGTCTGCTCGGGGTGTTCTGCACCGGCGTCGCCCACAGCCTGTTCGTTGCCAGCCTGGCGGTGATCAAGGCTCGCACCGCCGCGGTGGTGTTTGCCCTGGAGCCGGTTTACGGCATCACCGTCGCCTGGCTGCTGTTCGGTGAGAATCCGACACTGCGGATGTTGATTGGCGGTGCGCTGATCATCATCGCGATTGTGGTGTCCAGCAGTCTGTCTGGCAGCTCAAGCAAGAAAAGCGTGACGGCCGAAGCCGCCTCTCACTGAGTTCTATCGTTGTGTCCGAGATCGCGGTCGGGATCGATCTGATCCCGGACCCGCTGCTTGAGCACCTTGGCTTCCGGGAAGCCGCCATCGGCCTTGCGTTCCCAGATCTGCACCCCGTCGCAGGTAATGAAAAACACCCCGCCGGTTCCCGGCACCAGAGAAACTTTGCCCAGGTCGTCACCGAAGGTACTGAGCAGCTCCTGGGCCAGCCAGGCGGCGCGCAACAGCCACTGGCATTGCGTGCAGTAAGTGATGACAACTTCCGGTTTGTGTGTGGTCATGGCGTGCTGGACTCCTGAACTCGATGGCGCCGCTATAATAGCCGCCTTTGCCGCTCGATTTACCTGAGCCTTGGGCAGACGTACTGATCGCAGGTATTGCGCAAATTGATGGCTGCGCGAAACCTGTAGGAGCTCAGCTTGCTGGCGATAGCGATCTCACGGACGCCATCGCTGGCAAGCCATGCTCCTACAGGAGATCAGCGAATACTGGCCAACAGGCTGCGGGCGGTTTGCTTCAAGGATTCGTCACTGTCCTTGAGTAACTCGTTCAATAGCGCAATGGCGCTGTCCAGATCACCGTCGTCAATGCAGTTCTGCGCTTCTTCCAGTTTGCCGGGGTGGGTCTCTTCATGCGCAGGTACCGCGAATTCGCCCGACAACGGCTCAAGTTCCAGGGCCGGTGATGAATCGGCGAAATCGTCGAGAAAGCCATCGTCCAGCGGTTCCAGCTGATCCACGGGTTTAGCCATTGCCGCTGCTGTGTCGGACGGACTGATCAGATCCCAGCTCGAATCCATCGACAAGTCATCCAGATTCAACTGGAACTCATCCCCTACCGAGGCAGCAGGTTCAGCCGTCGTTTCAGCCGTCGACTCAATAGTCGCCAACGATTGTGCACTGGTCAGTTTTGGCCAACGTGCGCGAATCTGCTCCAGCACCTCGGCACTGTAACCCGCTTCAAGCAAGCTGCTTTCATGCTCCGAATAAGCTGCGCTGTCGCCCTGCAGCCCCAGTACCTCCAACAACTTCAGGTTCAAATCGCTGCGCTGCGGCTCTTTGAGCAAGGCCTCGCGCAATAGACTGGCCGCCTCGGCGAAGCGGTCATAGGTCAGGTAGATACCGACGCCCTCAAGCACTTCTGCCCCATGAGCGGTTTCGCGGTTCGCAGGGGGAGACTGCGTCGCAGAAAGCTCAATCGATGGTTTCTGTGCACTATCGGGCGCTCCCCGACTGACCACCGGCTCATGTCGCGGCACGGGTGCTGATACAGGCTGTACCCGCCGCTGACGGAACGCAAACAAGCCCAGCAGCAACAGCACGCCAAGCACCAGCAGGCCACCGATCAGCCACAACGCCCAACCACTGTTCGTCTCATCCACGGCGGCTGCGGGCACCGGAATTGGCGCGACTGGAATGACGGGGGCGGGTAAAGGTTTTTTGGCTTCGGCCAACTCGGTTTGCAGATCGCTGACTTGCTTGCGCTGGCTGGCGATCTGTTCATCCTGGGCTTGTAGCCGGGTGTTCAACTGATCGATCGTTTGTTTCAGTTGCTGGTTTTCCAGGACGCTGGCTGCCAGCAGCTCGGAAGTCGGGTCGGTAGCCGCAGGCGCCGTGCTCGCCGGAGCAACAGCTGGCGTTTTGGCGGGTGTGGCGGCAGTGGGTTGCTGGGTGATCGCCGGGGCCGGCTCGACATCACTCACCGGTACGATCCCCGGTGAACCCGGTGGATCGATCAGCAACGTGTATTCGCGCAGCAGATGCCCATTGGGCTGGTTCGCCTGCACCAGAAAATTCAGGAACGGTTCATTGACCGGCTTGCTGGACACCACCCGAATCACGCTGCGATTGCCACGCAGAACGGCGGTAAAACGCAGGTCGTTGAGAAAAAACACTCGCTCGACACCGGCTCGGGCGAACTCATCCGCCGTCGCCAGGCTGACCGAGAGTTCACCGTCGCTCAGGGCACCGGGATCGACCAAGGCGATTTCGGCATTCAACGGCTGGTTCAGGGCTGAGTGCAGCGTGATGTCGCCCAACCCCAACGCAGGTGCCAATGCGGAGTAACTCAAGGCACCGGCGACCGACAACAGGCTGACGGAGCGCCGTAACACAGACTGCAAACTCTCGAGCATGAGCATTCCTTAGCTAACCAGAATCAACCTGTACGCATTCGCACGTCCAGTGTGAACACGTTATTGCCTAGGGTCTGTTGACATTTGGTGACGACCGCGACGGATGCCAACGTGCGCGAGGCTGCGTTGCGGGATTTGCCAAGGGAACAACCATTGGCGGCATCCCGCGCCTTGCCTCGCACACGTTGGCCCAGCAACGCGGTTCGTCACCAAACGTCAACAGACCCTACAGTTCTTATAGTCTGCTCTGCGCCAGTTCTCAAAAGTCTGCTGTGTGGTTATGCCTCAAGATTTTTCCAGATTGGCCAAAATGTGCCCATGGACCCGCATACACACCCGCATATCTTCCTCGTTGACACCCTCGAACAGCTCATGACGCAACTCGGCGGCAATGGTTTCAATTTGTTCGATCAAGGGACGGGCGGGCGCACACAGCACGATCTTTTTCGCCCGACGGTCTTCCGCCACCGCCTGACGCTGCACCAGGCCTTGGGTTTCCAGGCTATCGAGCAGGCGCGCCAGTGTCGGTCCTTCAACACCGACGCTTTGTGCCAGCTCACGCTGAGTGGGGGCTTCTTCGAAACGCGCCAGGTGCAACAGCACCAGCCAGCGGGCCTGGGACAGGCCAAGGCCGGCAAGACGGCGATCCAGTTCGGCGCGCCAGCCGCGAGACATCTGCGCCAACTGCATGCCAAAACGGTGTTGATCGGTTAACGGCATAAAAAACTCATGGTTAGACTGAAATAGGCTGAAACTAATTATTAGTCAGCTAAGCATGACCCTCGACTCTAGGCAAGGCTCGGTCTGTACTGAATCGTTACATCTTGATCTTCGACACTTAAATTTCAAACTCCGACTGCAATGCCGCTCTCACACAGTACAAAACGCCCTCGGGAACACGACCGGCAAACAACGCGGAAATCTCCGACACCGGCGGCAACTCGCCCTCGCCGTCCAGGAATGCGTCCTGGACTTCACCCATCAGGTCTTCCGGAAGGTCCAGTGCCTGCTCCAGCGACAGTTGCTGCTTGCCGATGGCCTCGGCGAGCATCGTGTACACGTTCTTTTCCGAACACTGCAACTGACCGGCAATCTGCATCGGCGTCATGCCGGCGCGCGCCAGTGTGATCAACTCGTGACGCAGGTCGGCAACCACTTTCGGGGCCTCGGCCTGGCCGCCCAGCACTTCGAGGAAGGCCTCGCCATAGCGCTCCAGCTTGCGTGCACCGACACCGCTGACCTTGGCCATTTCCGGCAACGAGCTTGGCTGGCTGCGGAGCATTTCGAGCAAGGTCGAATCGGGGAAGATGACGTACGGCGGCACGCCATGCTCTCCGGCGAGCTTGCGGCGCAGGGCGCGCAAGGCTTCCCACTGCTCGCGTTCTTCGCCTCGCACCAACTGGCTGGCCTGGCTGGTGCTGCTGCTTTTCGCGGTGGTTTGCGGTTTGAGGTCGCGGCGCAGCTCCAGGGTCACTTCGCCCTTGAGCAACGGCCGGCAGCTGTCGCTTAAACGCAGGCCGCCGTAGCCTTCCAGATCGATGTCCGCCAGACCGCGCGCCACCAATTGTCGGAAAAGGGAACGCCATTCACCTTCGGCCCGCGCCTTGCCGACACCAAATACCGACAGATGCTGATGGCCGAAGCTGCGGACTTTTTCGTTGTCCTTGCCCAGCAACACGTCCACCAGATGTCCGACGCCATAACGCTGGCCGGTGCGGTAGATCGCCGACAGTGCCTGACGGGCGGGTTCGGTGGCGTCCCAGGTCTGCACACCGTCGACACAGTTGTCGCAATGCCCGCAGGGCTGCGGCATGTCTTCGTCGAAGTAGGCCAGAAGCGTCTGACGGCGACAGCGGGTTTCTTCACACAGCGAGAGCATGGCGTCGAGCTTGTGCTGCTCCAGACGCTTGTGGCGCTCATCGCCTTCGGAGTTCTGCAGCATCTGCTTGAGCATCACCACGTCTTGCAGGCCGTAAGCCATCCAGGCATCTGCCGGCAGACCGTCACGGCCACCCCGACCGGTTTCCTGGTAATAGGCCTCAAGGGACTTCGGCAAGTCCAGATGCGCGACAAAGCGCACGTTGGGCTTGTCGATGCCCATGCCGAACGCCACGGTGGCGACCATGATCAGGCCTTCCTCGTTGAGGAAGCGCTTCTGGTGGTGTGCCCGCGTATCGTTGGGCAGGCCGGCGTGGTACGGCAGCGCCGGAAAACCTTGCTCGCTAAGGAACACCGCTACTTCGTCGACCTTCTTGCGCGACAGGCAATAGACGATGCCGGCATCGCTGCGCCGTTCAGCCAAAAACGCCAGCAACTGCTTGCGCGGCTGCTCCTTGGGCACGATGCGGTAGAAAATGTTCGGTCGATCGAAACTCGACAGAAAGCGCTCGGCGTTCTGCAGATGCAGGCGCTCGACGATTTCTTCCCGGGTGCGCTTGTCGGCCGTGGCGGTCAGGGCAATGCGCGGGACGTTGGGAAACAGTTCCGCCAACTGGCCCAGCTGCAGGTATTCGCGGCGGAAATCGTGCCCCCATTGGGACACGCAGTGAGCTTCGTCGATGGCAAACAGAGCGATTTCAAGACTTTGCAGAAAGGCCAGCATCCGTGGCTGGACCAGACGCTCAGGCGCCAGGTAGAGCATTTTCACTTCACCACGCTTGATCCGCGCCGCCAGATCGCGCTGTTGCTCGGCGCTCAAGGTTGAATTGAGCGCCGCCGCGGCCACACCGAGTTCTTCAAGGGTCGCAACCTGATCGTCCATCAAGGCAATCAGTGGTGAAACCACCACCGCCAAGCCACCGCGCAACAGTGCCGGGACCTGGAAGCACAGCGATTTGCCGCCGCCGGTCGGCATCAGCACCAGAGCGTCACCGCCGCTGGCCACGCGCTCAATGATGGCACCCTGACGGCCACGAAAACTGTCGTAGCCGAAGATGTCCTTGAGGACGCGCTGAGCCTGTTCGAGCATGAAAAACTCCAAATGGTGCTGAATATCCCTGTGTGCAGGCTGGATCAAAAAACCACGTTGTCACGGACAGATCCGTAAGCGGATTTGTCCGGGACCGTCGCAACACCTGCAGGGCTTTGCAAAACGCGCGAGTATACCCGAGGCATCCCGGGCAAAGGGCGTCACTGACGAATAGCCGCAACAACACACAATGCTGGCAAATCTGCCGTGCGGCTGGCCGGACCGCTCAAGAACGCCTAGAATTGGGCATCGTATATTCCCAAGGTAGCCCTTCAATGTCCTTCGCTGAGCAACTAACCCGCCTGCAAGCCTTCCTCGACGCCGACGAGCTGCATGACGAGGCGCTGGACTATGTGGCCGCCCACGGCTATCTGACAGCCCTGTCGATCTGTTCCGAGACGGTGCCTGATCGTGAGTGGATCGACGCGCTGTTCGCCGAAGAGCCACATTATCGCGATGACGCCGAGCGTCAGGAAATCGAATCGACCCTGTTGGCCCTCAAGGCTCATATCGCTCGCCAACTGGCGTCCGATGAAGAGTTCGAGCTGCCATGCGACCTGGACCTGGGCGAAGAGCCGGATGATTCCGACCTGCGCGGCTGGTGCATCGGTTTCATGGAAGGCGTATTCCTGCGTGAAGAAGCCTGGTTCGAAACCGCCGAAGACGAAGTCAGCGAAATGCTGCTGCCGATCATGGTCGGTTCCGGCCTGTTCGACGAACAGCCAGAGTTCTCCGACATCGCGGCCGACGCCAACCTGATGGACGACATGATCGTGCAGATCCCGGAAGCCCTGACCGCGCTGTACCTGCTGTGCAACGCGCCAGACGAAAAACCGGCGATCCTCAAGCCTCGTCACCACTAAGTCGTTGCCTGTGGCTGAACCCATAGGCAAACGCCCCCTGATCCTGCGCTACGTTCTGCTGGCCATCGGCTGGCTGAGCGTAGCGTTGGGGGTGATCGGAATCTTCCTGCCTGTACTGCCCACCACGCCTTTCCTGCTGTTGGCGGCCGCCTGTTTCGCCCGCAGTTCGCCACGCTTTTATCAATGGCTGGTCGAGCATCCACGACTCGGCCCATGGATTCGCGACTATCTGGACGGCAACGGCATTCCGCTCAAGGGCAAGGTCTACGCCATTGGCCTGATGTGGCTGAGCATCGGCCTGTCCTGCATCCTCGTCCCACTGCCCTGGGCACGCGGCTTCATGCTGACCAGCGCAGTGCTGGTGACGGTGTATATCCTGCGGCAGAAAACCCTGATCAAACCCTGAATACGCTTCGCCACCTAAGCTCATCTATCCCCCCGCCCCCCCCGACAATCTGCCCTGCTTCCCGCAAAACAGCGCCTAAACTCCAGACATCTGCACGTCTGCGGCCAGACATATCCCGTCGTCCAGGAAGGTCAACGCTCCGGAGCGTCTCATGTCGCTACTCAAACAGTTGTTTTTGGCCATCTGCCTGTTCTTGCTGGTCGCCTTCAGCGGCAGTTTCTTTGTCAGTCTGGAAAGCTCGCGTGCGCAGATACTCAGCCAATTGCGCTCCCATGCCCAAGACACTGCCACCGCACTGGGGCTGTCGTTGACCACACAGATCGACGATCTGGCGATGATTGAGTTAATGGTCAGCTCGGTCTTCGACAGTGGTTACTTTTCCAGTATCCGGGTCATCAATATCGAGGACGAGCGCGTCCTGGTCGAGCGCAATGCAGTCGCCACCACCGAACGCGTACCGGGTTGGTTCGTCGATCTGGTGAACCTGCATCCGCAAGGCGGGGATGCGTTGGTGATGCGCGGTTGGGAGCAAGCCGCGCGCGTTGAAGTGGTGAGCAACCCACAGTTCGTCCTGAGCAAACTGTGGGACAGTACCCTCGGCAGTCTGATCTGGTTACTGCTGTGCGGGTTGCTCAGCGCGATGTTCGGCGGCTGGTTGCTGCGTCGGCAACTGCGCCCGCTGGATGCCATGGTCAAACAGGCCGAAGCCATCAACAAACGCGAGTTTCTCAGCCTGCCGAAGTTGCCCAGAACCCCGGAACTCAAACGCGTGGTGCTGGCGATGAACCAAATGGTCGAAAAGCTCAAAGGGCTGTTTGCCGAAGAAGCCGCACGAAGCGAGCAACTGCGCGCCGAGTCGTTTCAGGACAGCCTCACGGGGCTGGCCAACCGCCGTTTGCTCAACGAGCAACTCACCGATCAGTTGCTGCTGACCGAACAGAGCAGCGCCGGACACCTGCTGATGCTGCGGATCAATGACCTGACCGGGCTCAACCAGCGACTGGGTGGCCAACGCACCGACGCCCTGATCAGCGCCGTGGGTCAGTTACTCAAACGCCTGATTCAACAGCCGGATCGCCATACCTGGCTGGCCGCACGCAATCGGGGCGGTGAGTTCAGCCTGCTGACCCCAGGCCTGGACAGCAAGGACGCAGCGCGCCTGGCCGCAGAGATCAGCGCCACCCTGGAAAATCTGCGCCTGACCGGCGCCAGCGACTGCATGCCAGTGGCGCATCTGGGAATCGTCGCTTACACACCCGGCGAAGCCTCCACCGACATTCTGCTGCGCCTCGATCAGGCACTGACTCAGGCCCAGCAGCATCCAGAACGACCGTGGGTGCATCTGCAGCAGTCCGATAACCCACCGAACCAGACGCAGCACGACTGGCGTACCTGGATCGATGACGCTCTGACCCATGGCAAGATGCAGCTGTACTTTCAACCCGTGGTGCAATGCGCCGACACCAGCCAGGTGCTGCACCACAAAGTGCTGGCGCGCCTGCTTGATCCGCAGGGCAAAGCCATTTGCGCCGGACATTTTCTACCCTGGATAGAACGGCTGGGCTGGTCGGCGCGATTCGACCTGGCAATGCTCGAACACACCCTCGACTACCTTGCCGAACACCGCTGGCCGCTGGCCTTGAGCTTGTCCGGAAGCACCCTGCGCGATGCCACGCAACGGCGTCTGATCCTCGATATGCTCGACGGCCTGCCCAGCCTCGCACCCTTGCTGACCCTTGAGCTCGACGAACGCCAACTGCCGCCTCCCGAAGAGCTGCGTCAACTGTGCCTGAACCTGCACGGCACCGGCTACGGGATCGGCCTGCAGCACTTCGGTGGCAGCTTCAGCCAGATCGGCAACCTCACCCAGCTCGGTTTGGCCTACCTGAAAATCGACGGCAGCTACATTCGCGCCATCGACCAGCAAAGCGACAAGCGCCTGTTCATCGAAGCCATTTTCCGCGCGACCAACAGCATCGATTTGCCGCTGATTGCCGAGCAGATAGAAACGCAGGGGGAACTGGAGGCAATCAAGTCGCTGGGAGTGTTCGGCGTCATGGGCCGGCTGATCGGACCACCAGAACCCATGTAGTACGCAGGTGTGGCTGCCCAGTGGCAGGCTACGCCAGCTTGCGTCGTGGCCTCTAGACTTTGCCACCATGATTACGCTGGTACGTCTCCTCCCCCATCGCCGCGATCTGCCCTTCGATCAGCGCTTCAAACGGTCGCAATAACGGCTCGAAGGTCGTCGGTGCCTCAAGCACCTGCAACGCCTGTACGATCGCCTCCACCGTTGACAACGCCCCAGGCCCCGGTGCCTTGCGCAACCGATAACGCGAGACCGCGCCTTCGGCCAGCGTCACTCGGGGCAACGCTGCCAGCAATGGATTGAGGTGCAACATCTTGCGCGCCTTGCGCCAGGTGCCGTCCGGCACCACCAGCAGCAATGGTTGATCAGCGGGTGTATAGGCCTGTAACGGTTGCGCATCGTCGGCCGGGAACAACAAGCGGGCCTGGTAACCCGGTGGATTCAGCAGACGCGGTAAATCCTCGAACACTTCGCCGACAATCAGCTCGGCATTGTTCAGCCCCAACGCCGCCAGCCGCGCGGTGTTCAACGCATGGTTCACCTCGCTTGGATGCTGCAATAGCAGCACCCTGGTGCGACTGTCTAGGCTCGGAATCAACGGGCACAGGCAGTGAGTTTGCGGGCGCAGGCAACGGGCACATTGGATTCTGGACATACGACTTCCCCAATCAGACCTGGTTGAGCTGCGCTTTGAGCAAATCGCGAAAGGTCTGGATCAACGGCTCGCGGCTGCGCCCACGACGTACGATCATCGAAAACGGTGCCTGGTAGCCGAAAGTGGCCGGTAGCAGCACCCGCAAATCGCCCTTGTCGGCCCAGGCCTGGGCGTAGTGCTCCGGCAGGTAGCCGATGTAGGCGCCGGACAACACCAGAATCAGCTGCGCTTCCATACTCTCCACGGTCGCCGCGCTGTGCTTGAAGCCATGGCGGGCCAGTTCAGCCTGGCTCCAGTAACCGCGACCGACCATGCGCTGCTGGGTGATGACTTGTTCGGGAATGCGCCGTTCGTTGAACAAGGGATGACGATTGCTGCAATACAGCCAATGTTGTTCACGGTACAACGGCATGTAGACCAGCCCGCTCATGCGCGTAGAGAACGAGCCGATGGCCAGATCGAGGCGGTTGTCCTGCACGCCGAGCTGCAGTTCGTAAGGGCTCATCACCGACAGGTGTAAATGCACCGCCGGGTGTTCTTGGCTGTAGGCGCCAATGGCTTCGGCGAACGGCAAGGCCTTGTCACTGACGGTCGAGTCGAGTACCCCGAGGTTGAGCGTGCCGCGCAACTCGCCCTTGAGCGCCGCGGCGTATTGCTCGAAACCTTCCAGTTCACCGAACAGGCGCAAGGTTTCCTGATGGAACAGCTCGCCCTTGCTGGTCAGGCTGAAACCGCCACGCCCACGATGGCAAAGCACCAGCCCCAACGCCGCTTCGAGCTGGCTCATGTAGGTGCTGATGGCCGATGTCGAGAGGTTGAGCTCTTGCTGCGCGTTGGCAAACCCCTGATGGCGCACCACGCTGACGAAGATGCGCAATAGTTTCAGGTCGGGTAAAGCGTTGGCCATGGGGGCTCCGGACTTTAGAAATTTGTCGTCTGTTAAATCCACCCCTCACCCCAGCCCTCCCGAAACGTCGGACCGCCCCAAGGGGGAGAGGGGGAAAGGGAGCCGATCTCCATGACTTTCAAATCCTGAGTTCGACTCGATCTATCAGGTCGATGTAACTCCTGAGAACACCTCGATCAGTCCCCTCTCCCTCGGGGAGAGGGTTAGGGTGAGGGGTGGGATCAACGATGATCACAAATCTCAATGCCGAGAAGTCTATCTCCCCTCTCGCCATTAGTTTAGAAAAATCTGAACTAAGTATTTGCCGGCAGCGATTCTTCTCCAGCACCGCATTTCGCAGAATCCGCTCAACAGGTGCCTGTGCGATCCCTTTGCGCGGTGCAACCCCATAAATAAAACAATGATGATGAGGCCATACCCGTGGACAAGATTCTTCACCAACCACTGGGCGGCAATGAAATGCCGCGCTTCGGCGGCATCGCCACCATGATGCGACTCCCCCACTTGCAAACTGCTGCCGGCCTGGACGCCGCCTTCATCGGCATCCCGCTGGACATCGGCACCTCCCTGCGCGCCGGCACCCGCTTCGGGCCGCGCGAGATTCGTGCTGAATCGGTAATGATCCGTCCATACAACATGGCTACCGGTGCTGCGCCGTTCGACTCGCTGTCGGTTGCCGACATCGGCGACGTGGCGATCAACACCTTCAACCTGCTGGACGCAGTGCGGATCATCGAAGAGTCCTACAACGAGATCCTTGAACATGACGTGATCCCGCTAACCCTAGGTGGCGACCACACCATCACCCTGCCGATCCTGCGGGCCATCCACAAAAAGCACGGCAAGGTCGGCCTGGTGCACATCGACGCCCACGCCGATGTGAACGATCACATGTTCGGCGAGAAGATCGCCCACGGCACCACCTTCCGTCGCGCCGTTGAAGAAGGCCTTCTGGACTGCGACCGTGTCGTGCAAATTGGCCTGCGCGCGCAGGGCTACACCGCTGAAGACTTCAACTGGAGCCGCAAACAGGGCTTCCGCGTGGTTCAGGCCGAGGAGTGCTGGCACAAGTCGCTGGAACCTCTGATGGCTGAAGTCCGCGAAAAAGTCGGCGGTGGCCCGGTGTACCTGAGCTTCGACATCGACGGCATCGATCCGGCCTGGGCTCCAGGCACCGGCACCCCGGAAATCGGCGGCCTGACGACCATTCAGGCGATTGAAATCGTTCGTGGCTGCCAAGGCCTCGACCTGGTTGGCTGCGACCTGGTAGAAGTCTCGCCGCCATACGACACCACCGGCAACACCTCGCTGCTGGGCGCCAACCTGCTGTACGAAATGCTCTGCGTACTGCCGGGTGTGGCTCACCGCTGAGGCAACGGCCCCCCAGCTTGCTTCAGCACCGCTAACGGTTTCGCTTTCTGCACCCTCGAACAACCGCAGCTATCGCGCAATGCCAATCAGGCGTTATGCGACAGCCTACGTTGTCGAGCCTGATCCCCACACCAGTGGCAGTGTTCGGGCAGCACGGGCACGGATTCGCTCGCTAAAGCGGTCATGTGCAAACCGCCAGACTCAAGCATTACTCGTAGGGACAGGACGTTTGTGGCGAGGGAGCTCGCTCCCGCTCGACTGTGCAGCAGTCGCATTTTTGGGGCCGCTACGCAGCCCAGCGGGAGCAAGCTCCCTCGCCACAGCAAGCCTTGCTCCTACGAGACTCTTATAAGAAAGACAATCGGAGACACGCTTCATGGCTTTGGATTTATTCGTTGTACTCATCTATGCCGCCGGCATGCTCGTGCTGGGCTATTACGGCATGCGCAAGGCCAAGACCCACGAAGACTACCTCGTGGCCGGTCGTAACCTCGGTCCAACCCTGTACATGGGCACCATGGCCGCTACCGTACTGGGCGGCGCATCGACCGTCGGCACTGTTCGCCTGGGCTACGTCCACGGTATTTCCGGCTTCTGGCTCTGCGCCGCGCTGGGTTGCGGGATCATTGCGCTGAACCTGTTCCTGGCCAAGCCGCTGCTCAAACTGAAGATCTTCACCGTTACCCAGATCCTCGAAAAGCGTTACAACCCAATGGCCCGCCAGGCCAGTGCGGTGATCATGCTGGCCTACGCGCTGATGATCGGCGTGACCTCGATCCTGGCGATCGGCACCGTGCTGCAAGTGCTGTTCGGCCTGCCCTTCTGGATTTCGGTGGTACTCGGCGGTGGCGTGGTGGTGGTGTATTCGACCATCGGCGGCATGTGGTCGCTGACCCTGACCGACATCGTTCAGTTCGTGATCAAGACCGTTGGCCTGATGTTCATCCTGTTGCCGATCTGCCTGTACCGCGTGGGCGGCTGGGATGAGCTGGTATTGAAACTGCCAGCGTCCAGCTTCAGCTTCACCACCATTGGTTGGGACACCATCATCACCTACTTCATGATCTGCTTCTTCGGCATCCTGATCGGCCAGGACATCTGGCAACGGGTGTTCACCGCCAAGAACGAAAAAGTCGCTCAGTACGCAGGCACCATTTCCGGCTTCTATTGCATCCTCTACGGTCTGGCCTGCGCGCTGATCGGTATGGCTGCGCACGTGCTGATCCCGGACCTGGACAACGTCAACAACGCCTTCGCCGCAATCGTCAAACTGTCCTTGCCTGACGGTATCCGTGGCCTGGTCATCGCTGCAGCCCTGGCCGCCATGATGTCCACCGCCAGCGCCGGCCTGCTCGCCGCATCCACCACCCTGACCGAAGACCTGCTGCCAAAACTGCGCGGTGGCAAACAGTCGAGCCTGAGCATCAACCGCCTGTTCACCCTGCTGACCGGTATTGTCGTGCTGGGCATCGCATTGGTTGTGAGTGACGTGATCAGCGCCCTGACCCTGGCCTACAACCTGTTGGTGGGCGGCATGCTGGTTCCGTTGATCGGGGCCATTTTCTGGAAACGTGCGACCACCTCCGGCGCTATCGCCAGCATGGGCCTGGGCTTCGTGACCGCCCTGGTGTTCATGTTCAAGGACGGCCTGGATGCCAACACCCCGATTTACTACAGCCTGGCGATTGGCCTGGTGAGCTTCGTTGTGGTCAGCCTGCTGTCCCCTCGCCCGGTTGCACAAGCCAGCATTGCCTGATCGCAGACTATCAATAGAAGCGCTTTCTTCGGCGGGTGTGGCGTCGGTTGCCACACCCGTTTTTTTCGTCTGGAGAAACAGAAAGATCGCAGGCTTCGACAGCTCCTACAGTTTGGCACGATGCCAGCAGGAGCTGTCGAAGGCTGCGATCTTCGGCGTTGGACGGTGCTTACCGGCGGCGTTGCTGACGGCGACGTTGCTCATCGTCGGTGCGGATTGGCACGGGTTGCAGAGGTGGTTCGATCAAACCAAGCGCGACACCGAGGTCATGGAGCCAGTTTTGCAGTTTCTCTTTCATGGTGCCCCCCTTCAGGGTAGTGCTGAGCGACCGGGTTCTATAGACGCTTCATACAGATAGTAGTCCGAAGTCTTACGCAATGCTCGCCTCAAAAGGCAAAGATCTGTTACCGAATTCATCAAAATCACTGTGGCGAGGGAGCTTGCTCCCGCTGGGACGCGAAGCGGCCCCAAAACCATTCACCCAGCCCTTTAGGGCTGAACCCGCCAAACGCCTTACGACTGCTGCGCAGCCGAGCGGGAGCAAGCTCCCTCGCCACAATCGTTTGTCGAAGATGAGACCGCATACACCGCTTGTTGCACTTCGATCCACGCATTCAGATTGGCGCCGAGCATACCCTTGCGCCACATCAGCCAGGTGGTGGCACTGGCGAAAGGCTCGGCCAATGGATGCACGGCCACACTCTCGCGTCCCGGCAGACTGGCCAGCATCGACTCGGACATGAGCGCCACGCCGGAACCGGCAATCACACACGCCAGCATCCCCTGATAGGACTCGATTTCCATCGCCCGCCCCATCGCCGCATGATCATGGGCGAACCAGGCCTCCAGGCGCATCCGGTAGGAACAGCCCTGGCGAAAGGTGAACACCGAACGCCCCTGCACATCCAGCGCGCTGCGCACCGGCGGGTGATCGGCTTCGCTGATCAGCACCAGTTTTTCGTCACACAGCGGCACACCGTCGAGCCCGGCCAGCTGCAGCGGGCCATCGACCAGCGCGGCATCAAGGCGCCCGGTGAGCAGGCCTTCGAGTAATTCGCCGCTGGGCGCCGACTGCACTTGCAGGTTCACCGCCGGATAAGTGCGGTGATAGCGCGCCAGCAAACCCGGCAGGTGAATCGCCGCGGTGCTGTACATGGTGCCCAGCACGAAATCGCCGGCCGGTTGCCCGCCCTGCACAGCTGCGTGGGCTTCGTCATGCAGGGCAAACAGCTTGGCGGTGTAGTCCAACAGCACTTTGCCTGCGGGCGACAACTGCAAACGCTGACGCTCACGCAAGAACAGTTCTACGCCCAGCTGATCTTCAAGCTGCTTGAGCCGGGTCGACAAATTGGACGGCACCCGATGCAAGCGTTCTGCGGCGCGGGTGATGGAACCTTCCTCGGCCACCGCCTGGAAGATGCGCAATTGGCTGAATTCCACACCTTTCTCCAAATAAGAACAAGTTACTCACTATTATTCATTTTTAAAGAAAGTCAATCAGTCCTAGCCTGACGGTCATTGCTCCGTTGCAGGAATCCTGACCATGTCGCCGCTTATACGCTTACTCGCCAGCTTCATTGCCTTGATGATGGCCATGGGCATTGGGCGCTTTGCGCTCACTCCGCAGCTGCCGCATTTGCTCAGCGAAGGTCAGATCGACCTGACTGCCGCGGGTCTGATTGCGGCAGCCAATTACCTGGGCTACTTCATCGGTGCCGTAGACGCGATGTTCGCCCGTCGCCCCGAGCAAGTCCGTCGGCGCTTGCTCGGCGGATTGTGGCTGTGCGTGCTTCTGACCCTTGCCTCGTTCTGGGCCACGGGCTTCTGGCCGCATCTGGTTTTGCGCTTCGGTACCGGTGTAGCCAGCGCCTGGGTGCTGGTGATGATCACCGCGTTGAGTCAGCCATTAGCGATGGCCGCCGGACGTCCACGGCTCGGCGCACTGGTATTCGCCGGGCCGGGCCTGGGGATTTTTCTGACGGGTTTGCTCGCACTTGGCTCGAACCTGTTCGGACAAAGCTCTGCGACCTTGTGGCTGGTGTATGCCGGCGTAGGCCTGGCGATGCTGTTGGTGATTCTGCCGATCCTGCCGCAACCGACTGCGAGCGCGGCAGCCACAGCCACGGCCGTCTCCTCAAAGAGTGCCGGTATCCGGCGACTCGGTTTGATCTACGCGCTGTATGGCCTGGGCTACATCATTCCGGCGACCTTCCTGTCGCAGATGGCCAGCGCCCGTTTTCACGGTCAATGGCAGGCCGATTTGTTCTGGCCGTGTTTTGGCCTGGCGTCCGCCACCGGTGTGCTGCTGGTGAGCTTGCGCCGGCATAATCCCAATGCCACGCGGCACTGGCTGATCGCGACGTTATGGCTGCAAGCCGCCGGGGTCTTCGCTTGCCTGCTAGGCAGCGGTCTCGGTCTGGCCCTGGGGGTGATTCTCTGTGGCACGCCGTTTCTGGCCTGCATGCAACTGGTGATGCAGCGCTCGCGAGAACTGGCGCCGCAGGCCACCCAGCGCAACGCCGGCCTGCTGACCGCGTGTTTTGCCGTGGGTCAGCTCAGCGGGCCATTGCTGGCAGCGCTGAGCAGCCACTTCAGTGGTGGCTTGCAACCGGCGTTGATGGTGGCGGGCAGCGGCCTGCTGGTAGCCGGTGGTTTAATGCTGCGCCCACTCAACGCTCCAGCGCTTTGTGCAAACGACGGCGCACCCACTGTTCTGCGCTGACAAAGGTGATGCCGAGCAACACCAGCACGGCACCGACGACGAAATTGACACTCAACGGTTCACCGAGCAGCAACACCCCGAAGGTGACACCGAACAGCGGCGTCATGAAGGAGAACACCGCAAGGTTCGACGCCAGGTAACGGCGCAGCAGCCAGAACCACGTCAGGTAGCTGAAAAACGATACCACCAGCCCTTGGAACAGCACGCTGGCCACCGCCACGTTAGTCAGATGGACGTGGGTAATCTGCCCGCTTAGCGCGGCAATCAGCAGCAGGCCGAGAAAACCGACGATCAGTTGATAAAACAGGGTCAAGGTCGCCGGTGCTTCCGACAACCGTGAGGCGCGCACGACCACAGTCGTCGCGCCCCAGGCGGCCCCCGCCAGAACGCCGAACGCATCGCCGAGCAGCATCCGCCGGTCCAGATTGTCCCAAGACACGCCCCCGGCAAATGCCACGGCAATACCGATAAACGCCAGCAGGATCCCCAGCCATTGCAACCGTCGCAAACGCTCGCTCGGCAGCAGCCAATGCACGCCCAATGCGGTGAAGATCGGCGCGGTATAGAGGAACACCGACATGTGCGCCGCCGTGGTCAGTTTCAGGCCTTCAGCGATGAACAAAAACTCGGTGGCAAACAGACCACCCGCCAGCAAACCGCCGCGCCAGGTGCTGCCAACCTGATTCCAGCCGCCCTTCCAGCAGATCAGCAAACCCACCAGCAATGCGGAAATTCCGGAACGTGCGGCGGCCTGCATCACCGGTGCGATGTCCGCCGCCGCCCATTTGATCATGACCTGCTGGATACCCCAGATCAGGCACAACCCGAACATCACTTGCAGGGCAAAACCATCGGCGCTGCGCCGAGTGGCAATCACCGCGAAACCTCGCGAACGGTTAACGACATGGCAGTTACTCACTAAAAACAAAATGCCCCGGTACTTGGCCGGGGCAGTCAGGTCAGGTCAGCTCGGATCAACTCAGTTCAATGCGATCCGCATGAATGACGATCTGGCCGTTCTTGTAAAGCGCGCCGATGGCTTTCTTGAAGTTGCCTTTGCTGACGCCAAACAGGCTGCTGATCAGCGCCGGGTCGCTCTTGTCGCTGACCGGCAAGGTGCCGTTGTTGTCGCGCAGTTTGGCGAGAATCTTCGAGTTCAGGCTGGTGGCGGCTTCTTCGCCCACGGGCTGCAGGCTCAGGCTGATCTTGCCGTCGGCGCGGATCTCCTTGATGAAGCCCTTCTCTTCCTTGCCGGCACGCATGAACTTGAAGATTTCGTTCTTGTGGATCAAACCCCAATGCTTGTTGTTGATGATCGCCTTGAAACCCATGTCGGTCGCTTCAGCTACCAGCAAGTCAACTTCCTGGCCGGGTTTGTAGTTGGCCGGGGTTTTGTCCAGGTAGCGATCCAGACGCGCGGTCGCGGTAATACGGCGGGTGTGCTTGTCAAGGTAGACATGCACCACGCAGTATTCGCCCGCGGTCATCTGACGCTTTTCTTCGGAATACGGCAGCAGCAGGTCCTTGGGCAGACCCCAGTCGAGAAACACACCGATACTGTTGACTTCAACGACTTTAAGACTGGCGAAATCACCGACCTGAACTTTCGGTTTTTCAGTAGTTGCGATGAGTTTGTCATCGCTGTCCAGATAAACAAAAACGTTCAGCCAATCTTCATCTTCGCTGGGAATATCTTTGGGGATATAACGATTCGGCAGAAGGATTTCGCCATCCGCGCCACCGTCCAGATATAAACCAAAGTTAGTGTGTTTAACCACTTGCAAGCTGTTGTAGCGCCCGACTAAAGCCATTTCCAATACCCTCATTGCTTGGGCGCCATTCTACCCGGTTTTGCCGGTGCTGTTGGGTGACTGGCCGGCTTGCGAAGAAAAATCCGCTGCAAGGCTCATTTTTCCTGGGTTTTGCACCAGGGCAGAGCCCGCTCGTCAGACCGTCCGGACGGCTTTCTGCTGATATCGGTAAGCCATACACGGTACTTTTCAGGCCTGCGTTCTTATTCAAAACAGCAGCTTAGGTGATTATTGCGAACAATAACTTATGAATAATCGACACCTGCCCTCGGTTATTTCAGGCAGATATTCACCAAGCAATTGTCAAGTATTTCCTGTACGATGCCTGGCCAAGTTAATTTTCTACAGGTTAATGGCCGCCATGCGTGTAAAAGCATCCAACAGCAAAGCAAAGCCAGCTCCAGCCGTTGAAACCAGCGAATCGATCAACAACCAGATTGCTGCTTTCCTCAAGTCCGGCGGCGAGATCCAGCAAATTGCCAAAGGCGTCAGCGGCCAGACATTCGGCCCGTCCAAACAGATCACCCTGGGCAAAAAGTAATACCCCCCTCGCGTCACCCTGGTCCCTAAGCGCTTTGAGCTTCGAAGCGCTAGGACTGGAACCCTCCTCCCCTGCCACACCCTTCAAGACCAAACGTGCGTTCAATTTGATCAGTTGAACAGCCGGGTCCATCCTGCATTCAGATACCAGAACTACGCCCTTGCAAGGATTGGCTCATGTCGCGCTGGTTGAAACACCTGGCCCTGTTCCTGACCCTGTGCCTCTCACTATCGGCCTGCAACCGAGTGAGCCTGGCCTATCGCAATCTCGACATCATCATTCCCTGGACGCTCAACGACTACCTGGACATGAACAGCGAGCAGAAAGGCTGGCTCAGCGAACGTCTCAAGGAACACCTCACTTGGCATTGCTCCACGCAAATACCCGGCTACGTCGACTGGCTCGACCGTTTGCAGCAGATGGTCGAAACCAATCGAGTCACAGACGCTGCACTGCAAGCCCGCATCAAGGAAGCCAAGCAAGCCATTGCCCAGACCGCCCGGGAAATCACCCCGTCGGCGGTCGAGTTGTTGCAAGGCTTGAATGACCAGCAGGTCAACGAGATGAAACAGGCCTTCGCCAAAGACCAGCGCGCGCATCAGGAGAAATACCTCAAAGCGCCGCTGGCACAGCAGATCAAACATCGCATCGAGCGGATGGATAAACGCGTGGACGACTGGCTTGGTCCGCTCAACACTGTTCAGGCGCAGCGCGTCGTTGCCTGGGCCAACGCGCTGGGCGAGCAAAATCAGCAATGGATCGCCAACCGCGCACATTGGCAGGCACTGTTCAGCGCAGCAGTGGAACAACGCCACAGCGGCGACTTTGCGCAACGCATCGAAACCCTGCTGGTCGATCGCGAGACCCTATGGACCCCGGCGTATCGCCAGGCTTACACCCACACCGAAGCCGAGGCGCGCAGCCTGATTGTCGACCTGATGGCCGACAGTACCGCCGATCAACGCCAGCACTTACTGAAAAAAATCGACAAGATGCGCAGCGATTTCAGCGCATTGAAGTGCTTGAAGGCAGCAGGTACGTCTTAAGCGATCTGCGCTGCCGGCAACCGATCAGCGGCTTGTCGATTACAGCGTCGGTCAAACGGCTAGGCTGTGTAAGCCACAACACGCCAACCTCGCAGGAGGGAAAGTCATGAACAGCGTGCAACAGCATAAGGTCGTGTCCCGAGAAGACTGGCTCGCGGCCCGTAAACAGCATCTGATTCACGAAAAAGCCTTTACCCGGGAGCGCGACAAACTCAGCGCCGAACGCCGCGCACTGCCCTGAGTAAAAGTCGACAAGAACTATGTGTTCGAAGGCCCCGACGGGCGGCAAAACCTCGCCGATCTTTTCGGTGGCAACAGCCAGTTGATCATCTATCACTTCATGTTTGGCAAGGGCTGGGAAGAAGGCTGTCATGGCTGCTCGTTTCTGTCCGACCACTTCGACGGCGCCAACCTGCACCTGGCCCACCACGACGTCTCACTGGTGGTGGTTTCCCACGCGCCATTGGCGCAATTCCAGGCGTTCCGCAAACGCATGGGCTGGAAGTTCAAATGGGTCTCATCGGCCGGCAGCGACTTCAACGCCGACTACAAGGTGACCATCAGCGATCAGGAACTCGCGGACGGCACCGCGACCTATAACTACGAAAAAAGCACCAGCACCGAAGGCGAACTGCCAGGGCTGAGCGTGTTTTATCGCAATGACGCCGGGGAAGTCTTCCACACCTATTCCACCTACGCTCGCGGCCTGGACTTGCTGGTCGGTGCCTATAACTTCCTCGACCTGACGCCCAAGGGCCGCAACGAAGAGCAGGGCATGAAATGGGTGCGCCATCACGATCGTTACGAGACCGCGCCAAGCGCCAAAGACTGTGGCTGCGAGTAAAGCTGCCGGCCCCTCGCCCCGGTTGGGGCGAGGGAGTGCAAGCGCTCTCTCCACTCGAAGACGTCCGCCACAAATATATGCATTGACGCATTATAGATTTGCGCTAACGCATATTGCGTCCTAAGGTTACAGCGAGACCCGATCGGAGCAGGCCATCGAAAATGGCAAATAGCGCAAGCCGATACCTCACCCGCTAAAAAGCAGTTTTATTTCAATTAGGTACATATACCCAAGCTGGACGCTTATGTTCATTCATGGAGGATGAATCATGTTACTGACTGAAGAAACACACTTTAAAAGTTCGGCCACCGGCGAAGCACTTCCCAAATGCCTGTCCCAACACCTTATCAACCCTGAACTGACCGATAGTGAAACATCGGTAGAGCCAGCAGCGTTGGCCGCTGCCAGCCTCAGCTTCAGCATGCAGCGACAAACCCAGACCAACTGGTGCTGGGCAGCGGTTTCGGCGTCTGTTGGCAACTATTACGGCACCGGGCCCTGGACCCAATGCGTCGTCGCCAACTACGAACTCGACAGGAACTCCTGCTGCAACCAGCCCGGCCCCTGCAACGTTTATGGCTATCTGGATTCGGCTCTCAATACCACAAGAAGCTTTGCGGGCATGAGCCAGGGTTCGATCCAAATGAGCGCCATCGAAAACCAGATCAACATGGGAAGACCCATCGGCATACGCGTTGCCTGGTATGGCGGTGGCGCTCACTTCCTGACGTTTTATGGGACCAACGGCAACTATGTATTGGTTGCAGATTCCATCTATGGCTATTCAACGCGCGCATTAAATACGTTCCCCGGCTCATACAACGGCGGCGGCAACTGGACCAACACTTACTTCACCCGAAAAAACTAGGAGGGCAGCATGAAACTTTCTTACCCAACGGCGCCTTCCAACGGCGTACAAACACTGCGCCCCGCTCTTCAAACGGCCTTGCAGACACAAGGCTTTGGCATCAACCGCCAGTTTGCAAATGCCGTTCCGAGCAAAATCAGCCTCTCCGAGCCTTACCGCGGTTATTCACTGAGCCTGGAAGACCTGACTCAGGGCAAAGGCTTGAAAGCGGCCACCCAAGGTAACTGGCACTACCTGGTGTTTTCCGATGGAACGACCATTGCCGATGCAGAACTGGCCGAAGTACACGGCAATATCGAGTTCTCATCGCTGAACCATGGCGCGATGGCCCCCGCCACCGTCAGCGCGCTGAACCTGGCAGAAAACTCGGCGAGCCTGCAGGGAAAATCCTATGAGCTCAGAGTGTTGTTTGTCTCGGCACTGCACTTTGTGGCGATCTGGCTGCATGCAAACGACGCCGGTAATGAGGACATCATTATTCCGATAGAACCGACACCCAAGAGCCTGGCCAGTACGCAGCTGTATAACGAGGCCAAAATACTTGCCCTGCTGACGCCTGCCGCCAACCAGACCAAAAAACTGTTTGATGCGGACACTACGGGATTGTTGGGGAGTTAAATCAGAGTTGGTGAGCTGAAATGTAAAAAAGCCCGGACAGTGTTCGCAATGCTGTTCACTTAAGGAAGTTTGGAGGCCTGAGAAGTATCTGTGGCGAGGGAGCTTGCTCCCGCTGGACTGCGTAGCAGGCCCAATTCAGGGCCGCTTCGCGCCCCAGCGGGAGCAAGCTCCCTCGCCACAACTGCGGATGTGCCTGAAACATCGGCTTAAGTGAACAGCATTGCGCCTATGTGCGGGGTTTGTCGTTGTTGCAACCTTTAAAGGCTTACCACATCAGATCATCAGGGATCTGATAGGCCGCGTACGGATCGTCTTCGGCGCTGACTTCTTCTGTCTTCACATTCAGTTGCACGATGCGTTGTGGATCGCGCTCCTGGATCTTCAGTGCCGCCTCACGAGGAATCACTTCGTAGCCGCCAGCGTGATGCACGATCGCCAGGGAACCGCTGCTGAGCTTGTTGCGCATCAGGGTGTTGACGGAGATGCGCTTGACCTTCTTGTCGTCCACGAAGTTGTAGTAGTCCTCGGTGGTCAACTTCGGCAGGCGCGAGACTTCGATCAATTGCTTGACCTGCGCGGCACGGGCCTTCTGCTCGACCTTTTCCTGCTGCTGGCGATTGAGTTCCTGGTCGCGCTTGACCTTCTCGGCCATGGCTTCCTGGGCCGCACGCTGCTGGGAATCATCGAGTTCGATCTGGCCTTTATGGGCCAGACGTTGCTGCTTCTGTTTTTCTTTGCCGACCTGTTTGGCCTGCTTTTGGTTGACCAGCCCTGCTTTGAGCAACTGGTCGCGAAGGGAAAGGCTCATGGTGCTTACTCACTTAGGCAACAGCTCAGCCGCAGCTGGGCAAATTCTTTTCCTGACGTTTGGCTTCGCCCCACAAGGCGTCCAACTCTTCGAAGGTGCAATCTTCTATGGGACGGTGGGTGTCGCGCAATGCCTGTTCGATAAATCGGAAGCGTCTTTCAAACTTGCTGTTGGCGCCGCGCAATGCGCTTTCGGGATCGACCTTGAGGTGACGCGCCAGGTTGACCACTGAAAACAGCAGATCGCCGACTTCGTCACTGATCGCTGTCGCGTCGTTATCCGCCATGGCTTCAAGCACTTCATCAAGCTCTTCGCGGACCTTATCGAGCACCGGCAATGCATCCGGCCAATCGAAACCCACCTGCCCCGCGCGCTTTTGCAGCTTGGCCGAACGGGACAACGCCGGCAGCGCTGCCGGCACATCATCGAGCAAGGACAATTGCTCAGGGGCCTGGGACTTCTCGGCCCGTTCCTCGGCCTTGATCTCCTCCCAGCGTTGCTTGACCTGCTCCTCACTGAGGCGCGGGATATCCAGTGGTGCGTACAGATCGCCGGTCGGGAATACATGGGGATGACGACGAATCAGTTTGCGGGTAATGCTGTCGACCACGCCGTCGAACTCGAAACGCCCCTCTTCCCGCGCCAGTTGGCTGTAATACACCACCTGGAACAGCAGGTCACCCAGCTCACCCTGTAAATGATCGAAGTCGCCGCGCTCGATGGCGTCGGCCACCTCGTAGGCTTCTTCCAGGGTATGCGGGACGATGGTCCGGTACGTTTGCTTGATATCCCACGGACAGCCGAACTGCGGATCCCGCAGGCGGTTCATCAGGTGTAGCAAGTCTTGAAGTGAATACATCTATCAATCTCTTCACACTGTAGGAGCAAAGCTTGCTCGCGATGGCGGCATGTCTGACACACCGCTATCGCGAGCAAGCTCAGCTCCCACAAGGTCGGCGCCGTGCCAGGCAAATCGCTTTCGCGGGCCCGCTCCCACATTGATCACCATCACGGGGTACGGTTGCGCCGGGTTTCGATGATGTTCGGCAATTGGGAAATACGCCCCAACAACCGCCCCAATGCGTCCAGCCCCGGAATCTCGATGGTCAGGGACATCAACGCGGTGTTGTCCTCTTTGTTCGAGCGAGTGTTGACCGCCAGCACGTTGATCCGCTCGTTGAGCAGCACTTGCGACACGTCACGCAGCAGACCGGAACGGTCGTAGGCACGAATGATGATGTCCACCGGGTAGGTCAACACCGGCACCGGGCCCCAGCTGACCTGGATGATCCGCTCAGGCTCGCGTCCAGCCAGCTGCAGCACCGAGGCGCAGTCCTGGCGGTGAATGCTGACGCCACGACCCTGAGTGATGTAACCGACGATCGCATCGCCCGGCAACGGCTGGCAGCAGCCGGCCATTTGGGTCATCAGGTTGCCGACGCCCTGGATCTGGATGTCGCCGCGCTTGCCCGGCTTGTAGCCAGTGGCTTTGCGCGGAATCAGTTCCAGCTGTTCGTTGCCGCGTTCCGGCTCGACCAGTTGCTGTGCCAGGTTGACCAACTGCGCCAAGCGCAAATCGCCGGCACCCAAGGCTGCAAACATATCCTCGGCGGTTTTCATGTTGGCCTTGTCGGCCAGCTTTTCGAAATCCACCTGCGGCAGACCGAGGCGATTGAGTTCGCGCTCGAACAGGGTTTTACCGGCCGCGACGTTCTGGTCGCGCGCCTGCAATTTGAACCAGTGAACGATTTTTGCCCGCGCCCGCGAGGTGGTGATGTAACCCAGGTTCGGATTCAGCCAGTCGCGGCTCGGCGTGCCGTGCTTGCTGGTGATGATCTCGACCTGCTCACCGGTCTGCAGGCTGTAGTTGAGCGGAACGATCCGCCCGTTGATCTTCGCGCCCCGGCAGTTGTGACCGATTTCGGTATGTACGCGGTAGGCGAAGTCCAGCGGTGTGGCGCCTTTTGGCAAGTCGATCGCGTGACCGTCGGGGGTGAAGATGTACACCCGATCCGGCTCGATATCGACCCGCAGCTGTTCCGCCAGACCACCGATATCGCCCAGCTCTTCGTGCCACTCGAGCACCTGACGCAGCCAGGAGATTTTCTCTTCGTAGTGATTGGAGCCGGATTTGACGTCGGTGCCCTTGTAGCGCCAGTGCGCGCAAACGCCCAGTTCGGCCTCTTCGTGCATCGCGTGGGTGCGGATCTGTACTTCCAGCACCTTGCCTTCAGGGCCGATGACCGCAGTGTGCAGCGAGCGGTAGCCGTTCTCTTTCGGGTTGGCGATATAGTCGTCGAACTCTTTCGGGATGTGCCGCCACAAGGTGTGGACGATGCCCAGCGCGGTGTAGCAGTCGCGCATTTCCGGCACCAGCACGCGCACCGCACGCACGTCGTAGATCTGGCTGAACTCCAGACCCTTGCGCTGCATTTTGCGCCAGATCGAATAGATGTGTTTGGCCCGGCCGCTGATGTCGGCATCGACGCCGGTAGCCTGCAATTCGGCCTGCAACTGGTTCATCACATCACTGATGAACCGCTCGCGATCAAGGCGCCGCTCATGCAGCAACTTGGCGATCTGCTTGTACTGGTCAGGCTCCAGGTAACGGAAGGACAAGTCCTCCAGTTCCCATTTGATATGACCGATGCCAAGACGGTGAGCCAGCGGCGCGTAGATGTCGAAGACTTCCCGGGCGACCCTGTTGCGCTTTTCGTCATCGGCGGTTTTCACCGCACGGATCGCGCAGGTGCGCTCGGCCAGTTTGATCAGCGCGACGCGGACGTCGTCGACCATGGCCACGAGCATCTTGCGCAGGTTTTCCACCTGGCCCTGAGAGCCCAGCACCAGCGATTGGCGCGGGCTCAGGCTGGCGCTGATCGCCGCCATGCGCTGCACGCCATCGATCAGTTTGGCGACCACCGGGCCAAAGCGCTGGCTGACGGCCGGCAGCTGGATATGTCCTTCGCGTACGCCACGGTAAAGAATTGCCGCGACCAGCGAATCCTGATCGAGCTTGAGGTCGGCGAGGATCTCTGCGATCTCAAGGCCCGTACGAAAACTCGACGTGCCTTCGGACCAGAGATTCTTCGCCGCTTTGTCTTGCTGTTCGGCCTGACGAGCGAACTCGCAGGCTTCTTTCAAGGCTTCGCGATCCAGTGCCGGATCGACACTGACCGCATGATCGAGCCAAGCCTCGAGATTGATACTGCCGTCGGTATTGATCGGCTGGTGTGCTCTCACCTGTACCATCTTGCTTACCTTCCCTACGACGCAGATTCAATGCGTCAAATCGCTGACCTTCGTTGCCCACGCGCCCTCGCTGGGCTGAGCGGCTGATGCATGAGCGGTCTGGTCGGACCTGACGAGCCATCCTAGCTCGCTTCAAATAACGCCATGGCCTCGACATGTGCCGTCTGAGGAAACATATCGAGGATCCCGGCACGTTTTAACCGGTAGCCCTGCTTGATCAATTCGACCGTGTCGCGGGCCAAAGTTGCCGGGTTGCACGACACATAAACCAACCGCTTGGCACCCAGCGATGCGAGTGTGCGTACCACCTCGAAAGCACCATCGCGCGGTGGGTCCAAGAGTACCGCAGAAAAGCCCTCGCCGGCCCATTTGGCATCAGCCAAAGGCTGGGATAAATCGGCCTGAAAAAACTTCGCGTTATGCAGATTGTTGCTAGCGGCATTCGCAGCGGCGCGTTCGACCATGGTCTGCACACCTTCTACCGCTACCACTTCACGGACTTTCTGCGCCAGCGGCAAGGCAAAGTTACCCAGGCCGCAGAACAGATCGAGCACGCGTTCGTCAGCGGCAGGCTTCAGCCATTCCAGCGCCTGGGCAACCATCGCTTCATTGACCCCGGCATTCACCTGAATGAAGTCACCCGGGCGATACGCCAGTTCAAGATTCCATTGCTCAAGTCGGTAACCCAGCGCCTGATCGGCATCGACCGGTTGCGGCTCGACTTCGCCATGCAGCCACAATTGGGCATCATGGAATACGCAGAATTCCTTGAGGATGCTCAGGTCGTTTTCAGACAGTGGCGCCATGTGGCGCAACAACAAGGCCAGGGATGAACCGGCGAACAATTCCACATGACCCAACGCCTGAGGCTTGCTCAAACGCCGGAGCATTTCCGGCAAACCGCTCATGATCGGCTGCAAGGGCTGTACCAGCACCGAGCAATCATTGATGCCGACGATGTCCTGGCTGCCGGCGGCACGAAAACCGACTTCGAGTTTTTTAGTCTTCACGTCCCAGCGCACCGCCACCCGGGCGCGGCGTCGGTAGGCGAATTCAGGACCGCTCAAGGGCTCTGCCCACTGCTCGGGTTCGACACCGGCCACTCGCGACAACTGCTCGGCGAGCATGCGCTGTTTCAGGGCGAGTTGTTCGCTGTGGGGCAGATGCTGCACGCTGCAACCACCGCAGCGCCCGGCATGGGCGCACGGTGCCGGACGACGCAATTGATTGGCGACGAAGACGCGCTCGGTGCGCGCCTCGACAACTTTGCCATGGGCACCCAGGACGCGCGCCTCGACTTCTTCACCGGCCAAAGCACCGATGACGAACCAGGTACGACCTTCGAAAAACGCGATACCGCGCCCGTCATTCGCCAGGCGCTCGATGCTCAAGCGCTGTTTTTTGCCGGTCGGGACTTGCGGGGCCTTGCTGCCGCCAGTGGGCTGGAAGCGCAGGCCTCTCTCTTGCTTGGCCATCAGTTGGGTGCGTCGAAAATGCCGGTCGACAAATAACGGTCGCCACGGTCACAAATGATCGCGACCATCACCGCGTTTTCGACTTCTTTGGACAGGCGCAGCATCGCGGCTACAGCACCACCCGAGGACACGCCACAGAAGATCCCTTCTTCGCGCGCCAGACGACGGGTCACGTCTTCGGCTTCGCTTTGGGCCATGTCGACGATGCGGTCAACCCGATCGGCTTGATAGATCTTCGGCAGGTATTCCTGCGGCCAGCGACGGATACCCGGAATCGCCGAACCTTCCATTGGTTGCAGACCGACGATCTGCACAGCGGGATTCTGTTCTTTCAGGTAACGCGAGACACCCATGATGGTGCCCGTGGTGCCCATGGAACTGATGAAATGAGTAATGGTGCCCTGGGTCTGGCGCCAGATTTCCGGGCCGGTACCGGTGTAATGCGCCTCGGGGTTGTCGCCGTTGGCGAACTGGTCGAGCACCTTGCCGTGACCCTCAGCCTGCATCCGCTCGGCGAGGTCGCGAGCACCTTCCATGCCCTCTTCCTGGCTGACCAGAATCAGCTCCGCGCCATAAGCGGTCATCGCAGCCTTGCGTTCAGCGCTGGAGTTGTCGGGCATGATCAGGATCATCTTGTAACCCTTGATCGCCGCGGCCATGGCCAGGGCAATCCCGGTGTTGCCGGAGGTCGCCTCGATCAGCGTATCGCCAGCATGGATCTGCCCACGCAGCTCGGCACGGGTAATCATCGACAGCGCCGGACGGTCCTTGACCGAACCCGCCGGGTTATTACCCTCGAGCTTGAGCAGCAGGGTGTTGCTGGTGGCGCCGGGCAGGCGCTGCAAACGAACCAGCGGAGTGTTGCCGACGCAATCGGCGATGGTTGGGTACTGCAAGGTCATGGCGTATTCGCAATCCAGACTGCGGGGGCGACCATCATACCGGCAAACGTGCGCAGGCCATATCACGCAAAGTGTGGTGCTTATGGCTAATGGGAATAAGCACTGGTTTTGACTCAGATCGTTCCCACGCTCTGCGTGGGAATGCAGCCCGTGGCGCTCTGCGTCACATGCGCCCAGATGCGGGATGCAGAGCGTCCCTAGAGGCATTCATTAATGAGCCAACAACCGCATATTCAGCCGCAACCCCTGCCCCGTGTTCTCCGCCCACAAGCGCCCGCCCTGACGCTGCACCGCGTTGCGCGCGATGCTTAGGCCCAAGCCAAAGCCGCCATTGCCGGGGCGTGAGCCGTCGAGTCGGGTGAACGGGTCGAAGATACGTTCCAGGTCATGTTCGGCAACGCCACCGCCCTGGTCTTCGAGCCACAGATGCCAATAGTCACCGTCGCGCTGACCGTCGAGGCGCACGCTGCCACCGACCGGAGAATGGCGGATGGCGTTGCGCAGGATGTTTTCCAGTGCCTGGGCCAAGGTATTCAGGTGGCCGCGAACCCAGCACGAAGCCACCACCGCGCAGTGCAGTTGCCCGGCGGGCCAAGCGCTTTCATAACAGGCGTCTTCCGTGAGCATTTCCCAAAGCGCCTGTATCTGGATCGCCTCATCCGGTAATGCCAAGCACTCCGTGTCGAGCCAGGCCAGTTGCAGAGTGTCCTCTATCAGCCGTTGCATGCCATCGACTTCGCGACCGATTCGCTCGCGTAGTTGCAGCAGGTCCTCTTCACTTTCGCTGGCCACCCGCAGACGGCTCAACGGTGTGCGCAGTTCGTGAGACAAGTCGCGTAGCAGTTGCTGCTGCACAGCCTCGGGGCTTTGCCGGCGTTCGGACATTTGATCGAAAGCGCGGGCCTGTTCATCCCGGTTGTTCAAAGGCGTCACCCGGTCAGACCATTTCATCAACGGCACTCATTACATAACCCTTGCCCCACACGGTGCGCACTTCGCGCTCGCCGTAGCCGATGGCCTTGAGTTTGCGGCGAATCTGGCTGATGTGCATGTCCAGGCTGCGGTCGTGGGGGGCGTAGCCGCGCTGCAACACCTGCTGATAAAGGAAGGCCTTGCCGAGCACTTCATCGCCATTGCGGTTCAGGGTTTCCAGCAGCCGGTATTCGCTGCGAGTCAGCCCGGCCCACTGCTCAGCATAATGAACATCACACCGTTCCTCGTCGAAACGCAGGTTGTGAACGTCGCCGTTGAACGCTGGCGACGTATGTCGCCGGTCCAGGGCCACCCGCCGCAGGATAGCTTCGATGCGCACCCGCAACTCGGCCATGCTGAAAGGCTTGGGCAGGTAGTCGTCGGCACCCAGACGAAAACCACTGATGCGATCCGCTTCGGCGCCCAGTGCCGACATCAGCAGCACCGGGGTGGAATCGCGGGTCCGCAGGTCGGTCAATACCGCCAGGCCATCCATGCCTGGCAGCACAATATCCATCAGCACGATATCGAAGGTCTGCTCGCGAGCAATCGCCAACCCGTCCTCGCCGTTCTGGCACCAGGTCACCTGAAAACCACAGCGCCCCAGATGTTCATGAACATGTGCCCCCACTACAAGGTCGTCTTCAATCGCCAGGATACGAGGGGGGACAACGGATACGGGAGTCATTAGCTTCTGCAAGTCATTCTCAATCATTGATTATTCTAGATTGCCCGGCAGTGAGCAACCCGTGACTCTCGTCGCTGCCCCCGGTAACGCTCAAACCGTCACAAAGCTCTGGATAATTTGCCGGGATTGCCTGCCAGCAAATCGCTACACTGCGCGGGTAGCGCGTGCCGGATGCACGCACGGTCATCTATAAACAGCGTGATAGCAGGAGAGTGACGTGCTGAAGAAACTGGGGATCAAAGGTCGCGTATTGTTGTTGACCTTGTTGCCGACCAGCCTGATGGCCTTGGTTCTGGGCGGCTACTTCACCTGGATGCAACAGTCCGACCTGCAAACCCAACTTCTGCAACGCGGCGAAATGATCGCCGAACAGCTTGCACCTCTGGTCGCCCCGGCCATGGGCCACAAGAATGACGACTTGCTGGAACGCATCGCGACCCAGTCACTGGAGCAACCGGACGTGCGCGCCGTGTCGTTCCTGGCGCCGGACCGCACGCAACTGGCGCACGCCGGGCCGCTGATGCTCAACCAGGCGCCCACCGGCGACAGCGCGCATATGCTGCAACGCACCGGCAGCGACGCCACCCGTTACCTGCTGCCGGTGTTTGGCAGGCATCGCAACCTGGCCGGCGAGCTGATCCCCGATGAATCCGATCGCTTGCTGGGCTGGGTCGAGCTGGAACTCTCCCACAACGGCATGTTGCTGCGCGGTTACCGCAGCCTGTTCGCCAGCGTGCTGTTGATCGCCGCAGGTCTGGTCGGCACAGCGTTGCTGGCATTGCGTATGGGCCGCACCATCAATACACCGCTGAACCTGATCAAGCAGGCCGTGGCACAACTCAAGGAGGGTCATCTCGAAACCCGCCTACCCCCGCTTGGCAGCCAGGAGCTGGATGAACTGGCCTCGGGTATCAACCGCATGGCCAGTACCCTGCAAAACGCCCAGGAAGAACTGCAGCACAGCATCGATCAGGCCACCGAAGACGTCCGGCAGAACCTCGAGACCATCGAGATCCAGAACATCGAGCTGGATCTGGCGCGCAAGGAAGCCCTGGAAGCGAGCCGGATCAAGTCCGAGTTCCTCGCCAACATGAGCCACGAGATTCGCACGCCGCTCAACGGCATCCTCGGTTTCACCCATTTGCTGCAAAAAAGCGAACTGACGCCGCGTCAGCTCGACTACCTGGGCACGATCGAAAAGTCCGCCGACAGCCTGCTGGGGATCATCAACGAGATTCTCGACTTCTCGAAAATCGAGGCCGGCAAACTGGTACTCGACAGCATTCCGTTCAACCTGCGCGATCTGCTCCAGGACACCCTGACCATCCTCGCCCCGGCCGCCCACGCCAAACAGCTCGAACTGGTCAGCCTGGTGTACCGCGACACCCCGCTGTCGCTGGTTGGCGACCCGCTTCGGCTCAAGCAGATCCTTACCAACCTTGTGAGTAACGCGATCAAGTTCACCCGCGAAGGCACCATCGTCGCCCGCGCCATGCTTGAAGAAGAACACGAAGACAGCGTGCAACTGCGCATCAGCATTCAGGACACGGGCATCGGCCTGTCGAATCAGGACGTACGCGCATTGTTTCAGGCCTTCAGCCAGGCCGACAATTCATTGTCGCGGCAACCGGGCGGTACGGGTCTGGGGCTGGTGATTTCCAAGCGTCTGATCGAGCAGATGGGCGGTGAGATTGGTGTCGACAGCACACCGGGCGAAGGCTCGGAATTCTGGGTCAGCCTGAGCCTGCCAAAAACCCGCGACGATGCCGAAGACCTGCCAGGACCACCGTTGCTCGGACGGCGCGTTGCGGTGCTGGAAAACCACGAGCTGGCACGCCAGGCCTTGCAGCATCAACTGGAAGACTGTGGCCTTGAAGTGACCCCGTTCAACACCCTCGAAAGCCTGACCAATGGCGTCACCGGCGCGCACCAGACCGAGCAGGCGATCGACCTTGCCGTGCTCGGCATCACCTCCAACGACATGCCACCGGAGCGGCTGAATCAGCATATCTGGGACCTCGAACACCTGGGTTGCAAAGTGCTGGTGCTGTGCCCGACCACCGAACAGACGCTGTTCCATCTCTCGGTGCCCAACCCTCACAGCCAATTGCAGGCCAAACCGGCCTGCACCCGCAAGTTGCGACGTGCGCTGTCGGATCTGGTCAACCCGCGTCAGTTACGCAATGAACCGGGCGAACCAATTTCCAGCCGCGCACCCAAAGTACTCTGCGTCGACGATAACCCGGCCAACCTGCTGCTGGTACAGACGCTGCTCGAAGACATGGGGGCCAAGGTACTGGCAGTCGAAAGCGGTTACGCAGCGATCAAGGCCGTGCAGACCGAAGCCTTCGATCTGGTGCTGATGGACGTGCAGATGCCGGGCATGGATGGACGCCAAAGCACCGAGGCGATTCGCCAATGGGAAAGCGAACGGCATTGCACGCCGCTACCGATTGTCGCCCTCACCGCACACGCGATGGCCAACGAAAAACGCGCCTTGCTGCAAAGCGGCATGGACGATTACCTGACCAAACCGATCAGCGAACGCCAACTGGCGCAGGTGGTGTTGAAGTGGACCGGGCTGGCCCTGCGTAACCACGGTCCTGAGCGGGCCGACGTTTATGGCAACAACAGCGACCTGCTGGTACTCGATCCCGATGAAGGCCTGCGCCTGGCGGCCGGCAAAGCCGATCTGGCGGCCGACATGCTGTCGATGTTGCTGGCCTCACTGGAAGCCGATCGCGAGGCGATTCGCGTCGCTCGTGAAAGCAATGACCAGAATGCCCTGATCGAACGGGTCCACCGCCTGCACGGGGCGACACGCTATTGCGGCGTTCCGCAGTTGCGTGCGGCCTGTCAGCGCAGTGAAACCCTGCTCAAGCAACAAGACCCCAAAGCGGTCGTGGCACTGGAAGAGCTTGAGCGGGCGATCAACCGCCTGGCCTCGCAAGCGCGTATCGGCGCTTGACCCAGCGCAATGGCGCGGCGGGCGTTGAGAGTTAAACTCAGCGCATACCCCTACGGATTGATCGTTCCCACGCTCTGCGTGGGAATGCCTCGCTGGACGCTCCGCGTCCGCTCTTGGGACGCGGAGCGTCCCGGGCTGCATTCCCACGCGGGAGCGTGGGAACGATGAAACGCACTCAAGCACAAGGATGACACCATGCGCACCATTCTCTTCAGCAGCCAGACATACGACCGCGAGAGTTTTCTCGCAGCCAAAGTGCCCGCCGGTATCGAATTGCACTTCCAGCCTGCGCGCCTGAGTCTGGACACGGCGGCGCTGGCCGAGCGGCATGAAGTGGTCTGCGCCTTTATCAATGACGACCTCAGCGCGCCGGTGCTTGAACAACTGGCCGCTGGCGGCACGCGCCTGATCGCCCTGCGCTCGGCCGGTTACAACCACGTTGACCTGGCTTGCGCGAAACGCCTGGGGTTGAGCATCGTCCGCGTGCCGGCCTACTCGCCCCATGCCGTGGCCGAGCACGCGGTGGCGTTGATCCTGGCCCTGAACCGACGCCTTTACCGCGCCTACAACCGGACCCGCGAAGGCGATTTCAGCCTGCACGGGCTGACCGGTTTCGACCTGTTCGGCAAGACCGTCGGCGTGGTCGGCACCGGCCAGATCGGCGCCACCTTCGCGAAAATCATGGCCGGGTTTGGCTGTAAGCTGCTGGCTTACGACCCCTGCCCCAATCCGCAAGTCCAGGCCCTCGGTGTTCGTTACCTGCCATTGCCGGAGCTGTTGGCCGAAGCGCAGATCATCAGCCTGCACTGCCCGCTGACCGCCGAAAGCAAACACCTGATCAACAGCCAGTCGCTGGCACATCTGCAACCCGGCGCCATGCTGATCAACACCGGGCGTGGCGGACTCGTCGACACGCCTGCGCTGATCGATGCACTGAAAAGCGGTCAGCTAGGGTATTTGGGGCTGGATGTCTATGAAGAAGAAGCCCAACTGTTCTTCGAGGACCGCTCCGACCGGCCGCTGCAAGACGATGTGTTGGCGCGGCTGTTGACCTTCCCTAACGTGATCGTCACCGCACACCAGGCCTTCCTGACCCACGAAGCATTGGCCGCAATCGCCACGACCACCTTGCAGAACATCACCGATTGGGCCGCTGGCACACCTCACAATCAGGTCGAAAGCTGATTTGGTCTGATCGAAGGTCGCAACCATGGGCCATGCCCGATTCTTTCGCGTGCTAGCATACCGCGCATATTTGGAGGACCCATGGTCGAACACGATTTCCGCTACAGCCTGATGAACCCGCAACACACCCTGACCGAATGCCGCGCGCTGACGCCGGGGCGTTATCAAGTCACCGGCAACGGCGGCTCGATACGCGCCGATGACGTGTTGTTGGTCACCCTCAAAGGCAGCAAGGACTTGTCCATGCGCCTGACCGTTGAAAACGTTCGCCACCTGCTCAAGCCCATGGGCCAGTGGGTTGCCGTGGCCAGTGGTCCGGTGTTTGGTGAACTGGCGATCCACAACTGGCAAGTGAACTGCGACAGCTGCGCCAAAGAGCTGAAGTTCGAGTTCGCGGTCGACGCCAAATTGGGCAACAAGGCAGAAAAACCGGCCGCCACCGCACGGATTGCCGAGCTGGGCTGGACCACGGCCGGTGAAAAGCACCTGTGCCCGAAATGCCAGGAGCCCGCGTAATGAAACACCTCGTTCTGGCCGCGATGGCAGGTGCCAGCCTGCTGGGTTGCGCCGCTGAGCCGGTGCAACTGCAACAGGATCGCAGCTATGTGCTGGAGTGGATCGGCGAACGCCCGCTGATCGACTACAGCCACCTGACCATTACCTTGGGTGAAGACGGTCGCGCTTATGGCAATGGTGGCTGCAACCACTGGTTCGCGCCCTACACGCTGGACGGCGCCAAGCTGAGCTTCGGCAAAGTCGGCAGCACCCGCAAAATGTGCGCCCCGGCCTTGATGGAACAGGAAAAGCGCTTCCTGCAAGCGCTGGAAACCGTGCAGCGCTGGGACATCTCACCCATCGAGCAAATGCGCTTCTGGCCCGCCGAAGGCAAGCCGCTGCGCTGGTGGCTTGAAGAGGGTTAATCCCCACTCGTGAGGTGAACACCGTCCCTGTGGCGAGGGGGCTTGCCCCCGCTGGGCTGCGAAGCAGCCCTAAATCCACCAACGCATTCTGTCAGGCACACCACCGCTACCTGATTTGCGACTGCTGCGCAGTCGAACGGGGGCAAGCCCCCTCGCCACACAAGCTCCCTCGCCACAGGTGGGTGCTCGGCCCGTCGTCAATTCATCGCCTGCAACACCTTGAGCTTCGCCATCACCCCCGCCGCCGTCTGCTCTCCCATCAACTGCTCACGCACCTTGCCCTTGTCATCGATGATGTAAGTCACCGGCAGCGCCTCGCTGCGCGGCAATTCGAAGCGGTCGGCCGGATCCTGGGCCAGCACGGTGAACGTAATCCCGAGCTTTTCACTGGCGCTCTTGAGCTCTTCGCCCTGCACATTGTCGAAATTGACCCCGAACACACTGATCTTCTGACCTTTGAGCTGTTCAGCCAAAACGTTCAATTGCGGGATCTCGGTACGGCACGGGCTACACCACTCGGCCCAGTAATTAAGTACAAACCATCGGCCATCCAACCGCTCGGACGCTACTTTCTGTCCCAGTTGATCGGTGCCGTAGTCATAGCCACAGCCGCCAAGCAGCACGGTTGCGAAGAGGGCCAATGCTGCTGTCAGTCGCCTTGTCATGGGGTCATCCTTACTCAAAAAAAACAGGTTCTGCTGCGACCCATCGCCTCCCAAGGTTCAGGACTGCTCGCTGCACAGGTAGAATAGCCGCCACCTTACGCAAGATGCGAACCGCACATGACCGATCTGACGCTTTATCACAACCCGCGCTGCTCGAAATCCCGCGGTGCGCTGGAACTGCTGGAAGCCCGTGGCCTGACGCCAACCGTGGTCCGCTACCTGGAAACCCCGCTGAACGCCGCGCAGTTGCAAAGCCTGCTGGGCAAACTCGGCATCAGCGCCCGCCAATTGCTGCGCACCGGCGAAGACGAATTCAAAGCCCTGAACCTGGCCGACAGCAGCCTGAGCGAAGCGCAATTGATCGCCGCTATCGCCGAGCATCCGAAACTCATGGAGCGACCGATTCTCGAAGTCGGTGACAAAGCCGTCATCGGCCGTCCGATAGAGAACCTGCTGGAGATTCTGCCGTGAGTACGCCGTACATTCTGGTTCTGTATTACAGCCGCAGCGGCTCGACCAATGAAATGGCCCGACAGATTGCCCGTGGCGTTGAACAGGCCGGGATGGAAGCGCGCCTGCGCACGGTGCCGGCGATCTCCAGCGAATGCGAGGCGGTGTCGCCGGACATTCCCGACGAAGGCGCACTGTACGCCAGCCTCGACGACCTGAAAAACTGCGCGGGCCTGGCCCTTGGCAGCCCGACCCGCTTCGGCAACATGGCGGCGCCGCTGAAGTACTTCCTCGACGGCACCAGCAACCTGTGGCTGACCGGCGCACTGGTGGGCAAACCGGCCGGGGTCTTCACCTCGACGGCCAGCCTGCACGGCGGCCAGGAAACCACCTTGCTGTCGATGATGTTGCCATTGCTGCACCACGGCATGCTGATCACCGGCCTGCCCTACAGCGAATCGGCATTGCTCGAGACCCGCGGCGGCGGCACGCCTTACGGCGCCAGCCATCACGCCGGTGCTGACGGCAAAAGCGGCTTGAACGAGCATGAAGTCGCCTTGTGCCGGGCCTTGGGTCTGCGTTTGGCGAAAACCGCCCTGAAACTGGAGCGCTAACGTGGCCAAAAAGCCGAAGGTTCTGCCCTCCATCGATTGGCTCGAACCGCGAGTTCGGGCGATGCGCGTCATCAGCCTGCTGTGCTACTTCGGCCTGGCGGGATTGCTCTGCGCCTATTACCTGATGATCGCCGACCTGCATGGTGCACGGCCGTGGGTCATCCTGCTGATTGAACTGGTGCCCTTGTTGGTGCTGGCACCGGGCATGCTCAGCGGCAGCGCGCGCGGGCATTCATGGATGTGTTTTGTGGTGAACCTGTATTTCATCAAGGGCGCGACTGCCGCGTTCGACCCGAATCGACAGGTGTTTGGTCTGCTGGAAATGGCCGCGAGCCTGGCAGTGTTCTGCTCGGCACTGCTGTATGTGCGCTGGCGGTTCCAGCTCAATCGTAAGCTGGCTGGCGAAGGCGAGATATCCGTCGCCTGACAGGACGCCATCGCGGGCAAGCCTTGCTCCTACGGTTTTAGGTAGAACGTATCATTTGGGTACGACACAAAACTGTAGGAGCTGGGGGGCGCCTAGCTCTTGCTCGCGATGAAGGCGACACGCTCTCAATGATTGACGGTGTAAGCCAGCATCATCGATATCTGACACATCGGCCGGCCGCTCTCGGCGTGCCATTGGTTGAAGGCGCTCTGCACCGTGGCCAGATCGCGCAGGCTGGTCGGCACCTTGTCGATGATCTCTTGCGCATTCAACGCCGCGACCACGTCATAGCTCGGCACGAAGGTGTCCTTGCCGACCATCCGCAGAAACCGCGGTGCCGATAACCCGCCCAATTGATGCCCGTGTTTGGCCAGGTACTTCCACAGGCCAACGATGTCGGTCACCGGCCATTCGGCGATCAACTCGCCGAAGCTACCCTTCTCTTTCGCCACGTCCAGTATGAACTGCGCATTGCGCGGCACGCTCTTGAGCTTGCCCAGGTGGCGAATGATCCGCGCGTCCTGCATCAGGCGCTCAAGGTGCTCGGCGCCCATCAGTACGACCTTTTCCGGATCGAACCCGAAGAACACTTCTTCGAATGCCGGCCACTTGGCGTCCACCAGGCTGTGCTTGAGGCCTGCGCGAAACACCCGCAACGCCAAGGTCGACAGGTAGCGATCATCGCTGATCTGGCGCAGTTGTGCCGGAGTCTTGGGTTCGGGCAGATGGGCTTCCAGTTCGGCTGCCGAACCAAAACGGTTCAGACAGTATTCGTGCAGCCACTTGTAATCGCGCATGCCCTCTCCTGAGCAATGAAATAAAAACGGCGCCCGCGCAGGCGGTGTGAAAACGTAGCGAGCGAAGGCAAGACAAGGCGAAAACAGGCGAGGACGCGGAGTTTACGAGCTGTAAATGAGCAGTCCGAGCCTGTTTTCAACGCAGTATTGCCAAGTGCAGTAGTTTTCACACCGCCTGCGCGAGCGCCGTTAAGTCAGAACGGTCCAGCAATCAGAGATTCACCACATTGACGAAACGCGACGCAGCGGTTTCGTCGATACGCAGGTTGGTGAAGTCGAACAGGTTACGGTCCGCCAGCTGCGACGGAATGACGTTCTGCAAACCGCGGAAAATGCTTTCGGTGCGGCCCGGCGTCTTGCGCTCCCACTCCTGAAGCATTTCCTTGACCACCTGACGCTGCAGGTTTTCCTGGGAACCGCAGAGGTTGCACGGGATGATCGGGAACTGCTTGAAGTCCGAGTAAGCCTGAATGTCTTTCTCGTTGCAGTAGGCCAGCGGGCGGATCACTACGTTACGGCCGTCGTCGGCACGCAACTTCGGCGGCATGGCCTTGAGCGAGCCGTTGTAGAACATGTTCAGGAAAAACGTCTCGACGATGTCGTCGCGGTGATGACCGAGGGCCATTTTGGTCGCGCCGATTTCGTCGGCGAAGGTGTAGAGCGTGCCGCGACGCAGGCGCGAGCACAACGAACAGGTGGTCTTGCCTTCCGGCACCAGTTCCTTGACCACTGAGTAGGTGTCCTTTTCGACGATGTGGTATTCCACGCCCAGCTCTTTCAGGTAGGCCGGCAGCACATGCTCAGGGAAACCCGGCTGCTTCTGGTCCATGTTCACCGCGACGATCTCGAACTTGATCGGCGCCACCTTCTGCAGGTGCATCAGCACGTCGAGCATGGTGTAGCTGTCTTTGCCGCCGGACAGGCAGACCATGACCTTGTCGCCGTCTTCGATCATGTTGTAATCGGCGACGGCTTCACCGGCCTGTCGGCGTAGACGTTTCTGCAGTTTGTTCTGGTTGACCGAAAGAGTGCCCATGGCGCTTGAAATCCGCGAGGTGTGACGAAAGGCGAACATTTTACGCAAAAACCCTTCGGGGGCGAAGAGCCTGGAGTCCGCGCTTTGTCTGACTTGAGCATACCCCTGTGGCGAGGGAGCTTGCTCCCGTTCGACTGCGCAGCAGTCGTAAAACCTGCTGCTACGGTTGCGCTGAAAAAACGAAGTGTCTGTATTGGGGCCGCTTCGCGCCCCAGCGGGAGCAAGCTCCCTCGCCACAGGGGCGATACCCAGATCGAGCAGCAATTAACCCCGGCTTTTACAGCGCGATTTGCTCTAAAGCCCCCCACCTGTGACAGCCAGTACTTTCTATACTGCGACATAAGGTCGCGCGCATTTCAGACCTCTACTTACTTGGCCGCTGGCCCGTAGGCGCTCCGCTGGGGGGCGATAGCAATCACGAAGGAGTGACTGACTATGATCCATCACGTCGTGGGGCTTTTCACCCACCCTGATCAAGAATGGAAAGAAATCCGTGGCGACCAAGAGGAAAGTATCGGCCACATGTACCTCACCCACACGCTGATTCTGGCGGCAATACCGGCAATTTCGGCGTTTATCGGTACCACCAAGGTCGGCTGGGTCATCGGTAGCCGCGCGCCGGTCATGCTGACCCAGGAAAGCGCGCTCTGGATGACCATCATGTCGTACCTGGCGATGCTCGGCGGGGTTGCGGTGATGGGCGCGTTCATTCACTGGATGGCTCGCACGTATGACGCCAGCCCGAGCCTGGCGCGCTGTGTCGCGTTTGCCACCTACACCGCCACGCCACTGTTCATCGGCGGTCTGGCGGCGCTGTATCCGCACATGTGGCTGGGCATGGTCGTTGGCACTGCAGCCATCTGCTACACCGTGTACCTGCTGTACGTGGGGCTACCGACCTTCATGAACATTCCGTCGGACGAAGGTTTTCTGTTCTCAAGTTCAGTGCTTGCCGTAGGGTTGGTGGTGCTGGTGGCGATCATGGCATTCACCGTGATTGTCTGGGGCCTGGGCGTTGGCCCGGTCTATACCAACTAGAACCGGCAACTTAAACGGGCAAATGAAACGGGCGAAGGACGCTGCCTATAAAACAAACAGGGATCTGCCAACACAGGCCGCCGCAAGGCGGCCTTCTTTATTGTTCGACGACCATTCGGCGCCTGAGCGATTCGCAATGAGCACAGTTTGCAGCATACTCGACGCCTCTGGAGATCCGCCAAGAATGCCTCAGCAACTCAATTCCCGCGTCGAAGACTGTTTCCAACAAGCCGAATCCTTTTTCAAACGACCTTTCAAACGCCCGGTGGTCAGCCTCAAGTTGCGCGGTCAGAAGGCCGGCGTGGCACACCTGCATGAAAACCTGCTGCGTTTCAATCCGCAGCTGTACCGGGAAAACGCCGAAGACTTCCTCAAACAGACCGTGGCTCACGAAGTCGCGCACCTGATCGCCCATCAACTGTTCGGTGACCGCATACAGCCGCATGGCGAAGAATGGCAATTGATCATGCGCGGGGTGTACGAACTGCCGCCCAACCGCTGCCACACCTACGCCATCAAACGCCGCAGCGTGACTCGCTACATCTACCGCTGTCCGTGCGCCAACAGCGATTTCCCGTTCTCGGCCCAGCGCCATAGCCTGGTGCGGCAAGGGCGGCGGTATTTGTGCCGGCGTTGCCGGCAGACGCTGGTGTTTACCGGTGAGTCGCGGGTCGAATGACCGCATGGGAACGATCACAGCACTACCTTCGCTGTACGCAACTCCTCGATTTGTTCAGCGCTATACCCCAACTCACCCAACACCTGATCGGTATGCTCGCCCAATGCTGCGCCGACATGTCGAGGCTCGGGCAACCCGCCTGAAAACTTCAACGGGCAGGCCATCTGCGCCTGCGCGGTGCCGTCTCCGCGTGGCACCTGGGTGACCAGATCCCGAGCCTTCAGCTGAGGGTGCTCAACCGCCTCGGCCAGGCTCAGCACCGGCTCGACGCAAGCATCGAGCCCGGCAAACAGCGTGCAGAGTTCGGCAAAGTCATGTTTTTCGAATTCGATCTGAAACGCCAGTTTGAGCGCCTTTTGCTGCTCGGGGACGGGCGACAAGCCCAGCACCGCCAGCTCCGGCTGCCCCAGCGCCGTGCACAGCTGCTGCATGAAGCCCGGTTCCAGGCTGCCGACAGACATCCAGCGACCATCGCGAGTGCGGTAATAGTCGTAGAAGCTGCCGCCATTGAGCATCTGATTTTCGCGCCCCGGTGTGATACCGCAGGCCAGATACCCCGCGCCTGCCATGGCGTTCAGGCTGAATGCGCAATCGGTCATGCTCACGTCCAGGTGTTGCCCCAGGCCACTGTGTTGACGGGCAATCACCGCCGCCAGCAGGCCGATCACCCCATGCAGTGAACCACCGGCAATGTCCGCGACCTGAACGCCCAATGGCAGCGGCCCGCTATCCTGGTGTCCGGTGTAGCTGGACACACCGGACAGTGACAGATAGTTGATGTCGTGACCGGCGCGGTCCTTGTAGGGGCCCGTCTGGCCGTAACCGCTGATCGAGACGTAAATCAGTCGCGGATTGATCGCCTTCAGGGCCTCGTACCCCAGCCCCAGGCGCTCCATCACCCCGGGGCGAAACTGCTCGAGGAGGATGTCGTGGTCTTGCAGCAGTTGCTTGACCACCTCCAGCGCTGCCGGCTGCTTGAGGTCCAGCGCCAGGCTGCGCTTGTTGCGATTGAGGTAAGCGTGGCTGGCAGAAGTGCCTTGGTCGTGGGGCGGTAAAACCCGCAACAGGTCCATCCGGGTCGGTGATTCGATCCGCAACACCTCGGCGCCCATGTCCGCCAGCAACAACGAGGCAAACGGCCCCGGCAACAGCGTCGAAAAATCCAGAACCTTGAGTGATGCCAATGGCCCGTGCATGTGCGTTCTCCTAAGCGATACCTCAAGCCTAGGCAGCCGATGACCTGGCAGCAATCACCTTAACCATCAGCCGGGCTGACCTTTGCGCTCAAACTGCAGGCGATAAAAAACCCGCCGAAGCGGGTTTTTCATCAACTCGATGAATTACTTCAGCGAAGTCGGGGCCGGGCTTTCAGCCACATGCACATCGTCTTCGCCATGCGTAGTGGTGATTGCACGACCACCGGAAGCCAGTTCCGTATGCATCTGGTCGACGTCCAGCTCCTTGACCCACTTGGCCACGACCAGGGTGGCAACCGCGTTACCCACCAGGTTGGTCAGGGCGCGGGCTTCGGACATGAAGCGGTCGATACCCAGGATCAGTGCCAGACCGGCAACCGGCAGGTGACCGACCGCCGACAGGGTGGCGGCCAGCACGATGAAGCCGCTACCGGTCACACCGGCCGCGCCTTTGGAAGACAGCAGCAGCACGATCAACAAGGTGATCTGGTGAGTGATGTCCATGTGGGTGTCAGTCGCCTGAGCGATGAACACCGCGGCCATGGTCAGGTAGATGGCAGTACCGTCCAGGTTGAACGAGTAACCGGTCGGGATCACCAGACCCACGACGGATTTCTTCGCGCCCAGACGCTCCATCTTGATCAGCATGCGTGGCAGTACCGATTCCGAAGAGGAAGTACCCAGCACGATCAGCAGCTCTTCACGGATGTAGCGAATCACTTTCAGCACGCTGAAACCGTGAGCGCGCGCGATGCCGCCCAGCACGACCAGAATGAACACCACGCACGTGATGTAGAAGCACGCCATCAACTGACCCAGTTGCACCAGCGAACCCACACCGTAGGCACCGATGGTGAAGGCCATCGCGCCCAGGGCACCGATTGGCGCGAGCTTCATGATCATGTTGATGATGTTGAACATCACGTGGGCGAAGCGATCGATGAAGTCCAGGATCGGCTTGCCGTAGGCGCCCAGGCGATGCAGGGCGAAACCGAAGATCACCGAGAACATCAGCACTTGCAGGATATCGCCATTGGCGAACGCACCGACAATGGTGGCCGGGATGATGTTCAGGATGAAGCCAACGACGCTTTGATCAGCACCGGCCGCGACATAGGCCGCAACCTTGGAGGCGTCCAGTGTGCTGACATCGATGTGCATGCCGTTACCTGGCTGCACGATGTTGACCACTACCAGACCCACCAGCAATGCGATGGTCGAAACGATTTCGAAGTACAGCAGCGCGTAACCGCCGGTCTTGCCGACCGACTTCATGTTCTGCATGCCCGCGATACCGCTGACGACGGTGCAGAAGATGATCGGTGCGATGACCATTTTGATCAGTTTGATGAACCCGTCACCCAGTGGCTTGAGCGCCACGGCGGTCTGCGGGTAGTAGTGACCGAGCGCGATGCCGATAACGATGGCAACGATCACCTGGAAATACAGGGATTTGTACAGTGGCTGACGAGTCGTCATTGCAAAGTTCCTCAAGAGCACCGCGCTGCAATCAATCATCTGAGGCAGGCGACACCTAAAGTGCGAACCCTCCTGCACCGGAGGGATTTGTTTTGTCGAGCTGCGCGCTGGCAGACCTCTCGCCCTTATCGCAAAGCCCGTGCCACCTTGCCAAAATCGCCCAAAAGCCTTTTGCTATCAGGGCTGCCGGATTTTCTTCATCCCTTGACCAGCCGACCGGGGTGGCGGATTTCCGCCCACCAACCGGCTCTCGTCCTACAATTTGGCGGATATCCGCCTTGTCCCGCCACTAGGCCGTGGCTACTATCCGCCACTCAATGGACGGATCAGACCCCAATGCGCGAACGTACCATCGCCAGTCATTTTGCTCGTGCGGCCCTCGGTGGCGCGCGCCGACGCGGCTATGACTATTCGGGTCTGTTGCAACAGCTGGGGATCAGCGTCGAATTGCTCGACGAACCTCGCGCCAGGATCGCGCCCGAACAGTTCACCAGCCTGCTGCAAGGGCTCTGGCAAGCGCTGGATGACGAATACCTGGGCTTTGCCCGCGGCCCAAGCAAACGTGGCACCTTCGCCATGATGTGCCATGCCTTGATTCACTGCCGCACGCTCGAGAAAGCACTCAGTCGCGGCTTATTATTTTATAGCCTATTCCCCGACGCTCCGCGCCTGACCCTGACCCGCGAAGGTGAAATGGTGCGTTTGAGCCTGGATGATTCTCGGCTGTGGGACCCGGATCACTTTTTCAGCGAATGTCAGCTGGTGATCTGGCATCGACTGGGCAGTTGGCTGATCGGTCAGCGCATTCGCCTGGAACAGGCCTGTTTCAGCTACCCGAAACCCGGGCACGCTGCCGAGTACGACCTGTTGTTCCCCTGCCCGATGGTGTTTTCGGCCGAGCAAAGCAGCCTGTTGTTCCACAGCCGTTACCTGCACATGCCGTTGTTGCAGGACGAACGTACCCTCAAGCATTTCCTCGAGCGCTCGCCCGCCGATCTGCTATCGCGCCCGGATGACGGCGATAGCCTCAGCAGCCAGTTACGCCGCCTGCTCAGCCGCGACAGTGCGCGCTGGCCAGACCTGGAAGCGGTTGCCGCCCACCTGCACATCAGCCCGCAGACCTTGCGTCGGCACTTGCGTGAAGAGGGTTCTAGTTTTCAGGAATTGAAAGACCAACTGCGCCGCGACATCGCGATTTATCACCTCAGCCGTGCCGACCTGTCATTGCAACAGATCGCCGAACAGCTGGGATTCTCCGAGCCGTCGGCGTTTCACCGGGCGTTCAAGAAGTGGACCGGGTTGACGCCTGGCGCTTATCGCGCGCAGGAGAACTGAGTCGTCAGTGATTGTTCCCATGCTCTGCGTGGGAACGAGATTATTGAGGTTGTTTCACACCACCGGAAAATGAATCCGGAATGCCGCGCCGCCCAAGGCTGAATCCCCCAGGGTCAATTGTGCGCCGTAGCTCTCGATGATGTCCTTGACCACCGCAAGGCCGATGCCCTGCCCCGGGTGCTGGCGGTCCAGCCGTTCGCCGCGCTGAAGAATCCGCGCACGTTGATCCGGCGGTACGCCTGGGCCGTCATCTTCGATGCACAGTTCCACACCACTCACGGTTTGCCGCAAGCTGACGCGCACTTCGCCCAGGCACAGGCGGTAGGCGTTTTCCAGCAGGTTACCGAGCATTTCCAGCAAGGCACCCTGCTCGATCGGCACGTAGCACGGGTTCGGCAGGTCGAACGAGGTCCGTACCTGCTTGTCGCGATAGACCTTGTCCAGTGTGTCGCAAAGGCTTTGCAGCACCGGCCGCAATCGCACCTGGTGACGCACCAGACCGCTTTTGCGCAAGCTCGCGCGCTGTAACTGATAGCTGATCTGTTGGCTCATGCGCTCGATCTGCGATTGCAGCACCCACGCCTGCTCCCGATCTTCCGGCCGCTGGGCCATGTCTTCACTGACCCCTTGCAACACCGCCAACGGGGTTTTCAGGCTATGGGCCAGATCATCCAGAGAGTCGCGGTAGCGACTGCGCTGCTCACGCTCGCTGCGCAGCAAACGGTTCAGCGAACCGGTCAGGCGCAACAATTCGCGGGGGTGTTCTTCGCTGAGGCTTTCAAGGACACCGTTCTCGATCTGGTCGAGTTCCTGGCTCAAGCGTTTCAAGGCCTGCAAGCCCCAGGTCAGGCCGATCCACAGCAGCGACAGCAACACCAGTAACGCAGCGCCAAAACCCAGGTAGAGATTTTCCCGCAGGCCGTCGAGCGTCTGCTCGTACTCACGCACCGGCTGCAGCGCGACGATACTGAACGCTGCGTTTTTACCGCCGAGCAACTTGACCTCGACGTCATAGACGAAGAATTCCTGACCGTTGGCTTCACGAATCCGCGCGAATTGATCGCCGTGTCCGTCGTAACGCGGTCGGTAACTGATGTCCTCATCATGAGTCGCCCGCGAGCGCCAGACCAGATGACCGTCGCGATCATAGATGTAGCCCAACAGGCGACTGTCGGTGAGGTTGAGGAGCTCATCCGGCAACTGCGTGGGCATCACCAACCGGTTGTTTTCAACCCGCGCAGCAGATATCAGTGTGGTGACATCCGAGGCCAGGCGCTGCTTGATCGAATCTTGCAGCGCCAGGCTGAACGCGCCCTGCATGGCCGGCAACAAGGCCAGCATGAACAGCACCGCCAGTGTCGTGGCGGCGAGCATCAGGCGCAGGCGCAGCGATCGAATCACCGGCAGCGCTCGTTGAACAGGTAGCCCAGGCCACGCACGGTATCGATCGGCTTGAAGCCGGTCGGCCCTTCCAGCTTGCGCCGCAGGCGGCCGACCAGCACTTCGATCACGTTTGGATCACGCTCGTCGTCGTCCGGATAGAGCTGTTCCATCAATCGGTCCTTGGCGACCACCTGCTGGTGATGACGCATCAGGTATTCGAGGATCCGGTATTCGTAAGCGGTCAATGCCAACGGCTGCTCGTCGAGGGTCGCCTGCTTGCGATTGAGGTCCAGCACCAGCGGCCCGGCAATGATGGTTGACTGGGTAAAACCGCTGGAGCGGCGTAGCAAGGCGTTCAGGCGCGCGTCCAGCTCTTCGAACTGGAACGGCTTGACCACGTAATCGTCGGCACCGGCGGCCAGGCCTTCGACCTTGTCCTGCCAGTTGCCGCGCGCGGTCAGGATCAGGATCGGAAAGGTCTTGCCTTCCGCACGCAGCTGGCGAATCAGGTCCAGCCCACCCATGCCCGGCAAACCGAGGTCGATCACCGCCAGGTCATGGTTGAATTGCCCGGTCTGGTACAAGGCCTCTTCGGCATTGGCCACGGACTCGACCACGTGGCCATTGTCGGTCAGGCGGGTTTGCAGGTGATGACGCAGCAGCGCTTCGTCTTCGACGACCAGCAGTTTCATAACGCTCTCCCAGGCAAAATCAACATCTCCACAGGTACCTCGCACCTCGATTGCTAATACGCCAGTAACGGTAACCTGGTTCAACCAAGGTGTTTGGCGAAACCTGCTGCATCATCCCGGACAACCCTGACGAAGTAACCGATACCACAGTTGTGACTGTAGGTTAACCACAACCCGCTGAACTCGGACTGAACAGGATCGACTAGGCTGTCTGGACGTCTTTTAAAGGAGCATCAACCATGCGTGTATTGATCGCACTCGTTTTATTCGCCCTGAGCAGCCTCAGCCAAGCGGCCATCAAGACTCAGGAGATTCCTTACAAGAGTGCCGACGGGACTGAAATGATCGGCTATTACGCCTACGACGACAGCATTCAGGGGGCTCGCCCGGGCGTGGTGGTGGTCCATGAGTTCTGGGGGCTTAACGACTACGCCAAGCGCCGGGCCCGCGACCTCGCCGGGCTGGGCTACAGCGCGCTGGCGATCGATATGTATGGCAAAGGCAAAAACACCGAGCACCCGAATGACGCCATGGCATTCATGAATGAAGCGCTGAAAAACAGCGCAACGGCCAGTGCCCGCTTCAATGCCGGGCTTGATCTGCTGAAAAAACAACCGCAGACCGACCCGAAAAAACTCGCGGCCATCGGTTACTGCTTCGGCGGCGGGATTGTCCTCGATGCCGCCCGCCAAGGGGCACCGCTGGCGGGTGTGGTGAGTTTCCACGGCGTATTGGCGACCAACACCCCGGCGACACCTGGCAGCGTCAAGGCCAAGCTACTGGTAGAGCACGGTGCTCTGGACAGCATGATCACCGCAGATCAAGTGGCAGCGTTCAAAACCGAAATGGACAAGGCTGGCGCCGACTATAAGTTCGTCAGCCTGAAAGGTGCCAAGCATGGTTTCAGCAATCCGGACGCTGATCGCCTGAGCCACGGCGATCACGGCGGCCCGGACATCGGCTACAACAAAGCCGCCGATGAAAGCTCGTGGGCGGACATGAAGGCGTTCTTCAAAAAAATCTTTGGCTAATCGCTGACTGCACCCACCTTGTGGCGAGGGAGCTTGCTCCCGCTGGGTCGCGAAGCGGCCCCCAAAACCTGCTCATGCATTCACTCGAATGTACCGAGTACGCAGGGTTTGCGATGGCTACGCCATCGAACGGGAGCAAGCTCCCTCGCCACAACAGCGCTGCACGCCACATGATTGCGCCACCACCACTACCCAGCGCCAGGTCAACCCGGCAAAATGCCGGGATGAACCCGCCCCCCGCTCTCCCCGCCTGCTGCAAACCGCTCGACGCCCACTGGCCGTTGCCTGATGCGCTGCCCGACACGGTGCTGCTCAGCACTCGTTTCGATCCGTCATTGCTGGTGTTCGATGACTTCCGGCGCAGCACCATCGAAGCGCCCCCCAGTATCCAGCGCTCGGTCGCCAAACGTCAGGCCGAGTTTCTCGCCGGGCGGGTGTGCGCCCGAGCCGCCTTGCAGCAACTGGAGGGTCTGGACTGCATTCCGGCGATTGGCGAGGACCGCGCGCCCGTGTGGCCCGCGCATATCTGCGGCTCGATCACCCACAGCACCGGCCGGGCCGCCGCTATTGTTGCGCGCAAGACGCATTGGCGCAGCTTGGGCATGGACCTGGAAAACCTGCTGAACACCGAACGCGCCGAGCGTCTGGCCGGAGAGATCCTCACCCCGCCCGAGCTTGAACGCATGACCGCCGGCCCTCGTGATCAGTTGGCGTTGTGGGTGACCCTGACTTTTTCGGTCAAGGAAAGCCTGTTCAAGGCGCTCTACCCCATCGTGCAGAAACGCTTCTATTTCGAACATGCCGAGGTGCTGGAGTGGACCGACAGCGGGCATGTGCGCCTGCGTTTGTTGACCGACCTCTCCAGCGAATGGCATTACGGCACAGAACTGGATGCGCAATTTGGCGTGCACGATGGGCAGTTGTTGAGCCTGGTCAGTATCAAGGCCTGAAGAACTTCAGTGCCTGTTCGACCGTCATCGCGAGCAGGCTCGTTCCCACCTTTAATCTGCGGTGAACCCATAATTTGCCAACACTGGAGATCCAATGTGGGAGCGGGCTTGCTCGCGAAGAGGCCCTTACAGACGGTAAAGATCTCAAGGCTTCTCCTGATTCCTGGGCCAACTCAGACTGAAACATGCCCCACCCAGGTTTTTACTCTTGCTGATCAACGCTCGGCCGCCATGCCAGTGAACGATCCGACGCACGATAGACAATCCCAGACCGTGCCCACCGGACGCCCGGGTGCGGCTGTCATCCAGACGTAAAAATGGCGTGAAGATCTTTTCCCAGGCACTTTCCGGCACGCCCGGCCCATCGTCTTCGACATCGACGCGACAACGCTGCTGCCCCACCTGATAACTGATCGACACCTGGGACTGGGCATGACGCATCGCGTTGCTCACCAGATTCTGCAACGCCCGGTGCAGGTAGCGCGGCTCAGCCTCGACCCAAGCGCCATCGCAATCGGCAGCCGACAGGCACAAGCCGCGATGCACCGTCACATCGGCGCGCAATGGCGCCAGTTCACCGATCACCTGATTGACCAAGGCATCGAGGTCGACGCGCTGGAAGTTCAGCGCTGGCGAACCCTGCTCCAGCCGCGCATACGTGAGCATCTCGTCCACCAGGCCATCGAGGTCCTGGATGTCGTGATCCATGCCCTCCAGGTATTTCTCCCGCGCTTGTGGCGTGCTCGCCGTGCTGATCATCTCCAGTCCAAAACGCAACCGCGCAACAGGCGTGCGCAGCTCATGGGACACCGCGCGCACCAGCTCACGCTGAATCGCCAACAGTTGCTGAAGGTGCTCGGCCATGCCGTTGAACGCCGCCGCCAATCGCCCCACCGAATCCGCACCGCGTGCCGGCACGCGGGTTTCCAGGCTGCCTTTGGCGATCCGCGTGGCGGCCGACTCCAGACCTCGCAAGCGGCGCTCCAACTGGCGCACCAGTAAATAGACGATCAACCCGATCAGGCTCAGGCCCAATGCAGCGATCAATACCAGCCACTCCGGCGGGTACGGGTTCATCTGATACAAGGGGCCGATTTCCAGCACCCAGGGCGTACCGACCATCCCGGCAAACACCCGGATCGAATCGCCGCCCTTGCCCAGCGCCATCACCGTGTCGCCTTCAGAGACCCGACGGCTCTGGTCCTCGTCCATGTCCGCCTGATCGACCGTAATCAGTTGCAGCTCGAAGCCAAAGCCCTTGTCCTTCTTCAACGCCTCAAGACGCTTGGGCTGCTCGGCCACCGGGTAACGCACCAATTCATCGGCCAACAGGTAAATGGTCGCCCGCGCCAGTTGCTCGCTGATCTGTTGCACTTCTCCCGTCAGCACCAGCTGTTCTTTATCGCTGACCAAACGGTAGACCTTTGCCGCGTGCGGGCCGGTCTGCTCCACCAATGCCTGGCCGTGCAGCACCCGCGTGCGCTGGCTCAAGTCGAGGTCGGTCTGGGCGAACGTCTGCAAGCTCAACGGAATGCCCAGCAAACGCTCCCACACCAGCAACGCTCGATGACGCTCGGTCTCGTTCATCGGTTGCAAATTGTCGGCCATCAAGGAAAACGTACCGTGGGCCAGGCGTTCGCGGTATTGCTCGCTGCGCACCTGATTGAGCAGGTGCAAGGCCAGTACACCGAGCACTGCCACCAGAATCAGCGCGGCGCACATGCCGCCATAAATGCGCAGGAAGATTGAGTTCACAAGGGCTGATCTACACAGGCTTCAGGAACGAACAGATACCCCTTGCTGCGAATGGTCTTGATCAGTCGCGGATGGTCCGGGTCATCGCCGATCTTCGGCCGGATCCGCGAAATGCGCACATCGATCGAGCGATCCTGACCGTCGTAGCCAATGCCTCGCAACGCCGTGAAAATTTCCTCGCGGGACAGAATCCGCCCGGCGTTGGCCACCAGCAACCAGAGCAGATCGAACTCGGCACTGGTCAACTCGATGCCATTGCCCTGCAGCCACGCCTCACGCAGCGCGTTGTCGACGACCAGCGGGCCGAACTGCAAGCGACGGAGTTTTTCCGGTGCCGCAGGCTCGGGTGCTTCACTACGTCGCAGCAAGGCCTGGACACGCGCCAGCAACAAACGCGGGCGCACCGGTTTGCACACGTAGTCATCGGCGCCCATGTCCAGGCCCTGGATCTGGTCCATGTCGTCAGTGCGCGCCGTGAGCATCAGGATCGGCCCGTCGTAGTGATCACGAACCTTGCGGCAAATCGTCAGGCCGTCTTCGCCGGGGAGCATCAGGTCAAGGATCACCAGGTCCGGTTGCTCGGCGATAATCCGCGCCGCCGCCAGCGCTCCATTGCCTTCGAGGGTGACCCGCAGACCGTGGCTTTCGAGATACTCACGAGTCAACTCAGCCAGGCGCTGGTCATCCTCGACAATCAATACCTGCCAGGCTTCTTGCTCCACGGGTGACCTCTTTGCCGAACACTGTTTAAGGAAGGTTCCACTCGTCTTTTTGTAATGATTGGAGTGGATAAGTCTGCGTAAGCAGTGACCGATTGTAGCAACGCCTTCCCTTGAGAACACAAGCTGGCAAATGCGCTCGGTAACTGCGTTTTTTTGTGATAGGGTTCGCGCCCTCAAAAATACGCCCAAGGCTATTTTTCAGGGCAAAATTCCATGACAAACGGTCCACCCCAGCAGGGTTGCGGCCTACACGCCGATTGACAGTTTCATACACATTTTACGCACAGCTTTATCCACAGGTAGTACGTTGCAATCACCCCCCAAAACGCATTATCTTGTAGCTCGCGCTAAAAAAACCCCTACATGTAGGGGTTTGCGCAAAAAACCAAACACAAATCAGACAAGAAACTCAAGTGCTTTTCTTGCATGTTTTTGGTTGAACCAAACGTATTTTCAGAAGCCCAAACCGCACCTGCGGATGGCGACTGTTTTTCAGCCGTTAACGGCGAAAACGGTACGGGTGTTGCAGTCAATTACTGTCACCCAAACGGAATTCGGTTTTCGGCCCCTGGCTTGAGACCAAAGACTTCGGCAAGGAAGCGGCGCTCAACAGCCCCCTTCCTGACTGTCCCGAAGTTGTTATGCCCGGCGCTTGCCGGTTGTAGTGCTTCAGGACGGAACGGTGGGCGCCTTCATGGTGCCCAAACAAACATAGAGAACGTGGAGACACCCATGCAAACCGACACAACTCGCGAGAACCCGCAGGGCACCGCGCCGATGGCCACTGATTCGAATTCGGATCTGTCCGCCACCGCGCCAGGCCAACTGCGCGTGATCAAGCGTAACGGCACTGTCGTTCCTTACACCGATGACAAAATCACCGTCGCCATCACCAAAGCGTTTCTCGCAGTTGAGGGCGGCACTGCTGCTGCCTCGTCGCGAATCCACGACACCGTTGCCCGCCTGACCGAACAAGTCACCGCGACTTTCAAGCGTCGCATGCCATCGGGCGGCACCATCCACATCGAAGAAATCCAGGACCAGGTCGAACTGGCCCTGATGCGTGCCGGCGAGCAGAAAGTCGCTCGTGACTACGTGATCTACCGTGACGCCCGCTCCAAAGAGCGCGCAGTACGCGCGCCTGCCGAGGAAGCGGTTCAAGCTCACCCGTCGATCCGCATCACCCGTGCCGACGGCACGTTTGCCCCTCTGGACATGGGCCGCCTGAACACCATCGTCACCGAGGCCTGCGAAGGTCTGGAAGAAGTCGACGGCGACCTGATCCAGCGCGAAACCCTGAAGAACCTCTACGACGGCGTGGCCCTGACCGACGTCAACACCGCGCTGGTGATGACCGCCCGTACGCTGGTCGAGCGTGAGCCGAACTACTCGTTCGTGACCGCGCGCCTGCTGATGGACACCCTGCGTGCCGAAGGCCTGAGCTTCCTGGAAGTTGCTGAAAGCGCAACTCACCACGAAATGGTCGACCTGTACGCCAAGGCCCTGCCTGCCTACATCGCCAAGGGTATCGAGTTCGAATTGCTGAACCCGGTCCTGGCCACCTTTGACCTGGAAAAACTCGGCAAGGCGATCAACCACGAGCGCGACCAGCAGTTCACTTACCTGGGCCTGCAAACCCTGTATGACCGTTACTTCATCCACAAGGATGGCGTGCGTTTCGAACTGCCGCAGATTTTCTTCATGCGCGTGGCCATGGGCCTGGCGATCGAAGAGAAGAACAAGGAAGACCGTGCGATCGAGTTCTACAACCTGTTGTCGTCCTTCGACTACATGTCCTCGACCCCGACCCTGTTCAACGCCGGCACCCTGCGTCCTCAGCTGTCCAGCTGCTACCTGACCACCGTGCCGGATGACCTGTCGGGCATCTACCACGCGATCCACGACAACGCCATGCTGTCGAAATTCGCTGGCGGCCTGGGCAACGACTGGACCCCGGTTCGCGCATTGGGCTCGTACATCAAGGGCACCAACGGCAAATCCCAGGGCGTTGTTCCGTTCCTGAAAGTAGTGAACGACACCGCTGTCGCCGTTAACCAGGGTGGCAAGCGCAAAGGCGCTGTCTGCGCCTACCTGGAAACCTGGCACATGGACATCGAGGAGTTCATCGAACTCCGCAAGAACACCGGTGATGACCGTCGTCGTACCCACGACATGAACACTGCCAACTGGATCCCTGACCTGTTCATGAAGCGCGTCTTCGATGACGGCAAGTGGACCCTGTTCTCGCCGTCCGAAGTTCCTGACCTGCACGACCTGACCGGCAAGGCCTTCGAAGAACGCTACGAGTACTACGAAGCCCTGACCGAGTACCCGGGCAAGGTCAAGCTGTTCAAGACCATCCAGGCCAAAGACCTGTGGCGCAAAATGCTCTCCATGCTGTTTGAAACCGGCCACCCATGGCTGACGTTCAAAGACCCATGCAACCTGCGCAGCCCACAGCAGCACGTTGGCGTGGTTCACAGCTCGAACCTGTGTACCGAGATCACCTTGAACACCAACAAGGACGAAATCGCCGTTTGCAACCTGGGCTCGATCAACCTGCCGAACCACATCGTCAACGGCAAGCTGGACACCGCCAAGCTTGCACGTACCGTGAACACCGCCGTTCGCATGCTCGATAACGTTATCGACATCAACTACTACTCGGTGCCACAAGCGAAGAACTCCAACTTCAAGCACCGTCCGGTCGGTCTGGGCATCATGGGCTTCCAGGACGCTTTGTACCTGCAGCACATCCCTTACGGTTCCGACGCCGCAGTCGAGTTCGCCGACAAGTCGATGGAAGCGGTCAGCTACTACGCGATCCAGGCTTCCTGCGACCTGGCTGACGAGCGTGGCGCTTACGAGACGTTCCAGGGTTCGCTGTGGTCCAAAGGCATCCTGCCGCTGGATTCGCAACAGATCCTGATCGACCAGCGTGGCCAGAAGTACATCGACGTTGACCTGAACGAAACCCTGGACTGGGCGCCGGTGCGTGCTCGCGTACAGAAAGGTATTCGTAACTCCAACATCATGGCCATCGCACCGACCGCAACCATCGCCAACATCACTGGCGTCTCGCAGTCGATCGAACCGACCTACCAGAACCTCTATGTGAAATCGAACCTGTCGGGCGAATTCACCGTGATCAACCCGTACCTGGTTCGCGACCTCAAGGCTCGCGGCCTGTGGGACTCGGTCATGATCAACGACCTGAAGTACTACGACGGTTCCGTGCAGCAGATCGAACGCATCCCGCAAGAACTCAAAGAGCTCTACGCGACTGCCTTCGAAGTCGACACCAAGTGGATCGTTGACGCGGCCAGCCGTCGTCAGAAGTGGATCGACCAGGCTCAGTCGCTGAACCTGTACATCGCCGGCGCTTCGGGCAAGAAGCTCGACGTGACCTACCGCATGGCCTGGTACCGTGGCCTGAAAACCACTTACTACCTCCGTGCCCTGGCCGCGACCAGCACCGAGAAGTCGACCATCAACACCGGCAAGCTGAACGCTGTTTCCAGCGGCAGCAACCACGGTGACGACTCGGTCCTGGCAGCTCCAGCCGGTCCTGCTCCAGTACCGAAGGCGTGCGCCATCGACGAGCCGGATTGCGAAGCCTGCCAATAAGCTGAGCCGGTAAGCGCCGCAAGGTGCTTACCTGAAACCCCCGATCAGTCTTCTGGACTGGTCGGGGGTTTTCTTTTGCGTAGGCGCCCCCCAGCTACAAGTTTGCTTCAGGCACAAAAAAGCCCCTCTTGCGAGGGGCTCCTTGTGTAGCGCTATCAACCAACCAGCATCAGGTCATCTGAATGATGGTCTGCATGATGGTGCTCTGGGTGGAGATGGTCTTGGCGTTCGCCTGGTAGTTGCTCTGCGCCTTGATCAGGTTGACCAGTTCGTTGGTCAGGTTGACGTTGGACTCTTCCAGGGAGTTGGACTGAATCGAACCCAGGGTCCCGGTTTCCGGAGCATCGTAGCCAGGGATACCCGAGGCGAACGTTTCTTTCCAGCTGGTGCCACCCACAGCTTGCAGGCCTTGTTCGTTGGTGAAGCTGGCCAGTGCAACCTGGCCGATGGCCTTGCTCTGGTTGTTGCTGAAGTTGGCGAACAGGGTGCCGGTGCCGTCGATGGTCAGGTTGGTGATCTGGCCGGTAGCATAACCATCCTGAGCCGGGATAGAGCGGGCGGAGTCGGCATTGAACTGCGTGGTGTTGGTCATCGAAATGACCATGCCGCTAGCGCTTGGTGCCGCGCCGTTGGCCGCCCACACACCGTTGGTGACCTTACCCGGCACCCAGTTGGCCAACGTCACGGTATTGGTTGCGTTAGGGGCCGCAGGCGTCGCCGGCGGTGTTGCCACCGAGACCAGTTTGCCAGCCGTGTCGAACGTCAAGGTCGTAGCAATCGGAGCGGTGACTTTCGGGTCGCTGCCGGTGGCATCCGGGTTGCGACCGTCTACCAGGGTGTAGGTCTTCCACGTGTTAGCGCCGGTCTTCACCATGTATTGATCCATGACGTGCGAGTTGCCCTGGCTGTCATAGATCGGCGTACTGAACGATTTGGTGTAGGTGGCGAGGGTGTTTGGGTCGAATGGAGTACCGGTGGCCACCGTGTCGTCAATCACCGGAGCAGTCGAATTCAGGTTGATCGTCGAGGACACGGTCGACGTCGGTTTTGGCGCCAGATTCGAAGTGTCGATCTTAAGGTCAGTCAACACGCCGTTGATGACCTTGCCATTGGCGTCCACACCGTAACCCTGCAAACGGGCAGTTTGATTGGTATTGGTGATGAAGCCATCCTTGTCGACCTTGAACGTACCGGCACGGGTGTAGGTCGTCGAACCGTTATTGCTCAGGGTGAAGAAACCCGAGCCATTGATACCCATGTCCAGCACGTTGCCGGTGTTGTTGATATCACCCTGGGTGAACTGCTGGGATACGTTGGCCAGGCTTACGCCGCTGCCGACGACTTTACTACCACTACCCAGCTTGGTTGCCGAGTAGACATCCGCGAACTCGGCGCGCGAGGACTTGAAACCGGCGGTCGCAACGTTGGCGATGTTGTTGCCGGTCACGTCCAGTTGTTTGTTGGCTGCATAGAGACCGCTAAGGCCGATATTGAAAGACATATTCCACTCCTTTATGCCGCGTTAGCCGGCTCTATAGACCAATGGTTTGAACTTTGGACAGGGCGATAGGGCCCAGACCTGCAAGATTGAGCATCAACTCGCCGCCGGTTTGGCTCAGCGTCACGCTGTTGACCGTTGCTGGCAGGTAGGTGGCCAGATCGGTCGCCGTGCCGTTGATCGGCGCATTGGCCTTGACGGTATAAGTGCCCGCAGCGACTGCGGCGCCGCTATTGTCGTTGCCGTCCCAAGTGAAGCTGGCGCTGCCTGCAGGCTTAGTGCCCAGGTTAAGGGTTCTCACAACCTTTCCGCTGGCATCGCTGATAGTCACCGTTCCATCGGTGATGGACGATGTCAGGTTCACCGTACCGGTCAGGCCCTTGCTCGGGTCGCTGATCTGAGCGGTGCTGGTTTGCGCAATCACCGAACGACCAACCAGAGAAGAAGCCTGCAACGCCTGGGAAGAGCTGAAATTACTGGCGAGAGAACTCACAGTCGTATTGAGGGAAGTGATCCCTTCAAGGCTACTGAACTGCGCCAGTTGAGCCACGAATGCGCCGTTATCCTGTGGCGAAAGCGGGTCCTGGTTCTTCAGCTGGGTCACCAGCAACTGCAGGAACGCGTCCTTGCCCAGCGCCTTGCCGCCAGTCGCGCTACTGGTTGCTGCGGAAAGGCCATTCGCGGCCGTACCGGTGCTCTTGACCGAGGAGTTCGCCAGCAGGTCGGTCATGCTCAGGCCGCCGGTGGAATCGGTAACGCTCATAAAAATCGCCCCTTATCACTGACCGAGGGTCAGGACCTTCTGCATCATGGTTTTGGCGGTGTTCATCATTTCCGCGTTGGTCTGGAACGAACGACTGGCAGAAATCATGTCGGCCATTTCCTCCACCACGTTGACGTTGGGGTAATACACGTAACCCTTGGCGTCAGCCGCCGGATGGTTCGGCTCGTAGCGTGCTTCGAGGTTGCTTTGATCTTCGACTACGCCGAGTACCTGCACGCCCTGCCCTGCGGCATCCTGATTCTGGAACAGCGAATTGCTGCCACCGGACTGACCGCCCTGGAACATGGTGGCAAACACCGGGTGACGGGCACGGTAGGTCTGATCGATGCTCGAAGAGACGGTCTCGGCGTTGGCGATGTTACTGGCGACGGTGTTCAAGCGAGTGGTTTGAGCACTCATGCCGCTACCGGCAATGTTGAATACACTGGACAGAGACATGGATTACTCCCCGCGCAGGGCTGATACCAGCCCTTTGAATTTGCTGTTGAGCAGCGTGAAGCTAGCCTGGAAGTTGACCGCGTTTTGCGCGTAGTTCGACTGTTCCAGTTGGGCGTCCACGGTGTTTTGGTCAATCGACGGTTGCATCGGCGTGCGATACAGCAACGACTCCTCACCACTGCTCATACCCTGGGCTTCGATATGACGGCTATTGGTCATGTTCAAAGCAAAGGTGCCGTTCTTGTTCTTGTCGTTCTGGGCGGCCAGCACCGACGAGAAGTCCAGATCCCGAGCCTTGTAGTTCGGGGTATCGGCGTTGGCAATGTTGTTGGCCAGGACTTCGGCACGCTGAGCGCGGAAGCCCAGAGCTTGTTCGTGGATACCGAGCGCTTTATCGAAGCTGATGCTCATGTCGGAAACCTTTGGGTGACCTGATTTTTCGTAACAGGGTTATAGCAAGCCCCGTGCCAGCTTCTAAAACCTCATAAACCGGGGCTTTGCGAGCGGCGGCAAAGCGGCAATGCCAGAAAAGCGGCAACGGATTTCCGGCGCCTGCCGCTTTTCTGCCGCCTGTCCCCCCAAAGCTCCTACAAAGAAAACAAAAAAAACGGGAGCCCCTGAGGGCTCCCGTTATTTTTTTGCAGTACCGACGACTGGCCAATCACTTCGCCTGATAGATGATCCCCGGGCTGCACTGAACCATCTGATAGTGATCCGGCAAACCGTTCAACGCTTCGGAAGCCCCCAGGAACAGATAACCGCCCGGCTTCAGCGTGCTGTGAATCCGCAGCAGAATGTCTTTCTTCACTTCGGCAGAGAAGTAGATCAATACGTTGCGGCAGAACACGATGTCGAACTTGCCGAGACTGGCGTAGCTGTCCAGCAGGTTGAACGAGCGGAACTCCACCCGACTCTTGATCGGTGCCTTGATCGCCCAACGCCCCGGCCCTTTCGGATCGAAGTAGCGTTGCAGACGCTCCGGCGAAAGACCTCGACCGATCGCCAGGCTGTCGTACTCACCGGTCTTGCAGTTGGTCAACATGGTCCCGGACAGGTCGGTGGCAATGATCTGCACCCCCATCTTCAACTGCCCCATATTGACCCGCTCGAACTCGTCGATCGACATCGACAGCGAATACGGTTCCTGCCCGGACGAGCACGCCGCCGACCAGATCCGCAGGCGCTGCCCGGGACTGGCCTTGATGGACTCAGGCAGCACTTTGTTCTTCAAGACTTCAAACGGATAGGTGTCACGAAACCAGAGGGTTTCGTTCGTCGTCATCGCGTCCACCACCATCTCGCGCAAACCACTGCGCGGTTGGGTCTGCATCCGCTGCACCAACTCACCCAAGGACTTGATGCCTTGCTGTTCCATCAGTTTGTTGAGACGGCTCGACACCAGATACTGCTTGTTCTCACCGAGCAAAATGCCACAGGCTTTTTCCAGGAAGACCCGGAACTGTTCGAAATCCAAATTACCCGTAGACAATGATGCCGCCTCTTAAATCGTGTTGACCGCCAGGAGCGAAGGCCACTAGCTGATATCTGCTGCTTTGATCCGGTCGACTACCCGGGATGCCAGGTCATCAGGACGGAATTTGGCAAGGAAGTCATCGGCACCGACTTTCTTCACCATCGCCTGATTGAATACACCTGACAACGAAGTATGCAGGATGATATGGAGCTTTTGCATGCGAGGGTCGCTGCGGATCTCGCTCGTAAGGGTGTAGCCATCCATTTCGGGCATTTCGATGTCGGAAATCATCATCAGAAACTCTTCTTCCGGCTTCTTGCCCTCATCGACCAGTTTGCGCAGGTAATCCAGCGCTTGCCGGCCGTCGTTCAACGAAACGACTTCAACCCCCACCGTCTGCAGGCAACGCGTGATCTGCTTGCGCGCCACCGACGAGTCATCGACCGTGAGCACTCGCAAGGAGATTGCCTTGTGTTGGGTATCGGCATCGATCACGCCAACCGAAATCGCATCCGACATCGGCGCAACTTCCGCCAGGACCTTTTCCACGTCGATGATTTCGACTAACTGATTGTCGACTCGAGTCACAGCGGTCAGGTAATGATCGCGACCCGTGCCCTTGGGCGGCGGATGGATTTCTTCCCAGTTCATGTTGACGATCCGCTCGACCGATCTCACCAAAAAACCCTGAGTCTTGGTGTTGTACTCCGTGATGATCACGAAGGGATTGCTTTGATCCTGCAACCCGCCTGAGCCGGTCGCCATTGCCAGATCCAGAATCGGAATGGTTGCCCCACGAATATTCGCCACCCCGCACACGACAGGACTGGACTTGGGCATCAGGGTCAGTTTGGGGCATTGCAGCACCTCCCGAACCTTGAACACGTTGATCCCGTAAAGCTGCTGGCCGTCGAGACGGAACAACAACAGCTCCAGGCGATTCTGCCCTACCAGTTGCGTGCGCTGGTTAACCGAATCCATTACACCAGCCATGCCCAGACTCCTACACCAACGCTAAGTGTGTTGCGACGCACATTCATCACTAAACGGCACGGCGCTTGCTTTTTAACTGCCATGAACACAAAAACGACATTTTCCCGACGCCTGACATCAATGTGCCGTAAATTCCTCGGCGCCCTGTCAGCCGTATGCCTGTTGAACGTTGGCAGCCCTGCCTTTGCTGACCCGGTTACCTTGCCTGATCTACTTATCGGCGTCACTCAGGGCTTTCTTGAATTCACCGTAGAAGACTATCTGGCCACCAGTCAAACCGCAGGGCGCTACGAAATCGAAGTCAACAAGCTCGACCCGCGCATGCACATGCCGGCGTGCGACAGGGAATTGACAGCGACATTGGAGAGCCCCGCGATACCTCTGGGCCGGGTTACGGTGAAAGTCCGTTGCGATGGCGTCTCCCCCTGGACAGTCTTCGTACCCGCTCAAGTCCGCCTGTTTCGCGAGGTCGTCACGACCACCCGCCCCCTCAAGCGGGCCGGAATCATCGACCCTTCAGATGTCATGTTGCGTGAGCGCGATATCAGCCTGATCAATCAGGGATATCTGACAAACGTCGATCAGGCCATCGGACAAAAACTTGTCCGACCAATGGTCAGCGATCAGGTGGTTACCCTCGTCCATCTGGAGCAGGCAGAAGTCGTGCGCAAGGGTGATCAGGTGGTCATCACCGCCCGCAGCGGCACGCTCAGCGTGCGGATGCCGGGTGAAGCGCTGTCCAATGGCGGCCTTAACGAACAGATCAGAGTCAAAAACCTCAACTCCCAACGGGTCATCAAGGCGCAAGTCATGGCCCCGGGGCAGGTGGAAGTCTCCATGTAGATAACTGGCGCACAACCGTCCTGTTCCCTAAACTGTGCCTCACACAGGGCTAATACCGACGCGCCTGGGCTCATAGACTATTAAGCCTAAAGTTTTTCCGGGTATGGCCGAAAACATGGCAAGCGTCCAAATTCCCAGAGGTTTTTTTATCATGGTCATCGATTTCAGCCGTTTAAACAGCTCCCCCACGCTCACAAGCAGCACACGGACCAGCGTCAGCAAGGACACCGGCGATGCCGGCAAATCCGCGCCGCTGAGCACCTCGACCGAACAGGTCGGTGCGATCCAAAGCGGGGAATCGGTACACCTCAGCAATGAGGCTCAACAGTTGCAGAAGATCACTGACAAGCTGCGCGATCAGCCTGCCGTCGACAACGCCCGCGTGGCCGAGTTGAAAGCAGCGATTGCCGATGGCAGCTATAAGGTCGACAGCAACCGTGTAGCCAGCAAACTGCTCAACTTCGAAGCCCAGCGCTAGCCATAGGCCTGCGCCAGGCTTTTGGACGCTTAAAACCCAAGGCCAGCCATGCACGACACTAATTTACTGCAACTGATCACCGATGACTTTGCTCCAGCTCAACAATTGCTGGAGCTGCTGAAGACCGAATCCCTCGCCCTGCACGGCCGTGACATGCCGCTGCTCGAGGATATTCTGGCGCAGAAACAGGCACTGATCATTCTGCTGGAACAGCATGGGCGCAAACGCAGTGAAATTCTCGCGAGCCTGAACCTTCCTGCCAGCCGCGCAGGTCTGGAGCAGTTCGCCGCTCACTCAAGTATCGGCGATCAGCTGCTGACCCAAAGCGATACGCTGACCCAACTGCTTACAGATTGCCAAGCCGCCAACGAGCTCAATGGCCGCTCGATCCAGGTGCAACAAGCCACCACCGCCAATCAGCTGAAAATACTTAACGGCGGCGAGCCTCCAGCGCTTTATGACGCCCGCGGATCAACCTCCATGCTCGCGAAGCCCCGCGCGCTCAGTCAGGCTTGAACTCATAAATAAGCGTGCTCTATCAAGGCACGAAACATGCTGGCAGAATGCTAGCTTTTGCGTGTGATCGTATTCTGTCTGGAGATTGATAAACCGTGTTCAACGCCTCAAGCGCGGAAGATGCTCCGCAGCCACCCAAGGTGCTCAGCACCCCGCTGGAAATCACCGGCAACCTGCGGATGCTGCAAGAGAGCCATGATCCCCTGATCATCACGTTCCATGAACGCAGCCAGCGATTTCAGAGCTACCTGATCGATATCGATCGCGACAGCAACATGATCGCCCTGGACGAAATGATCCCCCGCGATGGTGAACGCTTCCTGCTTGCCGGCGAAGCTTTTCGGGTTGAAGGCTTTCATGAAGGCGTACGTATTGCCTGGGAAAGCAACGGCACACTGACCATCGACGAGTCCAACGGTGGCCGCTGCTACCGTGGCACGCTGCCCGATGAAGTGGTTTACCACCAGCGTCGCAATGCGTTTCGCGCAGCCTTGAAACTGGCACAACTGGTAAACATCGAACTCGGTGGCGAAAAGCTCAAGACGCCCATCAGTGGCAAACTGCTGGATATCTCTGCGACAGGTTGCAAGCTGCGCTTTGAAGGCGACATTACCAGCGGGCTTCAACTGGGTCAGGTTTATGAACGCTTCATCGCCGCCCTGCCCTTCGGCAGCATGACCGCACCGGTCGAGCTGCGTTATCTGCATCACGAAGAGAAAATCGATACCACCTTCGCCGGCGTACGCTTTCACAACATGAGCGGGCTGGTGCAGCGTCAGGTCGAGCGCTTCGTCTATCAGTTGCAACGCGAAGCGCGCCGCTTCGACAAAGACGACATCTGATCCAGACGCTTGAAAAAACGGGCAGTCCCTTGCGGTGACTGCCCGTTTTTTTTGCCCTAAGGTCTGGCCTCGGTAAAGCTTTTCGGGCGCTCCGCCCCCGGATCATCAGTCTGTTCATCAGCGCTGTCGGTGTCCTGCGCTTCGGACTTTGCATCCTGCTCAGGATCCGGATCAGGGCTCGCGCCATTTTGCATCTGGTCATGCACGACCTGTTCATCGACCCGCGGGTCGAGAGCTGCCACCAGTGGCGAACTCGACATGCTGTCCGGCATCGCCACGTGATGCAGCGGCGCATCTTCCACCTGATGCAGATTGGTCACCGCTTTCGGCCGGATGCGCCATACCAGCACCAATGCGAAGAAACTGAAGAACGCGTACAGCATCTGACTGCCGAACAACTTCATCAGCACACCCGCCACCAGCGGACCGATGCTCGCCCCCACACCGTAGGTCACCAGCAACATGGCGGTCAGCGATACCCGCCGATCACCCTCGACGTGGTCGTTGGAAAACGCCACCGCCAACGGGTACAGACAGAACTGCACCAGCGAGCAGGCGAAGCCAGCGATAAACAGCACCTCAAGCGGCACCTGCGACATGATCGCCAACGGCAACGCTGCCAGCGCCAGGCAAAAGGCAAAACTGCGAATCAGCAGCGCCCGATCATAACGATCCGACAACCAGCCCAGCGGCCACTGCACCAGCAACCCGGCAAAAATGCAGCTACCCATGAACAGACCGACCTGCTCAGTGGAAAGCCCTTGCTGGGACGCGTACAACGGCGCCAGACCATAGAACGAACCGACGATCAGGCCAGCGCCGAGCACCGTACTGAGGGACTGCGGAACCCGCTTCATGAAAAAGCGCGGCTCCATCGGCGCCGGGTGCAAGGGCGCCGGGTGAATCCGCCGCGTCAGCGCGACCGGCACCAGGCACAGCGCAAAACACAACGCCACCAGCATCAGCAATTCCAGCCCCAGGGACGGGTGCATGACCAGAATCAACTGGCCCAGCACCAGCCCCAGGTACGAAGCGATCATGTAGCCGCTGAACACCAGCCCGCGCTGCTTGGCTTCGGCCTGCTCGTTCAGCCAGCTCTCAATGACCATGTATTGGCACATCATGCCCAGACCAACGACCATCCGCAGCACCAGCCAGGCCGGTAGCCAATCGATCAGACCGTGCCCCAGCACCGCCGCACCGACGATCCCGGCACAGGCCGAGTAGGCCCGGATATGACCGACTCGGGCGATCAACCGGTGACCGATTTTCCCGCCCAGCACCAGGCCGAAATAGTTGGCCGCCATCAGCGCACCGACCCACAGACTGTCGACATGGTCCGCTGCCAGGCGCAAGCCCAGGTACGTACTGAGGAGGCCCGAGCCGATCAACATCATCAGCGAGGCGAAATAAAGCGCTCGAAAGGATTTCAGGATTTGGCGCATCGGCGTTCCGAGCGGCTCCTTGCAGTGAGTACCGGACTACCGACAACGATAGCCCGACAGCGACGAATCGGTTAGGCCTGGGCGGCCAAAACACGCCGCTCCCAGGGAGTGATTTCATCAAGAAAACTGCTCAACTCCATGGTCTTCGAAGCGATGTAGCCTTCGATGAACTCCTTGCCAAACAGTTCCTTCGCCAATTGGCTACGTGTCAGACGCTCAAGAGCAGCATGCAAGGTACACGGCAACGACAAACTGTCCGGCACCTCAAACTGGCCTTGAATGGCCGGCGTCGGCTCCAGTTCGTTTTCAATGCCATACATCCCGGCCGCCAGACTGGCGGCAATCGCCAGATACGGGTTGGCATCGGCGCCCGGTAGACGGTTCTCGACCCGACGCGCTTCTGGCGAGCTGGCTGGAATCCGCAAACCCGCCGCCCGATTGTCGTAAGACCAGCAGGCATTATTCGGCGATGCGTAAGGATGGCACAGACGCTGGTAAGAGTTCACGTTCGGCGCAAACAACGCCGTGAAATCTGCCATCCCTGCCTGCTGGCCACCGATGAAATGACGAAAGATTGCAGTCGGCTGTCCAGCGTCATCGCTGAACACATTTCGGTCCGTACCCGCCTCGACGATGCTCTGGTGAATGTGCATCGAGCTGCCCGGCGTATGCGCCAGTGGTTTGGCCATGCACACGACCGTCAGGTGGTGCTTGAGGGCGACTTCCTTGAGTAGATGCTTGAACAGGAATGTCTGGTCGGCCAGCAGCAGCGGATCACCGTGCAGCAGATTGATTTCAAACTGGCTGACGCCCATCTCGTGCATGAAGGTATCGCGCGGCAAACCCAGGGCTGCCATGCATTCGTAGACTTCATTGAAGAACGGGCGCAAACCGTTGTTGGAGCTGACACTGAATGCCGAATGACCTTCCTCGCGACGACCGTCCAGCCCGACCGGCGGCTGGAAGGGTTGGGTCGGGTCGGTGTTCGGTGCAAAAACAAAGAATTCCATCTCGGTCGCCACGACGGGCGCCAAACCGCGAGCGGCATAACGGGCGATCACCGCTTTCAACTGACCGCGAGTCGAGAGACGCGAGCTTTCCCCGCTCAACTCATCGGCATCGCAAATGGCCAACGCGCGAGGCTGCTTGCTCCAGGGCAAACGGTGAATCTGTTTCGGATCGGCATTGAGCGCCAGGTCGCCGTCGTCACTGCCGTAAAAACGTGCCGGCGGATAACCGCCCATGATGCATTGCAGCAGCACGCCACGCGCCATTTGCAAACGCCGTCCCTCAAGGAATCCTTCTGCGGTCATGACCTTGCCACGCGGCACGCCATTGAGATCCGGGGTGACGCATTCAATCTCATCAATGCCCGTCAATCGTTGTGCGAGTGAACGCTGGCCATCGGTCGTCATGACTCTATCCTTGAAATTGTGCAAGCCGCGAACGGCGACATGTACAAAATAGGCACCAGCTGTTCGGAATATCAAGCACCAGGACATAAAAATGTCCTACAAAAATGCTGCGTGCCGCGGCGGATATCAGGGCAGGTAGAGATTGAACAACCCGCCTCCCAACGGGCCGCCATTACGGATTTCAGTGCGCCCGTGCACGCCACTGCGCTGGTGCAGTTGTGCAATACGCGCGGCGAAATACAGACCCAGGCCGGTACTGCCACTGGCCGGATTGATGCCCTGTACGTAATCCGCCTGACGCTCGATCATCTGGGCCGGGAAACCCTCGCCGTCGTCATTGATCGACAACAGCAACTGCCCGGTTTCCTCACCGATGCTGATCAATAGCGAATGCCGGGCATGACGAATGGCATTGTTGATCGCATTGGCCAGTACCGTTCCAATCAGCTCCCGGTCGAAGAATCCGAGAGGGCTCAAGGGATCGATCTCATAAGTCACGACAATGCCGCGACTCTTGAATACGTCCTGATGAGCCGCCAACTGCGCTTCGATGAAGTCGTCCAGCTCGTGATAGTCCGGACGCAACGGCAACTGGTTGACGCCGAGCTTGTAGAGCCCCAGCAACTGCACCAGCATGCCGTTCAGATGAGCGAACTCATAGTCGATCACGCCCTGCTCGGCGGTGTGCTGCTGAGCCGCAGGCAAGCGCGCAAGCCACTGTCCGTGGGCCTGCATCAGCAAAGCCAGGGAGTTCTTCATGTCGTGTACGGTGGAGGCGATCACCGTGGAAAAGTCGAGCCCCTCGTCAACATCACTCATTCGCCAAACGCCTTGCTTCGCAGCTTCTGATAACGCGGATAACGCGCATCGCTCTCGGGCATCATGCCCACCATTTTCAGGCACGTACGGCACTCTTCCAGCAGCGCTGAATCGAGGCTGGCATCGGCCCCGTGCAACAGCGATTGCGCCATGTTGAGGGCAATACTGATGTTCTTCGGCTGTAACAACAGCGCACCACGGAAAAGCTCCCGCGCCTCGGGTAACGCGCCCGCCTTGTAACTGCGCACACCCTGGCGGTTGAGATCTGCCGCCGCGTTGCCGGAGTTGAGAATCGCCGGGTCGTCGGTCTGCTGGGCGATGCCTTGCATCACCACCGGGTCGTCACCATAAATCTCTGCGCAGTTTTTCAACATCGAATTACCGGCGTCAGCCTGCCCCAGCATCTTCAACTGCTTGGCGACCAGCAACGCCGCTTCGGCGCTCATGAACTGTTCCATGCCATCCAGACGGGCCAGTGCTTGCTCCGTCAGCTTCTCAGCGGTTTCGGCATCGTTGAGCAGCAGGCTGGTGGCTTTCATCAAACGCGCCCGGATCTGCAATCCCGGATCGTTGATGTTTTCCTTGGCGACGGCACTCAGGGTCTGGTTGATCTCCAGTCGAGTGCGGGTATCCAGGCCTTTTTCACTGCCTTTACTGATGAGCGCATGAGCCAGACCCAGATTGCTTTCAGGGTCTTTGAAACGTGACTGCGCGCCTTGGGAGACCGCTTGACGATAGGCTTTCGCCGCACCTTCGAAGTCTTCGTTGGTCATCGCCAACTTGCCCAACAACGATTGCCTGCGCACCGCCAATGGCGACAGGCGAACAGCCTCTTCCAGCACATTCTGCGCAGCCTTGGTGTCGCCTTCAGCGACCAGCACATCGGCCAGGCCGTCATACAGCGCCGGCATCATCGGGAAAGCCTTCAGCGCCTTTTCGTAGACGGCTTTTGCCTGAGCGATCTGGCCACGCTTGAACATCAATCGCCCCAGACCGACATAGGCCCAAGGCAACGGACGATCCGCCAGAATGCTGTTGTACAAGCGCTCCAGCGCCTCATTCTGATTCATGTCACGCAGCGCATCGGCACGGTAGCGCAGACACAGCGGCGAATAGCGCGGGTCCTGCTTGCACAGCTCGATACAGGCATTCAGGACTTCAACCGGCTTGCCCCGATCCAGCGCCTGCAGAATCGGCTTGAGCAACGTCTTGCGCTGCTCCAGTCGCTCCAGCCGCTGGGCCAGGCCAGCGCGGTTGAATGGCTTGGTCAGATACGCATCCGGCTCATGCTCGAGAGCACTGAGCACCATCGCCTGACTGCTCTCGGCAGTGACCATCAGAAACACGCTTTCATGGCTGATCAGCTTCTCGACCATCAGGTCTTCAAGCACCTGCTGACCGTTCTTCTTGCCATCGCCAAGGTGATAATCCTGCAAGATGAAGTCGTAGCGCTTCTGCGCACACATGCGCAGCGCCACCTCACCCGTGTCGGCAGTGTCGACATCCTTGACACCCAACTCACGCAACATCGACCTGACCGAACTACGGAAATCCGAGAAATCATCGACGATCAAAAAGCTCTTTTGGTGGTACGCCAGCATCGAAGATTCCAGGCAATTAAGAAGATGAACCCAAAGACAAATGCAGGGACCAGCTCAACTTCGCTGCCCATTGAGGCGTCGCGCAGGACAACGGCCCATCGGGTTATCGGCCAGTTGTGGCGTTCCCTTATAGGGGCCGGCAAACAATTGTGGGTTTAGTGGGAGCGCTGCAAATAAGCCGTGAAAAAGCCTCAAAAAAAGCCCCGCCAGGTGATTCTGAACGGGGCTGTTTCGATATCGTTTTAGTAATGCAGATAGTCCACAGTGGCTCAATGCGCGATGGTGAGCTTGCCGAAATGCCGCCCGCAGCCTCTACCAAGAGCCTCCCCAGGAATTCCGAATAAGGCCGGTGAACTCCTTTAGTGTCGCGCTTGCCTTTAATGGGCAAAGTAGTTGTGGCAAGAGAACACCGCATGTCGCGCACGAGGGGGCCGTCAGGTAGTCGGTGTAATTCGGGTTACTCCCTGCGGGGTCGTACAGCACCTCCGACATTGTCCAAGGCCGGGGTAGCGAGAGACGAATAGCATAATGAACAAGCTTGGGTGCGGCGCATCGACCAGCAATGGGTGCATTCTGCACAGTGCATGAGCGAATGAAACTCGCCGCCAGAGGGAGACCGCCAAATGACCTGCTGCCGTCATCCGGGATGTTTCCCGCTATCGCCAGTGCTGGAAGGAAGCGCTTGTGATGGCCAGTGAGAGCTCCTCGGAAGGCGTTGTAGCCTGGTGTACCGTCAGCCGGCGAGCAGGCGGCAACCCATTGCCCATCGTTTGAGCGAAGGACTCCGAGCATCATAGTTGGCCCGCCGATGATACAGTCGACGATCGTTCGCGCAACTTCGTAGACCTGTTGCGTCTCGTAAATGGGATGCTTTCCGCCACACGATCCGCAGGGCACATCATCTCCATAGGCCTGCCCAGTATAAGTGTCGCCCGCATCACTACCGGCGAGGCTGCGATGCACCCTCACGCCTTTCTTTCCTTGATGAATCATCGCGAACCGTCCTTGCGCAACGCTAGTGGATATCGGTAAGTGTAGTGATCCAATGCAATCCAGGGTCACCCTGCAAAAGCGTAGCCCTCACAGGGCGCGGGGGCGACCATTTCGTTACGCAGTCGAGTCGACCAGCAGTTCACGCAAAGTCGAAGCACCGCTGGCAGCCGCAGCATCGTGTCGATGTTGCAGGAAGACGGCGAGCAATTCGGACAGTTCGAGAGGCGTAGCCTGATGCGGGGGCAGGAGTCAGCCAGCCAGGCTCACAAGCTTACAAACAAGCGATGCTCGAGCGACCCGACACTCCGATATATTGCGGGAATTTGTTGTACCAGCCCCCAATCACGTCTGGTGTGGCGCCAGCTCGGGCCGAGAAAAAACTTAACGTCGTGTCCGGGATTAGTTGACCACTACAGTTAACAGGGCAGAGTAATGACCCATTTGTGAATCGACAATTTTCCAGTCCATACAGCCTCCTCTTCATTCAAGTCACACCCGCCCCCGATCACAGTCAAGCACCTCAATAGGCAGCCGAACATAAGAACTAAGAGTTAGCAGTGAATTGACGTGCAAGTGAAATATGGACGATAGACGAGTCTGATTGCACCCACCCTGCACCCATGAGGTTTTTTAGGATTAGTGCAATTCTGCTGGAGGCATTGAATTATATGGTGTCCCAGGGCAGGTTCGAACTGCCAACCTTCCCCTTAGGAGGGGGATGCTCTATCCAATTGAGCTACTGAGACACATGCCGGCCGCAAGGACATGCGGCGCGATGGACGGCGTGCATGTTAACGGGCAGGCCCGGTTTTGTCATGTCGTCTGTAAGGCTTATTAAGTGTAGGCAAGCGCCGGCTTCGATCACAGACTTAGATTCGATCCGTTTTTTGCGCTGACACCCTCCCGCTTCAGTAGGGCCAGCAAGTTGTCGACCGCAGTGGAAAGCTCGCCAGAATTATCCAGTTGAAAAATCCCCTCTGCGCGATCCTGAGCAGCACCCCTTGAAAACAGGGTGTTGCGCTCAAGTCGGGCTTCGATTTGCGCAGCGCTCTCGCGCCCTCGCCGCTCAAGACGTTTGCGCAGGGCATCGGTTTTTACCGTCAGCAATATGGGCAACAGCGTCGGATAACGCGCCATAGCTTCAGGGAGATGACCTCTTGAGCCGTTGATCAGTACATGGCGGCCTTCACTCAGCCACTGATCGATCTCTACGGGAATGCCGTAATCGAGCCCATTGGCATGCCAGCACAGCGCAAAACCGCCCTCGCGCCTCATCTGGGCAAATTGCGCCGTAGAAACACCCAAAGCGTCTTCGCCGACCGACTCAGCCGACCGGGTAATCACCCTGCGCGCCACAACGCAATCGAGGTGAAGCAGAGAATCGCGGGCGGCGTCGATCAGGCTGTCCTTGCCGGAACCGGACGGCCCCATCACGTAAATAAGTCTGCCGCGCGTCCCGATATCATCTCGCATTACTTATTTGCCCTAGTAAATCGGCCATTTGCCACTATTCTGTATCAGGTAAGGAACGAAGATCGTATCCGCATAGCATGCACGTTCAGGAGCGCTCAAGCACCCACCTGACGGCAAAGAGGACGCGGTCAGATGTACGGACCCGGTAACTGTTTTCAAATCAGTCCGCATTTCTGATAATTGGTGCTGGCATAACGCCTGCTTCCAGTTCAATATTTGTCACAGAATTGACGCCAATGATCTGGCAATTTTGAGGCATGATGCGGGCCTCATATCAATTCAGGTTGAACATTTGGCGACGAGGCTTGTCCTACATGACATCCTGCGGCCAATTCCGAGAACCGCTCCCCTGAACTAACCGGTTAAATATATGCGCCCATTGAAACAGGCAATTTATTCCAGCCGTACGGCTGACAAGTTCGTCGTACGTCTGCCAGACGGGATGCGTGAACGCATTGCCGAGGTGGCTCGCAATCATCACCGCAGCATGAATTCCGAGATCATCGCCCGTCTTGAGCAGAGTCTTATTCAGGAAGGCGCGCTGGGCGAAGAATTGAGCATGCGCCTGGACAGCCCCGAGCTGTCATTGCACGAACGCGAACTGCTTCAACGTTTCCGTCAACTCTCCCACCGCCAGCAAAACGCACTGGTTTCGCTGATTGCCCACGACGCTGAAATGGCCGTAGACGCCTCCTGATTGCATCCCGTAAGCTCTAGCCAGCCATGTGCTGGCTTTTTTTTGCCTGCAATTCAGCCAATCACCTACTCAACGGCAAGCTCAGTTGCCATCGACATAACGCTAATAGATTGAAAAATTAAGGTGTGCGGCCTGCTGGTTTGAGCACGACCGCACACTAGAAACTCAGAGCAGGAAGATTGTCGCCAGCCCGAGGAAGATGAAGAAGCCACCGCTGTCGGTCATGGCTGTGATCATGACACTCGCGCCCATCGCCGGGTCGCGCCCAAAGCGCGCCAGGGTCATCGGAATCAAAACCCCCATCAACGCCGCCAGCAACAGGTTCAAGGTCATCGCGGCAGTCATCACCACGCCCAGTGACCAACTGCCATACAGCAGGTAGGACACCACGCCAATCACCCCACCCCAGACCAGGCCATTGATCAAGCCAACCGCCAGCTCCTTGCGCATGAGACGCGAGGTATTACCGGTACTGACCTGATCGAGCGCCATCGCACGAACGATCATGGTAATCGTCTGGTTGCCGGAGTTACCGCCAATACCGGCAACAATCGGCATCAACGCCGCCAGGGCTACCAGCTTCTCGATAGAACCTTCGAACAAACCGATTACCCGCGATGCAACAAATGCGGTAATCAGGTTGATCGCCAGCCAGGCCCAGCGGTTGCGCAAGGATTTCCAGACTGACGCGAAAATATCCTCTTCTTCACGCAGACCCGCCATGTTGAGAACTTCGCTTTCGCTCTCTTCACGAATCAGGTCGACCATCTCGTCGATGGTCAGACGACCAATGAGCTTGTCGTTCTTGTCGACCACCGGGGCCGAAATCAAGTCGTAACGTTCAAAAGCCTGTGCGGCATCGTAGGCGTCTTCATCCGGGTGAAAACTCACCGGATCGCTGGCCATGACTTCCGAAACCTGCTTGTCTGGATCGTTGACCAGCAGTCGCTTGATTGGCAGCACACCCTTGAGCACGCCATCGTAGTCAACCACGAACAACTTGTCGGTATGGCCTGGCAGCTCTTTGAGGCGACGCAAGTAACGCAGAACCACTTCAAGACTGACATCCTCGCGGATCGTCACCATCTCGAAGTCCATCAATGCACCGACCTGCTCCTCGTCATAGGACAACGCGGAGCGAACGCGCTCACGCTGTTGACTATCAAGGGTTTCCATCAGCTCGTGGACGACGTCTCGCGGCAGCTCGGGGGCCAGGTCAGCAAGTTCGTCGGCATCCATCTCCTTGGCCGCCGCCAGGAGCTCGTGATCGTCCATATCGGCGATCAGGGTTTCGCGAACCGAGTCGGATACTTCAAGCAAGATGTCGCCGTCGCGCTCGGCCTTGACCAACTGCCAGACAGTCAGACGCTCGGCAAGCGGCAAGGCTTCAAGAATGTAGGCAACGTCGGCGGAGTGCAGATCATCGAGCTTGCGTTGCAACTCGACGAGGTTTTGCCGGTGGACGAGGTTCTCGACCAGGTCGTGATGATGACCTTCCTGGCGATGAGTCAGGTCTTCGACCACTCGCTGGCGATGAGTCAGGTCTTCGACCACTCGCTGGCGATGCAGCAGCTCAACGACTTGAGCAAGGCGGTCTTGCAGGCTTTCTTGCGTTTTCTTTACTTCAACTTCAGTCATAGGCGAACTCCACTCCCAGCAGCGGGGCACGCCGGAAGGATCAATCAGTCAATTCATGATTGGTAAAACGGGGTACTGAGCAACTACTGGGTAAGTCCATGGAGGTATTCCACAAGCCCCGGCGGGGCTGACGGGCGCAATCATACACCGCATGAGGGTTTTAAACGTTAAAAAAACCAGCCTGAAACAAGCGCTTGCGAGATAAACCTGGGCGCTGTCCGCATCCGTGAAACTGCGACGACTCATCCTGAAAAGAAAACACACACCCACTGAGACATGTACTGACTACCCTTGATCATGACCGTCATGGAGGACGCCCAATGCCCAGGAAAACACTCACAACCCTGTTGATCACCCTGCTCTGCCCGCCTCTACAAGCCACTGCAACAACTGTGCATCGATGTGAAGACGCCAAGGGCGGTATCACCTACACAACACTGAGCTGCCCTCCTGGAGAGGCACTGTCACGGCAGAACATTTACAACCCAAGCGTTTTCAAATTCGAGGCAATACTCCCCGGCGCCAACCACCAGGAAACATCAGGAATTAAAAGCACACCGAGAGATCCGGTCGTTATCGGCCAAATGAATGACAAATGCGCAAACGTGCTCAGCGCCAAGGAGCGCCGCGAAGCAATCATCAATCAGCGGATCGTTCCTGGCATGAGCCAGCAGGAAGTTGAAAGCGCGCTGGGCAAACCAGACAAGATCAGCATTCGAAACGCGACAACGAATTATCGCTACGACAGCAAGAAAGGTCGTAGCGCACAAATCGTATTCGACGAGAAGGGATGCGTAAAAGGCAAATCCCAGACAGCAAAAAGCCCGCGTTAGACGCAGGCTTTTTGGTGTTTGGTGCACTCGACAGGATTCGAACCTGTGACCGCTCGGTTCGTAGCCGAGTACTCTATCCAGCTGAGCTACGAGTGCAATTTGTGTTTTTAGACCAGATCACAACTGGTTTAAGCCAGGTTACCTGCATTACTGCAAACAACCCTTAAATGGTGCACTCGACAGGATTCGAACCTGTGACCGCTCGGTTCGTAGCCGAGTACTCTATCCAGCTGAGCTACGAGTGCATTTGTTGCCGCGCATTATAGACCGTTAAATCTTTTTGTAAAGCACTTTTTCTAGTAATTTCAACAACTTACCGAAGAAGCCAGATTACAACGTACTAAACAAATAATGGCGGAGAACGGGGGATTCGAACCCCCGACACCCTTTTGAGGTGTACTCCCTTAGCAGGGGAGCGCCTTCGGCCACTCGGCCAGCTCTCCGCAACACGGGGCGTATCTTAACCAACCTTTTCCCCGTTTGCAAACATAAAAAACGATAAAAATTAATGGCTTGGTTCGTCGTCCTTCTCTTTCTTGATCCGCAGGTAGATTTCCTCACGGTGAACAGCTACCTCTTTAGGCGCGTTAACGCCAATACGCACTTGATTTCCTTTGACGCCGAGCACGGTCACGGTGATTTCGCCATCACCAATAATCAGGCTTTCTGCGCACCGACGAGTCAGAATCAGCATACCTTTCTCCTCACGCATTTCATTTCAGGGACAACAGTCTGCAAAAAAAAGGCGTTCGACCTACAACCAGAACGATCGCAGCCCTACACGCCTAAGTATTGACCAGCACGAGCAAAAGAACAGGCTTCAGCCGCGCCACTCAAAAAAACAAAGGGCGCGGTCACAGACCGCGCCCTTGAGGGAGCATCACTCGCCCTGGCGGGCTGGTGCGTCCAGTTCGAAAGCTGTGTGCAGAGCGCGCACAGCCAATTCCAGGTACTTCTCTTCGATCACTACGGAAACCTTGATTTCCGAAGTCGAGATCATCTGGATGTTGATGGTTTCTTTAGCCAGAGCCTCGAACATGCGGCTGGCAACGCCTGCGTGAGAACGCATGCCAACGCCGACGATCGACACCTTGGCGATCTTGGTGTCGCCAACGACTTCACGGGCACCGATCTCGCGGGCGGTGTTTTCCAGCACGGTCTGCGCCGCCTGGTAGTCGTTGCGGTGCACAGTGAAGGTGAAGTCGGTGGTGTTATCGTGCGCAACGTTCTGCACGATCATGTCGACTTCGATGTTCGCGGCGCTGATCGGGCCGAGAATCTTGAAGGCCACGCCCGGGGTGTCTGGCACGCCACGGATGGTCAGCTTGGCTTCATCGCGGTTGAAAGCGATGCCGGAAATGATCGGCTGTTCCATGGATTCCTCTTCATCAATAGTAATGAGGGTGCCCGGACCCTCCTTGAAGCTGTGCAGTACGCGCAGCGGAACGTTGTACTTACCGGCAAACTCGACCGCGCGGATCTGCAACACCTTGGAACCGAGGCTGGCCATTTCCAGCATCTCTTCAAAGGTGATCTTGTCCAGGCGCTGAGCCACGGACACCACGCGCGGGTCGGTGGTGTAGACGCCGTCGACATCGGTGTAGATCTGGCATTCATCAGCCTTCAGGGCCGCTGCCAGCGCCACGCCGGTGGTGTCGGAACCGCCACGACCAAGGGTGGTGATGTTGCCATGCTCGTCGACGCCCTGGAAACCGGCAACGACAACCACGCGACCGGCCTTCAGGTCACCGCGAATCTTCTGGTCATCAATCTGCAAGATACGCGCTTTATTGTGCGCGCTATCCGTCAGAATCCGTACCTGGTTGCCGGTGTACGACACCGCCGGTACGCCGCGCTTGATCAGCGCCATGGCCAGCAGTGCAATCGTCACCTGCTCACCGGTGGAAACGATGACATCCAGCTCACGGGGAACCGGTTGATCGCCGCCACTGATTTGCTTGGCCAGATCGATCAGACGGTTGGTCTCGCCGCTCATTGCAGACAGCACGACCACCAGGTCATCGCCGGCCTCGCGGAATTTCTTAACCTTGTCGGCGACCTGCTCGATTCTCTCGACAGTGCCGACTGAGGTGCCTCCAAATTTCTGTACGATCAAAGCCATTTCAAAGCCGCCTCAGCCCATGAAGGGCGCCCATTAATCACTCAAACAGCTGCGAAGCCCGCCACTAGACGACGGGCGCGGCACGCAGCCTTAAATACCCTGCTCTACAAACGGCACGGTCAGGGCCAATGCCGCATCCAGTGCGCCAGCGTCGGTACCGCCGCCTTGCGCCATGTCTGGACGACCACCGCCCTTCCCGCCCACTGCCGCAGCGGCTTGCTTCATCAAATCACCGGCTTTGAGTTGGCCAGTCAGGTCCTTGGTCACACCCGCAACCAGCACGACCTTTTCCTCATGGACACTGCCGAGCAGGATCACTGCGCGGCCGAGTTTGTTCTTCAGTTGATCGACCAGCGCCAGCAGCGCCTTGCCGTCCTGACCGTCGAGACGCACGGCCAGTACTTTCACGCCTTTGACATCCAGGGCAGAAGCCGACAGGTCGTCGCCCGCCGCACTGGCGGCCTTGGCTTGCAACTGCTCGAGTTGCTTTTCCAGCAGACGGTTGCGCTCAAGCACAGCCGACAGCTTGTCGATCAGGTTGTCGCGGCTGCCCTTGACCAGGTTGGCCGCTTCCTTGAGTTGCTCTTCCGCAGCGTTCAGGTAAGCCAGTGCTGCAGCGCCTGTCACCGCTTCGATACGACGCACGCCAGAAGCCACACCGCCTTCGCTGATGATTTTCAGCAGGCCGATGTCGCCGGTACGACTGGCATGGATACCACCGCACAGTTCGACGGAGAAGTCGCCCATGCTCAGTACGCGCACGCTGTCGCCGTACTTCTCGCCGAACAGCGCCATGGCGCCTTTCTGCTTGGCGGTGTCGATGTCGGTTTCTTCGGTTTCAACTTCGGAGTTCTTGCGAATTTCGGCGTTGACGATTTCTTCCAGCGCTTTCAGCTGTTCAGGCTTGATCGCTTCAAAGTGGCTGAAGTCAAAGCGTAGACGCTGACTGTCAACCAGCGAGCCTTTCTGCTGAACGTGCTCGCCCAGCACCTGGCGCAATGCCGCGTGCAGCAAGTGCGTGGCGGAGTGGTTCAGCGACGTGGCGTGACGCACCTCGGCATCCACCTGGGCCTGAACCGGCGAGCCAACGGTCAGGCTGCCCGAATCCAGCACACCGTGGTGCAGGAATGCACCGCCAGTCTTGGTGGTGTCGCGCACGTCGAAACGCGCAGCGCCTGCCTGCAGGTAACCGCAGTCACCGATCTGACCGCCGGATTCCGCATAGAACGGCGTCTGATCAAGAACGACCACGCCCTCTTCGCCTTCGCTCAATACGTCGACCGATTGCCCGTCTTTATACAGAGCAACGATTTTTGCAGAACCACTGTGAGCGGTGTAACCGGTGAACTCGGTGGCCACATCAACCTTGACCAGGCTGTTGTAGTCCATACCGAAGGAACTGGCCGAACGGGCACGGACGCGCTGGGCTTCCATTTCGCGCTCGAAGCCCTCTTCGTCGATGGTCAGGTTGCGCTCACGCGCGATGTCGCCGGTCAGGTCCATCGGGAAACCGTAGGTGTCGTACAACTTGAACACCACGTCGCCTGGCACCACGTTGCCTTTGAGTTCGGCCAGATCCTGCTCGAGGATCTTCAGGCCTTGCTCCAGGGTTTTGGCGAACTGCTCTTCTTCGGCTTTCAGCACGCGCTCGATGTGCGCCTGCTGGGATTTCAGCTCAGGGAAAGCTTCGCCCATCTCGGCAACCAGTGCGCCAACGATCTGATAGAAGAAGCTGCCCTTGGCGCCCAGCTTGTTGCCGTGACGGCAAGCGCGACGAATGATCCGGCGCAGCACGTAGCCACGACCTTCGTTGGACGGCAGCACGCCGTCGGCGATCAGGAAACCGCAGGAACGAATGTGGTCAGCCACGACTTTCAGCGAAGCCTGGTTGTCGTTGGTGCAACCAATGGCCTTGGCCGAAGCGCTCAGCAGGCTCTGGAACAGGTCGATTTCATAGTTCGAGTGAACGTGCTGCAGCACGGCACTGATCCGCTCCAGGCCCATGCCGGTATCCACCGACGGCGCTGGCAACGGGTGCAACACGCCATCGGCGGTGCGGTTGAACTGCATGAACACGTTGTTCCAGATTTCGATGTAACGGTCGCCGTCTTCCTCTGGCGAACCCGGTGGGCCGCCCCAGATGTCAGCGCCGTGATCGTAGAAAATCTCGGTGCAAGGACCGCACGGGCCGGTATCGCCCATCGTCCAGAAGTTGTCGGAGGCGTATGGCGCGCCTTTGTTGTCGCCGATGCGAACCATGCGCTCGGCCGGAACCCCGACTTCCTTGGTCCAGATGTCGTAGGCCTCGTCATCGCTGGCGTAGACCGTGACCCAGAGCTTTTCCTTCGGCAGATTCAGCCACTTGTCGGAGGTCAGGAAGGTCCAGGCGTAGGTGATCGCATCACGCTTGAAGTAGTCACCGAAGCTGAAGTTACCCAGCATTTCGAAGAACGTGTGGTGACGAGCGGTATAACCGACGTTTTCCAGGTCGTTGTGCTTGCCACCGGCGCGAACGCACTTCTGGCTGCTGACGGCGCGGGTATAGGCGCGCTTTTCCTGGCCCAGAAAGCAGTCCTTGAACTGGTTCATCCCCGCGTTAGTGAACAGCAGGGTTGGGTCGTTGCCCGGAATCAAAGAGCTGGAGGCTACACGGGTGTGGCCTTGCTCTTCGAAGAAGCGAAGGAAGGCTTCACGGATTTCTGCGCTTTTCATTAGGTTCTTCCACGGAGGCTGCGGCCAAAGGCCTGTGCGAATCGTCAACAGACGAAGCGACGGCAAAGGGCCGCATTATATCGGCGTTAGTGTGCAGGTACAGTGTGTTTGTACGATACAGACAGTCAATTGGACGGCTAACACCTTCAGTTTTGCGAAAACTCGACGAAAGTCGCGATTACCTGCTCGATCTGCGCCCGGTTGACGTCCATGTGAGTGACCATGCGCAAGCGTGAGGCGGCACTGAGCTTGATCCCGCGCTCGGCGGCAAACGCCTTGAGCGCATCGGCTTTATCGCCCATTTGCACATAGACCATATTGGTCTGCACCGGCTCGACTTCATAGCCCGCCTCTCGCAGACCTTCAGCCAGAAACTGCGCGTTGGCGTGGTCGTCCGCCAGGCGTTGCACGTTGTGATCCAGCGCATATAAGCCTGCCGCCGCAAGAATGCCGGCCTGACGCATACCGCCACCGACCATCTTGCGCAGGCGCCGGGCCTTGCCGATCAACTCGGCCGAACCACAGAGCACTGAACCGATCGGCGCGCCGAGGCCTTTGGACAGGCACACCGACACCGAATCGAAGTGCCGGGTGATTTCCCGCGCATCGACGCCCAGCTTGACGGCTGCGTTGTACAACCGCGCGCCGTCCAGGTGCAGCGACAGACCGTGTTCATGGGTAAAGCGGCGAGCCCGCGCCAGATATTCCAGCGGCAATACCTTGCCTTGCATGGTGTTTTCCAGCGCCAGCAACCGGGTCCGGGCGAAGTGGAAATCGTCCGGCTTGATCGCCGCAGCCACCTGAGCCAGGTCCAGCGAACCATCGGCTTGAACTTCCAGCGGCTGCGGCTGGATCGAGCCCAGCACCGCGGCCCCGCCACCTTCGTACTTATACGTGTGCGCCTGCTGGCCGACGATGTACTCGTCACCGCGCTCGCAGTGAGCCATCAACCCCAGCAGATTGCTCATGGTGCCCGTCGGCACGAACAGCGCCGCAGCAAACCCCAGACGCCCGGCCAGTTCAGCCTCAAGCTGATTGACCGTCGGATCTTCGCCGTAGACGTCATCCCCGGTGGCCGCGTTGGCCATCGCGTCGAGCATCCCTGCGGTCGGTTGGGTGACGGTGTCGCTACGAAGATCGATAACGCTCATGAATCAGGCCTCGGAATAGGACGCTAACGTCGCTGCTGATAAGGGAAATCTCTTACTAAAGGGATTACTGCGGCCAACGCCGCGATTAATCAAGGCCTGCGCCAGGAAAGGCTGCTCAAGCCAACGGAAAAACCGATGTATATCATCAGAAAGCAGCGATGCGCAGCCCACAAATATGTGTTAAAAACTCTCCGCCGCCAGACAATCTGGCAGCAAAACGTTCTCAGGGCGGGGTGCAACTCCCCACCGGCGGTAATTGCGCGCAATGCGCATAGCCCGCGAGCGCTTGGTGTCACTGATGCTTCGGCAGCAGGTGACGACAAGGTCAGCAGACCCGGTGTGATCCCGGGGCCGACGGTCATAGTCCGGATGAAGAGAGAACGGGATTGGCACCAAAGGGCCGTCCGTGGGCAACGCGCATACACTGCACGTCTGACCTGCACGTACCCTTAAATCCCATTCGATTCATAACGCCCTGTTTTTCACACAAACAGGAGTCAGAACAGATGCAACCCACCGCAATCGATAGCAAAAGCAAAAACCATCAGGGCGAGCGTGTAGCGTTTATCCAGGCGTGCTGGCACAAGGAAATCGTTGATCAGAGCCGTAAGGGCTTTGTCACCGAGATGCTCGCCCAGGGCTATCAGGAATCGGATATCGACTTTTTTGAAGTCGGCGGCGCCTTTGAAATTCCACTGCACGCCAAGCTGCTGGCCAAGTCCGGCCGTTACGCGGGCATCGTCGCTGCAGGTTTAGTGGTTGACGGCGGCATCTACCGTCACGAGTTCGTTGCCCAGTCGGTGATCAGCGGCCTGATGCAGGTTCAGCTGGAAACCGAAGTGCCGGTGTTCTCGGTCGTACTGACCCCGCACCACTTCCATGCCGGCGAAGAGCACCAGAAGTTCTTCTTCGAGCACTTTGTGCACAAGGGCCAGGAAGCAGCGAAGACCTGCGCCGACACGCTGCACAAGATGCGTGCCTTGCGTCGCACTGAACACCGCGCGGTAGCCGTTTAAGCTCTGGCACTGATCGTTCCCACTACGTGGGAACGATCGACTCAGGCCAGATCGTCGCCGGTGGTCGGCACAATCAGAATGCCGGCGCGCAGGCCGTTCTTGACCTTCGGGTTCGGGAAGATGATTCGCGCACCCTCCTCCTCGACGATCCAGCGAGTCTGGGCGATGTCCTCGGCCAGCAGATAACCCTTTTTCAGCTCCGAGAAGTTCTCGATGTCCGCCGGCAGGTTCAAGTGGAAGCTATCGCTGTGCTTGATGATTTCCCGCGCCACGCTGAACAGTTGCAAACCATCCAGGCTCTGTTCTGCGAAATCCGGCTCGGTGCCTTCGATGATCTGCTTCAAAAGGATTTCAAGACGCGAGACGTTAACCCCATCGTTTTGCCCGAAAGGCCGGGCCTTGCCCAACTCAAGGGTGAAAGACTCGGCATCGAGCTTGTCGTAGGTGTACGAGCTGAAAACGATGGACGGCTTGTTCTGCAACAGCACCGCTTCCATGCCGGCAGCGCGCAGGCGAGCCAGTTCATGACGGGAATGCTGACGGCCTTCTTTCCAGGGATACAGCGCGAACTGCTCGATCTTCGAGCCACGGATCGCGGTGTGCAGGTCGTAGTGCAAACGGGCGCGGTCGGGCAGATTGAAGAAACTCGCTGCCAGACGCTCCAGCTCACAGGCTCGCAGCGCTTCAGAGCCACTGCTGAGTTCGTGACGGCCATTGAACAGCCGATTGACGTCCTGCTCGATAAAACGCTCGCCGCGACGCATGGCGTCTGGGTTGCCGAACAGGAACAGAATACGTGCGCGCGGCTTCAACTCTCCGCGGGCGATGTCATGCAACAGGCGATCGAGCAATTCGATCGGCGCTGTTTCGTTACCGTGGATGCCGGCCGACAACAGCAAGTCCAGGCCATTGTCGCGAGCCTCCGGTGGCCGGACTTCCAGCGCACCTTCGCTCAGCCAGCGCATCCGCACGCCTTCGACAGTCAGTTGAGTCTTCTCCGCCGGTTCACGGCCGGCGAGGGTCAGTTCAAGCAGTTTGCCGAGGGCGAGCATAGAGCGAATTCCTTAGTGATCGTGTTTGCAATCCGGGCCGTGCACGTGGTCTTCGTCACCGATTTCAGCCGGTTCCATTTCCAGTTGCAGACTTACCAGATTAGTCGCCAATGGGCGCAGCAGCAGGTTCGCGTATTCAGCATCGCCTTCTTCGACGTCAACGCCGATCAGCAACTGGCCACGGCCGTCTTGCTGAATCCACAACTCTTTGCCTTGCCACATCACCGCAACGCGGGTGCAGGAGGTTTCCAGTTGAGTGCCGTCGGTGTCTTCAAGAATCAGCTGCAGGGTATCGCTCATTATTACGTTCTCATCTGGAGATAAAGCAACGCGTCCGACTCTTCATGAGCAGGACGCGGGCTTTCAATTGATCTGGAATGGATAAACCGCGCCCAGTTTAAGGATTTGCGTCAGTTCATCCAGTGCCGTCCGGCACTCAAGCAACAATTGTGGGTCCGCCAGATCGCTTTCGGTCATGCGGTCACGGTAGTGCTTGTCGACCCATTGGGTCAGCGTGCCATACAACGGCGCGGTCATGATAACCCCTGGGTTGACCGCCGCCAGCTCGGTTTCATTCAGTGCGACACGCAACCGCAGGCAAGCCGGGCCACCGCCGTTCTGCATGCTTTGCTTGAGATCGAAGACTTTCACTTCACGAATCAGGCCGCCAGAGCTGGTCAGCTCTTGCAGGTATTGCCAGACGCGCGGGTTGTTCTGGCACTCTTGCGGCACGATCAGCAGCATCGAACCGTCAGCACGCGACAGCAGCTGGCTGTTGAACAGGTAAGAACGCACGGCATCTTCGACCGATACCTGGGAGCGCGGAACACAGATCGCCTTGAACTGGCCGCCACGCTTGGCAAGCTTGGCCGACAGCTCGGCGAGCATCTGCTCGGTGTCGAGGAACGCATCCTCGTGATAGAACAGCGCTTCGCCGTTACCGACCGCGATTACATCGTTGTGGAACACGCCCTGGTCGATCACCGCAGGATTCTGCTGGGCGTACACCACGCCGTCATCGCTCAAGCCGTGCAGGCGGGCAACCGCTTGCGAAGCTTCCAGAGTCTGACGCGCCGGGTACTTCTGCGGTTCCGGGTAGCGAGTATCGAACGCGCTGCGACCGAACACGAAGAATTCGACACCGGCTTCGCCGTATTCACGGCAGAAACGTGTGTGGTTGGCTGCGCCTTCGTCACCGAACTGCGCCACGGCAGGCAATGCTGCGTGGTGAGCGAAGTGTTTCTGGTCAGCGAACATCGCCCCCAGCACGCGGCTGGTGGTCGGGTGTTCGATGCTGCGGTGATATTTGCAGTTGAGGTTGGCGGCGGTGAAGTGCACGCGACCGTCAGCGGTATCAGCACTCGGGCTGACCGTGGCGGCGTTGGCCACCCACATGCTCGACGCCGAGCAGTTGGCAACCAGCAATGGCATCGCCTGCTTGGCGGCTTGCTCGATCACTTGAGCGTCGGTGCCGCTGAAACCCAGGCGGCGCAGTGCACCCACATCCGGACGTTCTTGCGGTGCGAGTACGCCTTGCTGAAAGCCCATTTCCATCAGCGCTTTCATTTTCGCCAGGCCTTGCAGCGCCGCTTCCTTCGGGTTGGAAGACTGCTGGCTGTTGCTCTGGGACGCGACGTTGCCGTAGGACAGACCGCCGTAGTTATGGGTCGGCCCCACTAGACCGTCAAAATTGACTTCATAGGATTTCATCAGCGAGGCTCCACGAATCTGGTTTTTATAGGCATCAGTAACTGTTCAATGCGACCGAGTAGCGGCCTTCGCGAGCAAGCCCGCTCCCACAGGGTCCATACAGACCTTTAGAGGCTGGCTTACCCCTCCCTCCAGTCTTGCATCAACCTTGTGGGAGCGGGCTTGCTCGCGAAAGCGGTCTTACGACATCCGCACGCCAGGGGTCAGGGCGGCCGGCAATGTCAGGCTCGGGGTTTCCAGCGAGGCCACCGGATACGCGCAGTAATCCGCGGCGTAATAGGCACTGGCGCGATGGTTGCCCGAGGCACCCACACCGCCGAACGGTGCGCTACTCGCGGCGCCGGTCAGCTGTTTGTTCCAGTTGACGATACCGGCGCGGCTTTCCAGCCAGAACTGCTGATAACGCGCTTCGGAATCCGACAGCAAACCTGCCGCCAGACCGTATTGGGTGTTGTTGGCTTCCGCGATCGCCGCCTCGAAATCAGCGTAACGGATCACTTGCAGCAACGGGCCGAACAGCTCTTCGTCAGGACGATCGGCAACCGCGCTGACATCAAGAATGCCTGGGGTCAGCAGCGCGGCGTTAGCCTGAGGCTGAGTCATTTCCAGCAGCGACACGGCGCCGTTGGCGAGCAAGTGTTCTTGCGCATCCATCAGTGCCTTGGCAGCGGCCAGAGAAACTACCGAGCCCATGAACGGTGCCGGCTGCTGATCGAACGCGCCGACTTCGATCGTCGCGCTGACCGCTACCAGACGTGCCAGTAGCGTGTCGCCCCAGGCGCCTTGCGGTACCAGCAAGCGACGGGCACAGGTGCAACGCTGACCGGCAGAAATGAACGCCGACTGAATAATGGTGTACACCGCAGCGTCGAGATCAGCGACCTGATCGACCACCAGCGGGTTGTTGCCGCCCATCTCCAGCGCAAGGATCTTGTCCGGGCGACCGGAGAACTGCGCATGCAGGTGGTTGCCGGTACGGCTGGAACCGGTGAAGAACAGACCGTCTAACCCTGAATTGGCCGCCAGGGCGATCCCGGTTTCACGCGCGCCTTGCAGCAGGTTCAGCACGCCAGCAGGCAGGCCGGCTTCGATCCAGCACTTGACCGTCAGCTCGGCGACTTTCGGAGTCAGCTCGCTTGGCTTGAACAGCACGCTGTTACCGGCCAGCAGCGCCGGAACGATGTGACCGTTCGGCAAATGCCCAGGGAAGTTGTAAGGTCCAAACACCGCCACCACGCCGTGAGGCTTGTGGCGCAGCACGGCAGTGGCGTCGCCCAGCGGGCCGCTCTTCTCGCCGGTACGCTCGCGGTAGCTCTGCACCGAAATGGCGATCTTGTTGACCATGCTGGTCACTTCAGTCGCGGCTTCCCACAGTGGTTTACCGGTTTCTTCACCGATGCAGTGAGCCAGTTCGTCAGCGTGTTTTTTCAGGCTGGCGGCAAAGGCTTCCAGCACACCGATGCGATCTTCCAGGGAGCGTTTGGCCCAGGCCGGGAAGGCCTGACGTGCGGCTTGCACGGCGCTCTCGACCTGAGCGGCGCTGGCGCCCTGCCCCGACCACAGCACTTGCTGGGTAACCGGGTTCAGCGATTCGAACGTGTCACCCTGGCCCGCCAGCCAAACACCTGCGATATAAAGCGAATTCATTATTTCGACTCCCGAGCAGCAGACAACGGCACGGCACGTACTTGATCGCCGGCATTGAGTTGAAGACGTTTGGCGGTCAACGGGTCGACCACCAGGGTACCGGCGGCAAAGCGTGCGGGAGCGGCAGTGATCCGGCAGTCTTCGCGTTTGCGGTTGTGAATCAAAAATGGTGTGGCGTCATCACCCGGAGTGCCGATGGCCAGTACCAGCGCCTGGCTGTCGCGGACCGCGCGGATCTTGCCGGTTTCGCATTCCACGGCAGGACCTGCGTCGAAGATGTCGACGTAACCCTGGTAGCTGAAGCCTTCGCTCTTGAGCATCGCCAGCGCCGGCTCGGTGTCAGGGTGAACCTTACCGATCACATTGCGCGCGTCTTCAGAGAGGAAGCAGGTGTACAACGGGAATTTCGGCATCAGCTCGGCGATGAACGCCTTGTTGCCCACGCCCGTCAGGTAATCGGCCTGGCTGAATTCCATTTTGAAAAAGTGCCGACCCAGGCTCTCCCAGAACGGCGAGCGGCCGGCTTCATCGGACACACCGCGCATTTCGGCGATGATCTTGTTGCCGAACAGCTGCGGGAATTCGGCGATGAACAGCATCCGCGCCTTGGCCAACATGCGGCCATTGAGGCCGGAACGGTAATCGGCGTGCAGGAACAACGAGCACAGCTCGGAATTACCGGTCAGGTCGTTGGCCAGGAACAGCGTCGGGATTTCACGGTAGATGTTCAGCTCTTGCGACGCGCTGACAGTCAGACCGACCCGAAAGTTGTACCAAGGCTCACGCAGGCCGACAGCGCCAGCAATCGCGGAAATCCCCACCACGCGACCGTTATCGTCCTCGAGCACGAACAGGTAGTCCGCGTCGCCGCGCCCCGCTTCGCCGCGAAAGGTCTTTTCAGCCCAGCCAACCCGATGAGCCAGACGCTCTTCGTTGGCCGGCAAGGTGGTCAGGCCGGTGCCGGTGCTGCGGGCCAGGTCGATCAGCGCGGGTAAATCGCTGCTGCGTACGGGACGAACGATCATGCTATCTCCTCAAACGGGTCGCTCAGGCCACCCGTAAAACTCTCTGCTCTTAAGCCTGAAATCGGCCCTTAAACTGCCACCAGGCGCACGCTGGCACCTTCACCGACACCCAAGGCCTCGGCGGCTTCAAGATCCAGGGTTACCGGTTTGCCCGGCGCATAATCCAGCTCGAGCAATACCGCGCGGTAATCCTGCAACTGCGCGTTGGCCACCAGGTACTGACGACCGGCACCTTTGACCGGCTCACCGATTTTCACCGGCACCACACGGCTCTGGGCGATCGAACGGATCCCCGAGACACGTGCGTGCAGGGTCGGGCCGCCGTCGAAAATGTCGATGTAGTGATCAGTCTCGAAGCCTTCGCGCATCAGGATGTCGAAGGTGATCTGCGCCCGTGGGTGCACCTGGCCCATCGCCTCTTGGGCGGCGTCCGGCAGCAGCGGCACGTAGATCGGGTAATGCGGCATCAGTTCAGCGAGGAAAGTCCGGCTCTTGAGCCCGCACAGACGCTCGGCTTCGGCGTAGTTGAGGTCGAAGAAGTTGCGACCGATGGCATCCCAGAACGGCGAGTCGCCATTTTCGTCGCTGTAACCGACGATTTCGGTAACCACCGAATCCGCGAAACGCTCCGGATGGCTGGCGACGAACAGCAGGCGACCGCGAGAGTTGAGTTCCGACCAAGGCGAACCGACCAGCTCCGGCAGCACGTAGAAACTGGTCAGCAGGCTGTTGCCGGTCAGGTCGTGGCACTGGGAGAGCACATGAATCTTGTTATGAATCTTCAGCTCGCGAGAGGCGTGCACGAAGGTTTCATTACGGAAGCTGTAGAACGGCTCCGAATAACCGGCCGACGCGACGATGGCCGAGCAGCCCACCAGTTTGCCGGTGGCGGTGTCTTCGAGGACGAAGAAATAGCTTTCTTCACCGTTGAAGCTGACCTCGGCAGCGAACGACGCTTCGCTTGCGGCGATCTTGTCGCTCAAGCGTTCGACATCATCCGGCAAGGAGGTGACACCAATCGGGCTGTCCGCAGCCAGACGCTGTACCTCGCCCAGATCAGCCATTTGCGCGGGGCGCATCACCAGCATGGTGTCACTCCTTACTTAACATCAGGTCGACGAAATGCGCCGACTCGGGGAAAAAAATGCCGGGCAGGCCCGGCACAGGAAAATAGTCTCGACACCTGCCCCTAAGAATAGGTGCCGAGCGGTACCGCAGCCTGAATCAGGCTTGAGTCAGTTTGGCCACGGCGCGTTCGAAGCGCTCCAGGCCCTCTTCGATGTCCGCGTCTTCAACCACCAGGCTTGGCGCGAAGCGAATCACGTCCGGGCCGGCTTGCAGAATCATCAAGCCTTCTTTTTCGGCGGCGTTGAAGATGTCCTTGGCCTTGCCTTTCCAGGCCTCGCTCAAGACGCAACCGAGCAACAGGCCCAGGCCACGCACTTGAGTGAACAGGCCGTACTTGGCGCCGATCTGCTCAAGACGAGACTTGAACAGATCGTGCTTGGCTTTGACGCCGTTCAGCACTTCAGGGGTGTTGACCACGTCGATCACCGCTTCAGCGACGGCGCACGCCAGCGGGTTGCCGCCGTAAGTGGTGCCGTGAGTGCCGACCACCAGGTGTTTGGCCAGGTCTTCGGTGGTCAGCATCGCCGCGATCGGGAAACCGCCGCCCAGGCTCTTGGCGCTGGTCAGGATGTCCGGCGTCACGCCGTAATGCTGGTAGGCGAACAGCTCGCCGCTGCGGCCCATACCGGTTTGTACTTCGTCGAAAATCAGCAGTGCGTTGTGTTGGGTGCACAGCTCGCGGGCGCCTTGCAGGTACGAAAGTTCAGCCGGCAATACGCCGCCCTCGCCCTGGATCGGCTCCAGCACTACCGCGCAGGTCTTGTCGGAAATGGCCGCTTTGAGCGCTTCCAGATCGTTGAACTTGACGTGAGTGATGCCGGTGATCTTCGGACCAAAACCGTCGGAGTACTTCGACTGGCCACCGACGTTCACGGTGAACAGGGTACGACCGTGGAAGCTGTTGAGCGCGGCGATGATTTCGTATTTCTCGGAACCGAAACGATCGTGGGCAACACGACGGGCCAGCTTGAAGGCGGCCTCGTTGGCTTCGGCGCCGGAGTTGCAGAAGAACACGCGCTCGGCGAAAGTCGCGTCGATCAGCTTATGGGCCAGGCGCAGGGCCGGCTCATTGGTGAACACGTTTGACACGTGCCACAGCTTGTTCGCTTGCTCGGTCAAGGCACCGACCAGTGCCGGGTGCGCATGGCCCAATACGTTAACCGCAATCCCGCCGGCGAAGTCGATCAGCTCGCGGCCAGACTGGTCCCAAACGCGGGAACCGGCGCCACGTACCGGAATGAAAGCGGCAGGCGCGTAGTTGGGAACCATTACCTGGTCAAAATCGGCGCGTTGTACCGCAGCGTGCTCAACGGACATCGGAGTCTCCTGATGAGAAACACCCGCCTGAAACTGGCGAGCGATGAGGGGATTGTAAGGACAGTTTTCAGCCCGGCCTTGCCGCCAAGCGACAACTTCTTATAGCGCAAACCCCGGATTTCTCCGGGTTTACGGCAATGCGACAAATAGCGTCGCAAAGGCGCAGTTTAAACTGCCGGAGTACGTTATAGGCAGGCTTGTCCAGCCGGACGGTAATTATGTACTGCACAGAGCGCATCGCCGTTTGTTTTCCTTGCGTCTACTCCAAACGCCAAGGGACTTGCGCATGAATCAACACAACGACGAGCTTGCCGCTCATCCGGACAGCCACTACCAACACCTTTCCACACTCCTCCCGACCTGGGCCTTACAAGCGTCGCCCGAGACGCGCAACGCGCTGAAAAACGCCAGGCTCGAAACGCCTCACCGGTATCGCAACGCAACCCGCCTGCAACTGCAGACACTGAATGCACTCAACACCGAACACTGGTCCCATCGAAACCAGCTGGAGCAGATGCTGAGTAAACTGCAAAACGCCCGTGTCTTCGCCGAACCGCTGCTGAGCGAAGCGTTGAAAACCCGCTTCGGACTGGAACTGGACGTCAAGAGCACCTTCCTGCGCCTGTACATCCCCCAGACCATCCCCTGGTTCCCGGTCAAATCCGGTGCCGCGCGCACCTGGACAGTGTCATTGCTCGACGCTGCCCTGCACAATTTCCAGGCATCGGAGACTGAGGTGGACGCCTATGAGCCGGCCTCGGCCTTCATCACCGAACCCTCCGCCACGGGACAGTTCGACACGCTGCCAACGATCAAGCAGCACATCAGCATCGCCGGGTTTACCCGGCTGTGCCGAGAACTGGATATCGGCGGCCAGTACAGCGCCTACCTCAACGACAACCTGGGCGTGACCAATCCGCTGGTCGACGTCGTTTTAAAGCCAAGCGTCAGGAACGCGCAGCAAGCCGCACTCAAGTCGGCACTGCACCAGGGACTGCTTCGACAGGATATTGAAAACGATACCTGCGACGCGATTCTCGGCTTCCTGGAAGGACGCCCGGGCATGAAGCTGGACGGCGAGCCGTTGCACTGCCATGACCTGACGATGATGTCTTCGACGCTGACCGGCATTGTCATTTTCGCCCCCAATCTTGAACGCTCGCGCCAGGCAACGCGGATCGTGGTCTATCTCCCGGAAGATCCCGAACATCCCGTCAAGCAGTATCCCGACACGCTGGCGTTCATGACGGAGCTGACCCGCAAGCTGCGCTCACCCGCCTACCAGCGCTTTTTCAGCCAGTTCGTCGACCATCAGGAGAGGGGACATTTTTTCGCCAACCTCAACCGCCGCCTTAGCGCCGTGACCTGGCACCAGCATCAGCACGGCGACCCGCTGCCCAGCTGGCGAGAGACGCCCATCGACAAACCCGATTTGCGATTCTCACTGAGCACGATCAGAACCGACCTGTGGTCCCACCTCTATCAACGACAACTGAACAAGATCCTCAATGATGCGCAAACTATTGCCGTCTCCACCGCCAGCGCCGACCAAAACGCACGATGGGCGCTATGGGACGCCTTCAGCAAAGTCGCCTCAACGATCCTTGAAGGGGCCGCGTTCGTCGCCCTGCCCTTTGTTCCGTTCCTCGGCGAACTGACACTGGCCTACATGACCTACCAACTGCTCGACGAGGCTTTTGAAGGCATCGTCGACTGGGCCGAAGGCCTGCAAAAAGAGGCGTTCGGACACCTGATCGGCGTCGTCGAATCGCTCGTCCAACTGGGGACCTTCGCGGTGGGAGGCGTCATTGCCGTTGGGGAGATCAAACCCCTGCTGCCCCGCGACACACTGGCGCTGTTCGACCGACTCATCCCCGCCAAGGCTGCCGACGGCAAAACACGCTACTGGAAGCCGGACCTGACACCTTACGAGCACTCCGTAAACTTGCCGACCGAGGCCAAACCCGATCACCTCGGCCTGTATCAACACCAGGGCCAGACCCTTCTGCCCCTTGAAGACAAGCGCTATGCCGTGCGCTTGAATAGCGAGACCGGCCAGTTTGCACTTCAGCATCCGAGTCGCGCCGACGCTTATCAGCCACCCCTGCGGCATAACAACCACGGCGCCTGGCAAACCGGACTCGAACAACCGCTGCGCTGGGACCGGGACACCGTCATGCGTCGCCTCGGCCATAGCGTCGAGTCGTTCAGCAGCGTCGAACGCGAACAGATCCTGCGGATCAGCGGCTTTCACGACAACGTATTGCGCGAAACACACGTCGAAAATTATCGCCCGCCGTCGCTGCTGACCGACACCATCAAGCGCTTCAAGATCGATCGGGACATTCAGGCCTTGATCGAGCAGACCAGCAGCGACCAACCCGAGCATTATCAGGCCCTGAACCAGCGCAAATCGCTGTTCGAATCTCGCTACCGCGAACTTGAAAAAACCGATGATCGGCACGTTCAGCTACTGCTCGGCGCAGTACAGAACTTACCGACAGACATCGCGCAAGAACTGGTGAGCAATGCAACAGGCACCGAGCTGATAAGCCTGCACAACGGTCGAGTGCCGCAGCGACTCAAGGACGTGGCGCTAAAAGCCATGGAGGCCGTGCGTGTCGCCAGAGCCTATGAGGGGTTTTATCTCGAAGACATGGAGTCGGCAGATACGCACCGACTGGCTTTACATAGTCTCGAATCATTACCCGGCTGGCCCGAGCGCCTGCGCATCGAGGTGAGGGATTATTCGCACGACGGCACCTTGCGCGACAGCATTGGCCAGGCCGACGCGCCGATCCTCAGAACGCTGGTGCTTGCTGATGACTTCACCTACCAGGTGCACGAGAACAAAAAACCACCCGGCGACTTTTATCACGCCATCCTTCTGGCGTTGCCGGATGCAGATCGCACGGCATTGGGCTTCACCCTCGAAGACGGTGAGTCCCTCAAACAGCGCATCGCCGAACACGCTGTGGACCAACCGGCGTTACGCACACTGCTCGCAAAACACCCTCATCGAAAACCGTTCTACGACCCGACAACCATGCGCCTGCCGGGTGGCACACAGGGTTACAGTCGCAACAACCGCACGACGCCGACCCTCAACGACAGGGTTCGCGAGGTTTACCCCAGCCTTTCAGCGGAAGAACTCGAGCCCACGGTCCTGGCACTACAGCGTCATCCCGACGGCGCTCGCGTAGAGCTCTCACGCCTGGCCAACGAGTTCGAACAACTGCATCGGGACCTGGGAATCTGGGTAACCGATACGCCCACCGTCCACCCCGAAACCAGGGTTGCGCTCAGCGATCTGGAGCAACAGGTCGCACAACACAATCGCCGGTTACTGGCCCAGGAAATCCAGCGTAGCTGGCGCCGACAATCCGATCGGGACTTTGACGCCCCGGATGGCACCGGCCGGTATGTGCTCAGGTTCGCAGAACCGTTACTCGGTGATCTGCCGACACTGACTGCCGATTTCAGTCATGTGTCACTGCTGTCTTTGGAAGGCAGTCGTGCGGCACATGGCCTCCACGGGTTTCTGCAGAACTTCAAAGGCCTGCACCGTCTCGATTTGCGCCGCTTCTCCCTGGCCACCCTCCCCGACGCCATTACCCGAATGCCCAACCTCGACGCGCTGGTGCTCAGTGATTGCGGCATCCAGCTCGACGCTGTCACCTGGTCGAAACTGTCTTCATTGAACAAACTGGTCATGCTGGATCTATTCAACAATCCGTTCAGTGCGGCGCCCAGCGTCGAATCAATGCCCGAACTCGTTCATCTTGACCTGAGCCATACCGGCCTGACCGACATTCCTGCCAGCATCATGCACCACCCCAAGCTCGACACCGCCAGACTTTCCGGCAACAGGATCAGCGAACTGCCTCGCGAATTATTCGACAGTCCGGCGTACCAAAAACACAGCGTGTTTCTTACGCATAACCCACTCTCCGAGAATGCGCGACAACTGATCAAGCGCCACTACTTCGACTCCCTCTTTGACCTGGGGGTCTATGCCCCCGAGGCGGATATCGAACGAGTCAGGGCGCTGTACCCGAACCTGGAGGTCGAGCAGGCGAGCGACTTCGTGTACGAGTTGCCCGGCACACTGGAAGACGGTCGACTTGAACTGGCAAGTCTGGAAGCAGAGCTCAGCCGACTCAGCACTGACTTGTCTGCCTGGACGGCCGATCTGCCGGCCCGACACCCGCTGACCGGTGAACCTTTCAATGCACAGCAACAGCTCATCGAGCACTCGAGTCGCGACGAGTTCAAGCAATTGCTGGAACAGTGCTGGCGACATGAAACCGATCTGGATGATTTTAATGAGGCGCTTGAGCCCACGTTTGAACTCGTCATCCTCCTCCTCATCAATGGAGAGCTGCCGACCCTGAGCGCCGACTTCAGCCATGTGACGTCGCTGGAGATACTGAGCACCGATGGCATAACCCGCATCGGAGGTTTTCTGGAGTCCTTTCCCAAGCTCAAAAGTCTCAGGCTTCGCGACTGCAACCTGGGCAACATTCCCGATGCCGTGTTCAAGATGGGGCAGCTGCGGTCGTTGTCGCTCCCGGAATGCCGCATCAATCTGACAGCGGAGTCAGTAAGCGCGTTGGCGGGAATGGAACAGCTCGACTATCTCGATCTGGCCCGCAACCCTCTAGGGCGAACGCCTGACCTCAGCCAGATGACAGGGCTGGCGACCGTGCTGCTGAATGAAACCGGCATCACCGAAATTCCGCACGGCCTGCTGCAAATGACAGAGCTGGACTGGGCCGATCTCAGTGGCAACGCCATCAGCGAAGTTCCGAGCGATGTGCTGGAACTGCCGGTGGAACTCGCTGAAAACATCACGTTAAGAGGCAATCAATTTTCCGAGGAGAGCCTGTTGCGGCTGATCGGTTTCTTCGAAAGGACGGGCACCGACTTCGGTGTGCAAGAGGTGATCGATCGAGGTGAAATGGAGGTTTCGTCCACTGACGGCACCGAGGTCGACGAGTAAAGCAGCCTTCAGCTCAGGGCGTGGCGTGCCTGATCACCCACGCTCCGATGGCACCGAAGACAATTCGAACGGGCTGCTGCTACGCCGCTGGTTGCGATCTTCCCGCGGCGTGGCACCGAAGAAGTTGCGGTAGGCACTGGAGAAATGCGGCCCCGAGGAAAAGCCACACGACAGGCCGATCTGGATGATCGACTTGCTGGTTTGCATCAACATCTGCCGGGCCTTGTTCAGGCGCAGTTCCAGGTAGTACTGGCTCGGTACGCGGTTGAGGTACTGCTTGAAAATCCGCTCCAACTGCCGACGGGACACGCACACATGCTGGGCGATTTCGTCGGTGGTCAGCGGTTCTTCGATATTGGCTTCCATCAGCAACACGGCTTGCGTGAGTTTCGGATGGCTGGAGCCGAGGCGATTCTGCAATGGGATGCGCTGACGCTCACCGCCTTCACGAATACGCTCGACCACCAGTTCTTCGGACACCGCACCGGCCAGTTCAGCACCGTGGTCACGGGCCAGCACCGCCAGCAACAGATCGAGCACCGACATCCCGCCGCACGCCGTCAGGCGATCGCGATCCCAATCGAATAGATGGCTGGTAGCGATGACCTTGGGGAAGCGCTCGGTGAAATCATCCTGCCAGCGCCAATGCACCGCAGCACGATAGCCATCGAGCAAACCGAGCTGGGCCAACGGATAGACACCGGCCGACAGACCGCCAATCACGCAACCGGCACGCACCAATTGCTTGAGCGCGCTGCTGAGCGCTGGCGCCAACGTCGTCGGTGGCTCATCGGCCAGCAGGAACAGCTTCTGGAAGTTTTCCAGCTTGCCGGTCCACGCCTCACCCGGCAATTGCCAAGCCCCTTCGGCAGGCGTTTCGGCCTGCAGAAACGAGAGTTCGTAAACAACATCCGGATGCACGCGCTGAGCAACACGCAAGGCCTCCTCGGCCAGCGCCAGCGTCAAGGCTTTAGTGCTGGGCCAAATCAGGAAACCAATTCGATGGGCAGTCATGGCGGGCAGTCCGAAACGAAAACAGTGTTAAAGCCAAAGGCGGCTGCAACCAAATTAGACCATCTGGCGCGCGGTGCGCAGCATGACCTAATTTGGTGCGTAACGGGAGCGATTACTTCAGGCTACCCGAGAGGAATTGTTGCAGACGTTCGGACTGTGGATTGACCAGCACTTCACGCGGGTTACCGCTTTCTTCAACCACGCCTTTGTGCAGGAACACCAACTGGTTCGACACTTCACGGGCAAAGCCCATTTCGTGCGTCACCACAACCATGGTCCGGCCTTCCTGGGCCAGCGCCTGCATCACTTTCAGCACGTCACCCACCAGCTCCGGGTCGAGCGCCGAGGTCGGTTCGTCGAACAGCATCACCTCGGGTTCCATCGCCAACGCACGGGCAATCGCCACGCGCTGCTGCTCACCACCGGACATATGGCCAGGGTAAGCATCCTTGCGATGGGACACGCCAACCTTGGCCAGATACAGCTCGGCCTTTTCACGGGCTTCGGCCTTGGACATGCCCAGCACGTGGACCGGCGCTTCCATGATGTTTTCCATCGCGGTCATGTGCGACCACAGATTGAAATGCTGGAACACCATCGACAACCGCGAACGCATGCGCTGCAGTTGTTTCGGGTCGGCGGCTTTCAGCGCGCCGTCCTTGTTCGCCACCAGTTTCAGCTCTTCGTTGTTGAGCAGAATCTTGCCGGCGTGCGGTTGCTCAAGCAGGTTGATGCAACGCAGGAAAGTACTTTTGCCGGAGCCACTGGAGCCGATGATGCTGATCACATCGCCGGCCGCCGCTTTCAGGGACACGCCCTTGAGCACTTCGTGACTGCCGTAGCGTTTATGCAGGTCTTGGACTTCAAGTTTGTACATGCTGTCGGTTCTCACAAAAACAGTCAGTCAGTGGTTTCAGTGCTTGCGCGGGGCCAGATAGCCCAGCCAGCGGTGCTCGGCCATCTTGAACAGACGCACCAGAATGAACGTCATGCACAGGTAGAACACGCCTGCGGTGATGTAGGCCTCGAACGGCAAGTAGTACTGAGCGTTCACGGTACGCGCGGCACCGGTGATGTCGATCAAGGTCACGATGGACGCCAGACTGGTAGTCTGCAGCATCATGATCACTTCGTTGCTGTACTGCGGCAGCGCCCGGCGCAGGGCCGACGGCAGCAGGATGCGCTTGTACATCTTGAAGCGCGACATGCCCATGGCCTTGGCCGCCTCGATCTCACCGTTCGGCGTAGCGCGCAGGCTGCCGGCGATGATTTCAGCGGTGTAGGCGCTGGTGTTGATCGCGAAGGCCAGGCACGCACAGAACGTCGCGCTGGACAGCCACGGCCAGAGGAAGCTTTCACGTACCGCTTCGAATTGCGCCAGACCGTAGTAGATCAAGAACAGCTGCACCAGCATCGGCGTGCCGCGGATCACGTAGGTGTAGAGCCAGGCCGACATGTTGACGATCGGCTGCTTGGAAACCCGCATCAAGCCCAGCGGCAAGGCGGCCAGCAAACCGAACAGCAGCGACAGCGCGAGCAGTTTGAGGGTGGTGACCAGGCCGCCGAAGTACAGCGGCAAGGCCTCCCAAATGACGTTGTAGTCGAAGATCATAGATCAGCCGCCCTTACGCCTACCGAGTAGCGCTTCTCAAGGTGACGCAATGCCAACAACGAGACACTGGTGATCACCAGGTACATCGCGGCTACTGCGAGGAAGAAGGTGAAAGGCTCGCGGGTGGCATCTGCCGCCTGCTTGGCCTTGAACATCATGTCTTGCAGACCGACCACCGAAATCAGCGCAGTCGCCTTGGTCAACACCAGCCAGTTATTGGTAAAGCCCGGAATCGCCAAGCGAATCATCTGTGGCACCAATACCCGGAAAAACACCTGAAAACTGCTCATGCCGTACGCCGCACCGGCTTCTGCCTGGCCTTTCGGGATCGCCATGAAGGCCCCACGGAAGGTTTCCGACAGGTACGCACCGAAGATGAAACCCAGGGTGCCGATACCGGCGACCAACGGGTTCAGGTCGATGTAGTCGTCATAGCCGAGCAATGGTGCAACACGGTTGAGCAAGTCCTGACCGCCGTAGAAAATCAGCAAAATCAGCACCAGATCGGGAATCCCGCGGATCACCGTGGAATACAGATCGCCCAGCCAGGCCAGCCAGCGTACCGGCGACAGGCGCAATGCGACCCCGATCAGACCCAGAACAATGGCCAAGGCCATGGACGACAAGGCGAGCTGAAGCGTCAGCCATGCGCCATCGAGGATGACAGCCCCGTAGCCTTTCAACATGATTCAGGTCCTCGAAAGTTGGGATGAAAAAATGGCGCAAACCTCAGAGATCCTGTTGCTTGCGCCATTTCGGACTGACAGCTGCGACTATTTACTTACCGTAAATATCGAAGTTGAAGTACTTGTCCTGGATTTGCTTGTACTTGCCATTCGCACGAATGGCGACGATGGCGGCGTTGATCTTGTCCAGCTCAGCCTTGTCGCCTTTACGCACGGCAATACCAATGCCGTCGCCGAAGTATTTCTCGTCGGTGAAGGCCGGGCCAACGAAGGCGAAGCCTTTGCCCGAGTCGGTTTTCAGGAAGCCGTCATCCAGCAGGGTGGCGTCGGCCACGGTGCCATCGAGGCGACCGGCAGCCACGTCCAGGTAGATTTCGTTCTGCGAGCCGTACGGCTTGATTTCAGCACCCAGCGGCTTCAGGACTTCTTCGGCGAAACGGTTGTGGATCGAACCGCGTTGCACACCGATTTTCTTGCCCTTGAGCTCGGCCAGGTTGTCGCTGACCTGCGTACCGGCCTTCATGACCAGACGTGCCGGGGTGTTGTAGTACTTGTTGGTGAAGTCCACGGACTTCTTGCGGTCGTCAGTGATCGACATGGACGACAGGATCGCATCGATCTTGCGCACTTTGAGTGCCGGGATCAGACCGTCGAACTCTTGCTCGACCCAAACGCACTTGACCTTCATCTCTTCGCACAGGGCGTTGCCGATGTCGTAGTCGAAACCGACGATGCTGCCGTCCGGTGCTTTGGATGCGAACGGAGGGTAAGCCGCCTCGATACCAATTTTCAGAGGCTTTTCATCGGCGAACGTCGGCAGGGACAGCACGGACAGTGCCAGGGCGCCAAGAAGCACGAGTTTCTTCATCTTAGGACTCCATCGGTATAGGGCGAAAACGGCAGAGTGAGCGACAGCCCAATATGCGAATGGGTGGAAATTGAAAGCTGCGCTGCGTCGTAGGATTGTTGCGTTGAGTTCAGCTCTGATTTCAACACAGGCAACGACGAGCGAGTGATCGGCATTCTAACGACAGGCCCGAAGCCGATATTTCTTCAATGCGACAACAAATTACAGAAGCACTGAGAAACCCGACCGAGCGCATTGACAGCCCTGCAAATTCATGCAAGAGCAAAAGACAGTGAACCGATCTATGTTGCAAATTGCGGGCCTATTATTCGCAAACCCTTCTAATCCGGCAAGCGCAGCGTTGTGTCTTATTTTTTAGGTGGTCTGGAGAGGCCCTAAAACGGGGCTTTGCGTTTCCCAATGCCTCGAAAGCGGGCAAGCGGTTACACATTTAGTTACTTGAAGGGCGGCGGGTAACAGTGGGAAGCGTCGTACAGGGGAAGCCGATAAATATTGGTTGGTGATGTGGTGTCTGATCGTTCCCACGCTCCGCGTGGGAATGCCGCCATGGACGCTCCGCGTCCGCTGTTGACGCTGTGACGCGGAGCGTCACGGGATGCATTCCCACGCGGAGCGTGGGAACGAGTACAACCTGACCACCACAAAAAAAAGCCCCGCCAGGCTCTACACCGGGCGGGGCTTTCGACGACACGAGAACGGCTGTTACGCGACGTTCATGGTCTTGTGCGTATCGATCAAATGCTGCACCACACCCGGATCAGCCAGGGTGGAGATATCCCCCAGCCCGTCGTATTCAGCCGTAGCAATCTTGCGCAGGATACGCCGCATGATTTTCCCCGAGCGGGTTTTCGGCAGGCCTGGCGCCCACTGGATGACATCCGGCGAGGCAATCGGACCGATCTCTTTGCGCACCCAGTTTTTCAGTTCCAGGCGCAGCGCTTCGCTCGGTTCTTCGCCACCGTTGAGGGTGACGTAGACATAAATGCCCTGCCCTTTGATGTCATGCGGCACACCGACCACCGCCGCTTCGGCGACTTTCGGGTGAGCGACCATCGCGCTTTCAATCTCGGCCGTGCCCATACGATGACCGGAAACGTTGAGCACATCATCCACGCGCCCAGTGATCCACCAGTAGCCATCGGCATCGCGGCGCGCGCCGTCACCGGTGAAGTACATGCCACGGAACGTCTTGAAGTAGGTGTCGACGAAGCGGTCGTGATCGCCGTACAGCGTACGCGCCTGACCTGGCCACGAATCGAGAATCACCAGGTTACCCTCGGCAACGCCCTCGATGATGTTGCCCAGGTTGTCGACCAACGCCGGCACCACCCCGAAGAACGGACGCGCCGCCGAGCCCGGCTTGAGCGCGTGAGCGCCCGGCAGCGGGCTCATCAGGGTCGCGCCGGTTTCGGTCTGCCACCAGGTATCGACGATCGGGCAACGAGATTGGCCGACGTTCTTGTAGTACCAGTCCCACGCTTCCGGGTTGATCGGCTCACCGACCGAACCCAGCAGACGCAGGCTGCTGCCATCCGCACCTTCAACGGCTGCGGTGCCCTGCGCCATCATGGCGCGGATTGCGGTCGGCGCGGTGTAGAGGATGTTGACCTTGTGCTTGTCGATGATCTTCGCCACCCGGGTAATGTCCGGGTAATTCGGCACGCCTTCGAACAGCAAGGTGGTCGCGCCGTTGGCCAGCGGGCCATAGACAATATAGGTGTGGCCGGTGACCCAGCCGACGTCGGCGGTGCACCAGTAGATTTCGCCCGGACGGTAGTCGAACACGCGCTCGTGGGTCAGCGCGGCGTACAACAGATAACCGCCAGTGGTGTGCTGCACGCCCTTCGGCTTGCCGGTGGAGCCCGAGGTATACAGGATGAACAGCGCTTCTTCGGCGCCCATCTCTTTCGGCGCACACACGGTGCCCGCGACTTTCATCAGGTCTTCGTACCAGATGTCGCGGTGCTGGTTCCACTTGATGTTGCCACCGGTGCGCTTGCACACGATGACCTTCTGGATGCTGCTGGTTTCCGGGTTGGTCAGCGCGTCATCGACGTTGGCCTTGAGCGAGATCTTTTTGCCGGCACGCAGGCCTTCGTCAGCGGTGATCACCACTTTCGATTTGCAGTCGATGATCCGACCGGCCAGGGCTTCCGGCGAGAAGCCGCCGAACACCACCGAGTGAATCGCACCGATCCGGGTACAGGCCAACATGGCGACCACGGCTTCGGGAATCATCGGCATATAGATAGTCACCACGTCGCCGCGATGCACATCCTGGCCGCGCAGGGCGTTGGCGAACTTGCAGACTTGTTCGTGCAACTCGCGGTAGGTGATGTTGCGGCTCTCGGCCGGGTCATCGCCCTCCCAGATGATCGCGATCTGATCGCCACGCTCGGCGAGATGGCGGTCCAGGCAGTTGTAGGAAACGTTCAGGGTGCCATCGGCGAACCACTTGATATCGACATGGTGATCGTCGAAGGACGTCTGCTTCACCGTGGTGAAAGGCTTGATCCAGTCGAGGCGCTTGGCTTGCTCGCGCCAGAAACCGTCCGGGTTGACGACCGACTGCTGGTACATGGCCTTGTAGGTCGCCTCGTCAGTCAGCGTATTGGCCGCAACCTCGGGACGAACGGGATACAGAGAAGCCGCACTCATCTTTCTTACCTCGGTGGAATAGTTGTTTTTGTATGGCCCCGTTGTAGCCCGAGGCGGGCCTATAGAACCATTCGACGATGGTAGTAACAAGCCCCTACAAAACGTCGTGCTTACCGAGCGAACCGCTCAGACACCGCGGTTTCATTGGCTTTCAGCCATTTCGAGAAAGGCGGTCCTGAAGCATACGAGGTCGTTTTTAAGGGATTGTTACAGGATATGCCAAAAGTCTTTATCAAAAGCACACCTATATGCGTGCAACTCGGGCGCCTAAAATCAGCCTCGCCAACACGGCAAACGTGATTAACCCAGTTGCAGCCCCCACGAAGGCAGTTAATCCAACACTTAGTTATCAAGTTCCACACGCAACCCCAAAAAGGTTGCGTGACCCCACTCGACCTTAGAAAGGTAAAATTGAAATGAAAGCTTTATTGGTTCTGGCCCTCAGCAGTCTGTGCGCAACCGCCATGGCAGACGAGATCCCGACTGATGTTGCCAGCAACACCGTACCGGTTGAGGAATACACTTACTCGACTCACCTGGACATCGCCAAAGTTATCTCCATGAGCGAAGTTCCAAGCGTTTGCGAAGTTGTACCAGCCCGCATGGAATATGAAGACTCGAACGGTCAACGGCATATTCTGCGCTACAGCGTGATGGGTAACGGCTGCTCTAACGGCTGATCATCAACGCTGAGGTTTGGCTGATTGCCGAACCCGACATCACCGCCCGACCTTCGTCGGGCGTCGTTGTGTCTGGAGACACAGAAACCCGAACCAAAACACTACATGTAGTGTGAAAAGCCATTTTTGGTTATTTTTTGAACAAAAAACCCCACAAACAATTACCCCCTGAAACTGGACACAATCCAGCCCATCAAAACACCCTATCTCCCCTGTAAGTCCCATCCCGTCGGGCTTGTGGCGCTTTAACGGCAAACACCAACGCCTACACCACTCTCACGTCGCCAAAAATCGCCAAAAAAAATCTTCATCGGCCAAAGCCCTGTAAACCCTTGCTCCGCCTTGATTACGCGCCCTGCCGAGGGTTCTCTGAGCCACTTCGTCGCACCACAACCGTGAAAAAACACCTATAATGCGCCCGTAAATCGGGCCTGCAACATCCCCTTACAGGAGGATGCAGGACGCTGAGGCCACCGCAGGAGCTGACGACGTTATCTCCGCCCTTAGCGACTTCAGGACACCCGTACACATTTCTGTTTTTTGCCTGCGTATTGCTGCAACAAACGATTCCTTTTAGAGACAACGCGGCCACCGGGCCGTGTGAAAAACCGACCATCAGTGTTTTCACACGGGCGACTGGCCCTCACGCAGGAGACGACACGTCATGCTGAGCTGGGACGAATTCGACAAAGAAGACGGCGAAGTTGTCGCCAAAGGCGCCAATGCTGGCCACGCTACTGAAGCCAACATGGACCGCCTCGACAGCGCCGGTGGTGCCGCAGCGCTTGAAGCGCGCGCCGTAACCGCCACCGACTCGGCTGCGATCATCCGCGCCAAGGCCGCCCTCGACAAACTCGACGTCGCCGAAGGCCTGGCCGAACTCGAAGGCGCTTCTGCCCGCGTTGCGGTCGACGAAAAGCGCATGATCAACTGCCGCGCCGACCTCAACCAACTCGTCCCGTTCAAATACGACTGGGCCTGGCAGAAGTACCTGGACGGCTGCGCAAACCACTGGATGCCGCAAGAAGTCAACATGACCGCCGACATCGCCCTCTGGAAAAACCCGGAAGGCCTGACCGACGACGAGCGCCGCATCGTGATGCGCAACCTCGGCTTCTTCTCCACCGCCGACTCCCTAGTTGCCAACAACCTGGTGCTGGCCGTGTACCGCCTGATCACCAACCCGGAATGCCGCCAGTACATCCTGCGCCAGGCGTTCGAAGAGGCGATCCACACCCACGCCTACCAGTACTGCATCGAATCGTTGGCCATGGATGAAGGCGAGATCTTCAACATGTACCACGAGATCCCATCGGTCGCGAAAAAAGCCACCTGGGGCCTGAAGTACACCCGTTCGATCTCCGATCCGAAGTTCGAAACCGGCACCGTCGAAACCGACAAAGAACTGCTGCGCAACCTGATCGCCTACTACTGCGTTCTGGAAGGCATCTTCTTCTACTGCGGCTTCACCCAAATCCTCTCCATGGGCCGCCGCAACAAAATGACCGGCGTCGCCGAGCAGTTCCAGTACATCCTGCGCGACGAATCCATGCACCTGAACTTCGGCATCGACGTGATCAACCAGATCAAAATCGAAAACCCACACCTGTGGGATGCTGAAATGAAGGAAGAAGCTTCGCAGATGATTCTGCAGGGCACTCAGCTGGAGATCGAATACGCTCGTGACACCATGCCTCGCGGCGTGCTGGGCATGAATGCGGCGATGATGGAGGACTACCTGAAGTTCATCGCTAACCGTCGTTTGTCGCAGATTGGTTTGAAGGAAGAGTACCCAGGGACGACTAACCCGTTCCCTTGGATGAGCGAGATTATGGACTTGAAGAAAGAGAAGAATTTCTTTGAGACGCGGGTTATTGAGTATCAGACTGGTGGGGCTTTGAGCTGGGATTGATTTCTGAAGTAGCAGATACCTAGCCAATTGAGTTAAATCGACAGAACAAAAAAGCCCTGAACGCAGTCAGGGCTTTTTTGTTCTAAAACACACCAACCCCAACTTAACTCCTTATCAGCATTAAGCCCAACAATGCACTCCCCTCCAAATCACCCCCTAAAAAATAAACACTAAAAATTCATCCTACCCTTCAACTGTTCAGATAGGAATGAGTCCTCTATTACATGCCAACGCCAAAAAACCGAGAAAGGAAAACCAACTTCCAACATCGACTCAATCCTACCTTTTGCGAGCTCTCGCTCTTGAGTAGTGGACTTCTTACTTTTTAACGTGAAGCGATACCCAAGAAAATCAGTGTAATACTCAAACAAACGCTCCATGAGTACTGACCTGGTTATCCCCCTCAACGGGGTGGCATCTTCGTTATAGCATTTATGCAACAAATTAACAGTATTCACCACCTTAACGCCTTCAGGATTGATCATTGCCTTTACTTCAATCGACCCACTTGGAATACTCGGCAAAACACACTTAATCATCCTAAACACATTAAGTGACGCATCACAACAATCCAACAGATCTTTATGAATATTGCTTTTTATACTATTACATCGCCCACATGAATAATAAAGATTAGACCAGTCAAATTTTTTGACCACATCCTTTTCATGCGGATCGAAATGCTCAATTTCAGGGCTGGACAATTCGTCCTGCTCACACAGGTAGCATTTCCCATAAAACATTGGATGAAGAAGGTCAACCACTTCGCTGTGATTATATTTACCTTCACTCAAACAGGCAGGAGCGGGAAAAGGTCGAACAACATTAAACATCACACCTCTCCTTCATCCAGCAAAGCATTCATACCCTTCATATAAAATGCTCGAGACTGACTATCCAGCTTCCCTTCCACCGGTCTGATTTTTTCAAGCAAACCACTCAACTCCTCGGAGTTGACATCGCCAGAGTTCACAATAGAAGCAATTCTACTAATAATTTCATCCAACAGCTTGGATGTTGTCCTTGTTCCTAGAACCCCCTCCATAACAGCAGAGTACGAGTACAATGACAAATCCTCATCAACCTGTTGATTCCGGCCAATGTCGAAGATTACCGCATCATCAACCGACATAATTACAAACGGAGAATGAGTTGTAACCACAAACTGCACCAAAGGAAAAGACCTAGTTAAAAACGGGAGAATTAGCCGCTGTAGAGAAACATGCAAATGCGCATCCAACTCATCAATAAAAACCAGTCCAACCAACTCCTCTGGAAGAACCTTAAAATACTCGGTACGCATCAAGAGATCAGCATAAATATCAAATATAGCCAGGTAACCCGACGATAAAGTTTGAAACGTGTACGGCACCTTCCCGGTTTGAGCTATGGTAAACTTCAATCTATCCGAATCAAACTCCAACTTAGTCGAAGCGTCTTCCATCAGCTCCTTTAAATCGCTCTCAAACTTATGAAACCACGTTAGAATTTTAGCTGCAAACTCTTTATCATTATCCTCAGTCAAAGCTAAAGACCTACGATTTCGTAGGTTAACCAAATGTTGCTCCAACCCTCCACTTAGCTTCTGACGAACATCCACAGACTTGTATCTCTCTTGTTCTGAAATCACCCCCTTAGCAGTATCCGCATGAGAGATACTAGCGAGACGAGCAGCTTCAAAATAAGCAAGCACAGCCACTCTATCATCCAACAAACTTGAGAACGCCAACCCATCTTTAACTTCAAGATTCAGGCCACCACTTAAATCATCCAATTGTTTTCTATAGTGCTCCACCATAGACATGGCATTACTATAGGCACTAGTGCCTTTCTCTTGAGTAGCCAAAAAAATCCAGCTGCATCTTTAAACTACTCTTAAGATTAGGAAGATCAGCTATTTTTTTCTCTGCAACAAGCAAGCTTGCCTTTCTGTAAAGTTCCTTTAGAAAAGAGGTCTTACCTGAACCATTTGCTCCAGTTATGATCAAGTCCTTCTCACCAAGGGCTATATCAACATCCTTACTTGTATTAGGTATCCGCCCCTTTACACCACCTAAGTATTTAGTCATACACCCTCCAGCAAAAGTTTTCATCGCAAAATCGCAAAACCCAACAACCATATCACTAAATAATATTCTGACAAGAAAAAGGTAACCATCAGGCATTCCCCCCTCAAAACTACCGGACATTAACCTCTCCGCTGACATCTACAAAATTTCTAATCTAGAAGCGGCCCAGGATACACATACATAAATATGCTTTTGCAACTCTACGCGACCCCAATTAAATTAATTACGCGGAAAGCTTGAAGCCTACCTGCAGTTGGCTCTCGCCCTATTCAGACTCACAAGTAGAGGTCTCTAAATGTGAGCATGCGGCGGCTCTCACATCCTATTTATAATCACCCCTCCATATCTAAGCTGTTTATTCCCATTGTCTTCACTCACCGCAACCTCTGCCGTCCGCCCTCCGGTTGGACTTGGGGGCGGGTGCCGGTGGTTCGGCCTTGGTGGCGGAAGGTAGTGGCTTCAGTGATCCAAGGCCTCGGCAGGTTAGCAAGTAGTTTTACGTAGTTCCTCGCGGCAGCATTCGAGCGGAAAACTGGATATTTCTGTAGGAAATTTCGTAGACGAAGTAATGGCCACTCAGTATCGTCCGAGGGTTTTCAACCCTCGGCGATTGTATGGATACCCCAAAGGAAAAAAGTGGCTGGAGTGATCAGGAGCTTGAGGCTTCGGTCGATGCTTATCTGAAAATGCTGGGCCTTGAGCAAAACGGCCAGGCGTTTAAGAAGTCCGTTGAGAATCAGCTTTTGCGTGAAGGTCCGTTGAGCAAACGTAGCGCCTCTTCGGTTGAGTACCGCATGCAGAATATCTCTGCCGTGCTGGAGCAAATGGACTTACCGCGAATTGGCGGCTACATGCCCGCCAAGAATATCGGCGCTGGGGTTGGCGAGCGGATTCGCAAGGTATTGGCCAGTAAAATCGTCCCAGGTACCGGTGAATATGCTCCGACCTCAAACCATGAGACGTTGATCAGCCGAGCGTCCAAATTGCAGAAGCAAGGGCTTAAGGTTGAGCCAGCGGGTAATCCGAACCCACAACAAGCTAGCACCGTCACCACGTCCTATGTCCGTGACCCGAAGGTTAGAGCCTGGGTTGCTGATTTAGCCAAGGGGATTTGCGAAGGCTGTGGCCAGAAAGCGCCGTTTGAAGCCGATGGTTTACCGTTTCTTGAGGTTCATCATGTAAAGCATTTGGCGCAGAAAGGGTCGGATTGCATTACTAACGCTGTGGCTCTGTGCCCGAACTGTCATCGGCGTTGTCACCTTTCGAGCGACAAAGTCGAGTTCACTTTGTCACTTTATACGAAGGTGAAGCGACTGGTTATGGAGCCCTAACGGACCAACCTCATAGCAAGTAGGCGTCAGTGGAATAGCCCCCTCACCCTAACCCTCTCCCCAGAGGGGCGAGGGGACTGACCGAGTTGTCGGGGCGAATGACTGCGACCTGGGAGGTTGAGTCGATCTCAGGTTTTGAAAGCGTCAGCGTTCGACTTCTTTCTCTCTCACTTACCCAACCCACTAATCTTCCACGGGCACACCGCTTCCCTCACCCCGCTCGGCCCGACAATCTCCGGTGTCTGCCCCAGTGACCTCGCGCTCAGCACTTTGCCTACCTGCTCTATCAACTTATCAAAGCCCAACGTCGCATTTTCCTGCTGCAGCTTGCGCAGTTGCTCCACCACGGCGTAGGTGAAGGCGCCGTAGCTGCTGGAGCCCACCTCATATTCGTTGGCTTTTTCGTTTTCCCGGGCGGCGTAGAGCATCAGGGGCATGTAGGGGCCGTGGTGGCCGTAGAGTTTGCCTTGGCGCACCAGTTGGGCTTTTTTCTCGGGGCGTAGGCCGGTGGCGGCGCCTTGGGTGCTGCGGGTACGGGTGAGGATGCGGGATTTGCTGCCTTGTTCGCTGAAGTCGCGGCCGTCGCTGTCGGTTGCGTAGAGTCGGCGGTCCCAGTCGCCGGCGTAGGGGTCCCAGCGCAGCATGCGGTGGCGGATGTCGCTGGGTGGGGTGATGCCGCGTACGCGGCCGTTGCCGCGGGTCATGCCGCCGGCGTAGCAGCAGTCGAACATGACGGTCAGTTTGGCGCCGTGGCCGTTCGGGTCGAACGGCAGGTGGCTGTAGAACTGGCGGAACAGTTTGTCGGTGAAGTGGGTGTTTTCGTCGTCCCAGTCGAAGTCGTAGAGCACCAGGGTTTCGTCCATGCGGTCGGCTTCGCCGCTGCTGCTGTAGGCCGGCAGTTGGGTGCCGTGACCGGAATAGAACAGCACGCGCTCGTCGCCGGCGCGGGCGCCTTCTACCAGCCATTCGAGGCGCTCGACGAAGTTCGCCCGCGTCGCTCGGGCGTCGTGCAGCAACCGAATGTCGCCAGCGTCGTAGCCGCTCTCCTGGAGCATGCGGCTGATCAGGTAGGTGTCGTTGATGCAGCCGTCGAGGCGCGCGCCCGGTTCGGGGTAATCGTTGATGCCGACCACCAGGGCGCGGCGTTTGCGTTGGCCGCTGCGGGACAGAAACGCCGGCACTTCCAGAGCGCTTGCCGCCACCACGTCGCGAGCCAGTTGTGGCCAGAGGCCGGTCTGGCTGGTAGCGGACGACAAGTAGGCTTGCGCTGCGTGATTGAGGTCGAGCAGGTCATCACGCAACGGCACGCTGAACTCGGTTTGCAGGTCGACCCGCGCCGAGTCTGGCGAGGTGATCGGCCGGGTCAGCAAGCCGTCGTTAGGGTTGTAGAGGTGGAACCAACGGCGAATGCCTCGGCCGTTTTCACTCAGGCGCATGACCCGCCCGCCCCACACTTCGCGCATCACCAATGGCAGCGCGATGGGCGAGCCGAAGCTGACGAATACCCGGCCATCGACGAGTTTCAGCGCCGAACCTTTCTTGGCCACCGAACGGCGCAAGGCGTCGTAACCGATCAGGCTGCCCAGCCCTTGAGCGAAGATGATCTGCGGGTTGAACGCGTCGATTTTTTCCAGCAGATGTTGGGTCAGTGCGGTGCGCAATTCGGCGTCTTCGATCCACTGCACGATGGCGCCGACGGTGGTGCGCAGCATCTGATTGACCGGCAGGCCCCAACTGCCGAAATCCTCGTCGGCCTTGCCCCTGGCGTCGTCCCGCAACATGGCGAGGCCGCGGGTGATCTGGGCGAAGTCCGGTCCTTCCTTGAGTTGATCATCGAAGGGCAGAAAGTCGATGTCCTGGTCGTCGATAACGCGACCGTTCTGCGCCAGTTGGCTACGGATCAGCGTGCGCCATTGTTCCTGCCAGTTCGCGTCGGTACTGCCCTGCCCATTGGCGGGCGGCGTGAATCCCACACCCGGCAGGCACAGGACTCGCAGTTGCGCGGGCACAACAGCCGGCACCGCCCCTGCTTGCAAGGTTTTGACGGCAGGCGCACCAACGGCAGCCACCGTTTGACCGTGGGCGGTGGCCATCAAATCCTGCAGGCGCCGCAGTTTCGCTTCCAGGCTGTCGGCACTGGGTGCGGCGGACGTGAGGGCGGCCTGGCCGGGATCAACCAGTGCACGGGTGCGGCTGTTGAGGAAACTGCTGACACCTTGGGCGCTGTTTTTCCAGATCTGCTCCGGATCAAGACCATCGAGATAACCGGTGGCGCTGTCCACCACCTGCCGGCTTTGGGTCGCCAGTTGGGACTCGATCAAGGGCAGCCCGGCGCGGCTTGGCACGGCGGTGGCGGCCAGTTTCGGTGCCGGGGCAACGCTTGCGGCTGTGCGCCAGATCGGCGCGTTGCCGAAGTGCTGGGCCGCGACCACCCTTGCACCGAGGGCGCTGCGCGGCAGTTGGAAGTGATCGCAGAGAAAGGCCAGCAAACTGGTGTGATCGTAATGTTGCGCCTGGAGGTTGTCAGTCCACGGAATCAGGCCGGGATTGAGCCACGGCGAGGCGAGGATCGCCGGTACGCGGATGCCCAGCCGAGTGAAGGGATTGGGCCATTCGACATCGACCGTTGACCCCGTCGCCACGCAAGTCGGTGGCACCACATGGTCATGGAAGCCGCCGTGCTCGTCGTACAGCAGCACGAACAGGGTTTTGCTCCAGAGGTCGGTGTTGGCCGACAAGGCATTGAACACCTCACCGACAAACTGATCGCCAAAGCGCAGGTCTTCCGGTGGATGGTGCGACACGTTAGGCCCGAGCTTGCCGTTGAGCAGGCCATAGCTCGGCTCGATCCAGGACAGTTCGGGGAGCTTGTTACCGGAGACATCCGACTTGAAGTCGTCAATGCTCATGTGTTGCAAGCCACCTTTGACCAGCGCCCCCAACGGGATGGCACCGTCGGAGTAAATGCGCACATCGTGGCCTTTGTCACGCAGCAGCGAAAAAATACTGTCGCCGCCGAACTGCGCAATCAGGCTTTTGATTCCGGCCAGCACGGTGCCCGTGGAAGGCATCAGCAAGTGGCCGTTGCAACTGCCGAGCATGGCGAAAAAACGGTTCGGCCAGGTCGGGCCCGGCACCGAGGCAAACCAGCGGTCGCACACGGTGAAGTTGCGCGCCAGCCCCTGGATCGCCGGCAGCGGATCGTCGGCGGGCGTGGCACCAAACGGGATGTAGTTCATCGTCCGCTGAGCCATGGATTGCGAGTAAGTTTTGTACACTTTCAGATCGTTGCGGGCCTTGTCGTAGGCGTCTTGCGCAAAGCCATCGAGCTTGGGTGCGGTCAGGCTGGTCTTGAGTGACACGTCCAGTTGCTTCACCACATCGACGAACTCGTGGCCGAGGTCGAAGCCTTCGCTGTCCTTGGCCGGTAGCGCCGGAGGCGAAGGCGCGGGCGGCGCCCACAGGGCAAAGTAGTCAGGTGTTTCCGCCGTTTGAGTGATCACCGCTGAGTTGCCACTGGCGTCCTTCAGCGGGTTGGTGCTGGGCGCTTTACGGTTGATGCCGTCGCACGCAGGATTGATGCTGGTGTAATCCCCCAGCAGATGATCGAACGAGCGGTTTTCCATCATCAGCACAACGACGTGCTTAATCTCGTCGGGCCAGTTGTTCGACATGCTGCTCTCCCTGAGTTGTTGTGCCCGATCGCGCTCAGGGCTTGGGCTGTGGGACCGTTTTGCTGCCCGTCAGGCGAATCATCTGGCTCAACATCTTGAACCAGAAGTCGCCGCCCAACGAGGCAGCCAACGCCGCCGTCATGACCCCAAGCAACCAGTAGCCGAACCAGGCCGTTCTGTTTGTCTGATCGTGGTGTAAAAACGCCGGCCGGTTATTCCAGCCGATAGCGCCCTGAGGCAGCGCCTGCAAACTGCTCAATGCCGAATCGAACTGGCACTGGGCCTTGTCGTCCCGGTTCGCACAGAGCTGATCGAACGTAGCAGATGGGTTGTTTGTCACCAGATTGTTGGCCATCTGCATGCCTGCCGCGCGCAAGGTGTCATTGCGCACCAGACCCTGCATGAGGTCGAACGCATTGACGTTGAGCACCAGGCAAATCACCAGCGAACAGCTCAGCGAGACGACTTTGGCATTACGCCGCATCCAGCCTTCGGCGCGGTCCATAACCGCGTTGATCCAATGCTCCAGCCGGGTCTTGAACGAGCACAACAGCTCCTGGGCCGTGGTGACTTTGGCCTGGGCCGCCGCAAGCATCGTCGACAGTGCGCGGCGCAAGTGCTCGGACGGAACCTGCGCAATGCCCTTGGTCAGGGCCGCATTGAGTTCGTCGAGGGGAATATCGAGGGTCGTGGTGTCGTCTTTGTGCAGCAGCAGGGTGATCACCACCTGTGCCAGCATTGCCGGGTCAAGGTAACTGGGGCGATTGCCCGGTGGCGCCATGGACTGGATCATCGGGTGATCAAGCACCTGTTGGAAGAACGCCAGGTCGCTGTCGTTCAGCCCCTTCAATTTGCCGGTGAACAACAGCTTCAGGGCGTTATAAAGGTACTTCGCCCGGACCTTCTGGAAGAATGATTGAATGATTTCAGTGAGGGTGGTGACGAAAATACCCAGCAGCGTGAACAGCGCCAACATCCCGAGAATCGCGTCCAGAACGACCGACCCAAACATCCTTACCTCCTTGTAGATGTGGCACAAAGTCAGCTCGAATCAAGACCTCAGGATGAGGAAAGGAGCAATGCGGCCCACCTCACAACGCTAGTCAGGCTATGGGGTCTTGTCCAATGGCAGAGGGCGTTGATGCGACGAACGTGAATCAACAGGTGCGCCATCACGCGCCACCCGCTATTAATACGCCACCTATCTCTCAAGGACCCGAGCGCGCATGAAATTCGACACCGCCTACTGCATCAGCCTCGACGACAAGCTGTCGATCTATGACGTGCGCGATCTGAACTTCGACGAGACCATGGACTTCGACTCGGCCAAGGAGCGCTTTCAGTGCCCCAACGACGGCTGTCGAGCAGCGTTCGATGCGGCGAATGGGCTGGGGACGTTCAACGCCAAGAACGTCAATTACATCCGCACGCCGCATTTCAAGAACCTGCCCGGCACCCGGCATGTCGAGGGCTGCCCTTATGTCAGCCTCAGAACGCCGGCGTCAGAAGGTGCAGAAACGGACGACGGGCCAGAGGAGCACTTTCCGTCAGAGTTGCTGCTGACCCGGCGTCAGTATGTGCGCAAGCCTTCTACCCCACTGCCGGATGTCGATGCGCCTCGGGATCAGCCGAAGCCTTCTGCCACGACCAGTGCCAGCGAGCACCCGACTCGCGAGTCGGCACCGGACAAGACCAGCGTCTTCGCTCACCCGGTCGAGTGCTTCGTGTCGAATTTCGATGACAAGGACTTGCTCAAACGCATGCCGCTGAAGATTGGCGAGCACACCGCGTCTTACAGCGCATTCTTCAAGAAAATCGAATACCTGCAGGACAACAAGGGGCTGATTTACTGGGGCAAGATCAAAGCCATCAAGGACTACAAAACCAGTTTCCGCATCGACTTCGAGAAGAAGGTCTGGCTCGACAAGAAGCCCTACTCGGTGAACGTCTACCTGAGCAAAAACCTGATCGAGAACTACCGCAAGCGCAAAGCCTTCCTGGAGGAAATCAAGGGCGCCATCGGCAGCGAGCGGGAGCTTTATTGCTTCTTCTATGGCGTGACGCCCGAGTTGAAGCAGGTGCCGAGCAAGAAAAACCCCGAGCAGACGTTCGGGGTGTTCAGTGGTGATATCGAGAATCTGGATCACTTCATTATTCGGGAGGTGCCGGGGTTGGAGGCGAAGTAGAACCAATCAAAAAATTGAGTTTGATCCGGGTTGAAAACAACTGTACAAAAACACAGTACTTATTGAATAACCCATTTCGAACCCGGAGAAAACCATGGCCTCTCTTGCGATGAAAATCACCCTGGAACGTATCGCCCTTTTCCAATTCACCCCCGCACACAGCGCACAAGCCCGTGCGATGCTGGGCTGGTCGCTGGAGGAGTTTTCCAGGGAGTCCGGGGTTACCGTTGAAGCGATCCGCCGTTTTGAAGCGGGCGGTGAAGTGCTCGACGTCACCCGCCTGGCCCTCGCCTATCGGCTTGAAGCCGAAGGCCTGGTGTTCTTCCCAGGCTTTGCGCCTGGCCGAGGCATGAGCGTCAGAGGCTCTACGCCTGATCCGGTGGGACGGGCGGATTACGCGATGATTGAGTGATATCTAATCATCCGATGGGGCTCCTCCCCCCCCATCATTGGCAGAGTCTGCTGTACCAGCATCTGCGTAGAACAATCCGTGGAATAGGCGCACGTCCCTAGCTATTAACGATCAACTGAACGGTCGTCTCTTCAACTTCCAGCCACCAGGCCTCCCCACGCTGCGGTTGGCCAAGACTGAACGCTTCGCCCATTTGTGGCGTGGTGATGGAAACACTGCGTTCCCAGGCCAAGGCCAAGATGCGGTCGAAGGGTTCATGCCAGGCGTGCATCGACAAATCGAAAGTGCCGTTGTGAATCGGTAGCAGCCAACGGCCCTTGAGGTCGATGTGGGCTTGCAGGGTTTCTTCTGGTTGCATGTGAATGTGCGGCCAGTCGACGTTGTACGCGCCGGTTTCCATCAGGGTCAGATCGAAGGGGCCGAACTGTTCGCCGATCGCTTTGAAACCGTCGAAGTAACCGGTATCGCCACTGAAAAAAATCCGTTTTCCGCCATCAATCATCACCCACGAGGCCCAGAGCGTGCTGTTGCCATCGAACAGCCCGCGACCGGAAAAGTGCTGCGACGGCGTGGCAATGAAATGAATCCCCTCGACCTGAGTGCCTTCCCACCAATCCAGTTGACGCACTTTGCTCGCATCGACGCCCCATTTGATCAGCGTCTCACCCACACCCAACGGCGCGAGAAAGTGTCTGGTTTTGTCCGCCAGCTTGAGAATCGACTGACGATCGAGGTGATCGTAATGGTCATGGGACAGAATCACCGCTTCGATCGGTGGCAACGCCTCGAGGCTGATCGGTGGTTGATGGAAGCGCTTGGGGCCGGCCCACTGCACCGGTGATGCGCGCTCAGCGAAGACCGGATCGGTCAGCCAGAACTTGTCGCGCAGTTTCAGCAGCACGGTGGAATGCCCCAGGCGGAATACGCTGTGGTTCGGTGCGTCGAGAAGCTGTTCGAGAGTCAGCGCTTGAACCGGAATAACACCGGTCGGTCGCGTGTTACTCGGTTTGTGGAAAATCATGTTCCAGAAAATTCGCAGGGTCTTGCGAAAGCCTTGCCCCGGTACGGCCGCATGATTTTGGTATTGCCCCTGCTCTTGCCGGGACGTTTTCAGTTCAGTGGCGCTATCCGCCTGGTAAGAGAAAGTGGCCATGTTTGAGTGACTCCAGAAAACCGACGAGGTGCGGCTTTTCTTTTTCGGACGATAAATGGCCAATGCACGCACGCGTCAGCCGCAAACTCTATTTTTCAACCGTTCAACTACACTGCACAGTGTAGTTTCAAGATTGCAACAAAGCCGTGAGCAAGTAAACTGCCGAGTGTAATTCTTCCTTTTTTCTACCGAAGCGTATTTATGACAGCTCCACAGCGCCTCACCGACCGTAAACGCGAAGCCATCGTTCAGGCGGCGATTGCCGAATTCCGTGCCAACGGTTTCGACATCACCAGCATGGACAAGATTGCCGCCACCGCGGGCGTGTCGAAGCGCACGGTGTACAACCACTTCCCCAGTAAAGAAGAGCTGTGGACTGAAATCCTGCAACGATTGTGGACCAACGTCACCGCTCAGCAGGACAACTACTATCGCACAGACCTGCCACTGCGCGAGCAGTTGGGCCAGCTGCTGCACTGCAAACTGCAGCTGCTGGGGGACACCAATTTCCTTGATCTGGCACGAGTTGCCATCGCCGCCACCATCCATTCGCCAGAACGGGTTCAGGACATGGTCGAGCGCATTGGCGAACGTGAAGAAGGGTTGACCACCTGGATTCGCGCGGCTCAGGCTGACGGTCGGCTCAAGCCTGTAGATCCGGCCTTTGCTGCCCAGCAGGTGCAGGGAATGCTCAAGGCATTTGCCTTCTGGCCGCAGATCTCCCTGAACTGTCCACCACTGTCACCCGAGATGCAGACGACGGTTGTAGAGTCGACGCTGGACATGTTTCTGGCCTGCTATCAACGGCAGGCATGAAGGGCACGCAAAAGGACACATGGAACAAATGACACTATTCACGTGTTTATCCGCTGGACCGAAGCGCTGAATAAAACACTACAAAGTGTTTCAAAGCGAGTCGGGCGCTGGAAGCTGTGGGGGTTATAGTGAGCCTCAGTCCCATGGCATTGCAGAGAGCATCATGAATTCAACCCAGCCCGAAGAAAAAGCCCCCGCAGCCCCCGTCGATCACTTGCGCTTCCATCGTCCCCACGCTCATCTGGCATCGACGTTCGGCAACGACACTTTTGCATTGAAGGCCGAAGCCTTTGCACGCTTCTTTGGCACCCCGACCTTTCTCGGCGCGCAAACCCTCATCGTCGTGGTCTGGATTGCCCTGAACGTCACGGGGTTAACGACCTTCGACGTCTACCCGTTCATCCTCCTCAACCTCGCGTTCAGCCTGCAAGCAGCCTACGCCGCGCCATTGATTCTGCTCGCGCAAACCCGTCAGGCCGCTCGCGACAAAGCCCAGTCCGAAGCCGACGCGCTACACCGCGAGACGTTGGCGATTGCCAACAGCGAACGGCAAGCACAAGCCGCGAATACCTCAGCGCAGTTACTGACGTTGCTTGAGCAAAACACCCGACTGACCGAAATGACCAAAGAGCTGACTGAACGCATCGAAAACCTGACCACGGAGATGCATCAACACGTTCTGAAGGATCAGCAACGCTCCTGATCGGGCAATTGCACCCAGCGTGATAACTCGTCGAACAGCGTCACCACCGAGCGCAATGCTCGACAGTCCGGGCGGGTCAGCAACCACAGGCTGGTGTCGTAACCAATCAGGGGTTCGCTCAATGGGCGCAGCCCCTGCGCGGGGTCGATCAGAAAATCCGGCAACGCGGCGACCCCAAGCCCGGCGCGTACCAACTCGGTGACCGAGAGCATGCTGTTGCAGCGATAGCTCGGCAGCACACCGGGAAATTGCTGACGACGCCAGATCACGGTTGGATGGTCGGGCAGAAAGTCATCCGGAGCGATCCAGCTCAACCGTGTCAGATCACTCGGCTCGACCGATTTCAGATACGCCGCACTCGCGCACACCCGGTACGACACCGCCCCCAATCGCCGACCAACCAGATGCTCCGGGGGTGAGCGGGTCAGGCGCAAGGCGATATCGGCATCGCGGCGGCTGAGGTTGGCGAAATCGTTGGAGGTGCTCAGTTCCAGAATCAACGCCGGGTACGCCGGCATGAACTGCGCCAGTGCCGGCAACAGCAACGCATGCAACACCGAATCGGTGCAGGTCAGGCGCACGGTGCCGCTGATGACGTCACCGCCCTGCTCCACGCCAATACGCGCCGCTTCCAGCGCCTGCTCGGCGCGTTCGGCCTGCTCGGACAGTGTTCGGGCCAGGGCGGTCGGCAAATAACCTGCGCGACTTTTCTCGAACAGCGCTTGGCCCAACGCCGCTTCCAGGCGCCTGACCGCACGAAACACCGTCGAAACGTCGACCTTCAATAGCGCCGCCGCCCGCGCCAGAGAGCCGCCGCGCACCAACGCAAGAATCAAGGCGAGGTCCGGGTAATCCAACTGATAGTGCGTTGCTGCATTGAACACTTGGGTAAACGCCTCTATTGATTGCGTGAACGCCACTCTATAGTCGGCTCCAGCAATCAACAAGTCTTGGGAGACACCATGCAAACGAGCCCTCAACTGCGTATTGCACTGATCGGTGACTACGACCCACAGGTCACTGCCCATCAGGCAATTCCCCTGGCGCTGAACCTGGCCGCACAACACGCTGACGTCGATGTGCAGTTTGAGTGGCTGGCCACTGACCACATTGACGCAAACACCCCATTGGCTGCCTTCGACGGCTTCTGGTGCGTTCCTGCCAGCCCTTACCGCAACATGGACGGTGCGCTGCTGGCGATCCGTTTTGCCCGCGAACAGCAGCGGCCGTTCCTCGGCACTTGCGGTGGTTTTCAACACGCGGTACTTGAATACGCACGCAACGTTCTGGGATGGACCGATGCCGAGCATGGCGAAACTTCGCCAGACGCCGCGCGCGCCGTGCTCACGCCACTGACCTGCTCGTTGGTCGAAGTCGTCGACAGCATCCGGTTGGTTGAAGGCTCCCTGATCGCCAACGCCTACGCGACCACAGAGATTGGTGAAGGCTATCACTGCCGCTACGGCGTCAATCCGGCGTTCGAAGAGCAACTGCTGACACACAACCTTAAAGCCACCGGCCACGATTCGGCGGGTGATCTACGGGCCATGGAACTCAGCGATCATCCGTTCTTCGTCGCGACCTTGTTTCAACCCGAACGCGCTGCACTAGCCGGCACCCGTCCCCCCTTGGTCGATGCCTTTATCCAGGCCTGCGCAAGGAACGCCAGATGATCGCCAATACACCTTCGCCGCCTTACTACGCGGTAATTTTCACTTCACTGCGCATCGCCACCGACCAGGGTTACGAGCAAGCAGCACAGCGCATGGTCGAACTTGCCCGCGACCAACCAGGGTTTCTCGGGGTGGAGTCGGCCCGGGGTGAGGACGGGCTCGGCATCACCGTTTCCTACTGGTCCAGCGAAGAGGCAATTCTCGCCTGGAAACAACACGCCGAACACAGCGCAACCCGCGAACGCGGGCGCTCGACCTGGTATGAAGCGTTTCACACGCGGGTGTGCAAGGTCGAACGCGCTTATGCCTTCGAGCGTCAGCCGGCCTGAACCAGGCGGCGCAGCGCACTAATTTCCGGTAAATCCTCACGCCGCATATAGACCCGCAGCGGTTCAGTGATGTTGATCCGGTCGTCGATGTTCTGCTCCAGCAACAAGCGGATCAGCTCGCGCTTGAGGGTCATGGCTTGACCGTCCTCAGGCGCCCAGACGAACTCGCTGGCGGCGATGATCGCGTCGTCTGCGACGTCCATGCCAAAGGCGTCTTCGCTGAAGCGGACGATGTATCGGGCGGTCTTGCGATTGAAACCGACGAAGCCGTTGAGCTGGTCGGCGGCCTGGCAGATAAGTTCGGACGTGATGCGCATGGTAAACCTCACGGATGCGTCCCGAAGGACGGCTGAACGATGGTTTACACGCAGAGGGCGGGATAACGGATGTTTCGGGATTTCCCTCTGGAGGGGAAATTGCCGGGGTGGATCGTACTGCAAAGGGCTGCACAAAAGCGCGGAAAAAATGCCCCTCACGCACGTTAATGTCGGTTTGGCGATAGCGCATCCGGCGCTCAATTGTTAAAAGATAGGTCTTTGAAATCGCTTCTTACGAAAGGACCTCGACAATGCCTGTTACCTACACCAAAAGCGCCCTGTTGCTGAGTCTGATGCTCGGCCTTGGCCAGGCACAGGCTACCAGCCAGCAGAGCCCGACCGCTCTGGCCACCGCCACCGGAATCCCGCACCCGGCAGTGATCGCCCACCGTGGCGCCTCGTTCGATGCACCGGAATCCACTGCCGCCTCCTACAAACTGGCGCGCGACCTGGGCGCCGATTACCTGGAAATGGACCTGCAACGCAGCAAGGACGGCGTGCTGTTCGCCTTGCATGACAACAACCTGCAACGCACCACCGACGTTGCCACCAAGTTTCCTGAACGCAAGGACAGCCCGGCCAACGCGTTCACCATCGCCGAACTTAAAACCCTGGACGCCGGCAGCTGGTTCAACACCGCCCACCCGGATCGCGCACGCGCCAAGTACGCTGGCCTGAAAATCCTGACCCTGGACGAAATCATCGATATCGCCCAAGGCAACCCGCTGCACAAGCCGGGGCTTTACATCGAAACCAAAGAGCCAAAGCAGTTTCCTGGCATTGAGCGCGACCTCAAGGACAAGCTTCAGGACCGTGGCTGGCTGAGCCCGGCAGGCTCCACGCTGGCCAAAAACGAACTGACCGTCGGCCAGGGTAAAGGTAAAGTGATTCTGCAAACTTTTGAGAAGAGCAGCCTCGAACTGCTGCAAAAAGAAATGCCGCAAGTGCCGAAGATTCTTCTGCTGTGGGTGGGCGAAGGCAGCATCGAGCCCAAGTCGAAAGTGACCTTCGCCGAATCCGGCGACAAGGATAAAGCTACTTACTACGCCAAACAGGAACCCAAGGACAAAGCCGAATTCGAGCAATGGGTCGACTACGCCAAGGCTCAGGGCGCCATCGGCACGGGCCCTTCGGCAGCGCTGACCAACGGCGGCGATCAAAGCTATTCGGACCTGGTGCAACCGTGGATGAACCAGTACACCCACGACAAAGGCATGTTGGTGCACGTCTACACCATCGACGATGCGGTGGATTACAAGAAGGTCATGGACGCTGGTGTCGATGGCATCTTCACCAACCGCGCCAGCGAACTGCTCAAGTACTACAAGCGCCCGGCAGCAGGCAGCGTTGCGCAGTTGCTTGAGAACAACGGCTTCTGAGCGGCTGCCCGCTATTGATCGCTCCCGAGAGGGAGCGTCACTAGTGCCCGGGATTAGTTGACCACTACAGACCGCCCCACAGGGGAGAGGGGAAAGGGAGCAGATCTCCAGGCCTTTCAAAACCTGAGTTCGACTCGGATTTTCAGGTCGATGTCACTCGAAAGAACACCTCAGTCAGTCCCCTCTCCCTCCGGGAGAGGGTTAGGGTGAGGGATGGTTCTTGAGCCTGACGACTAAAGGCCTGAAACAGGCGGATTATTTGTAGGCTTGTTCTCGAGCAGACCGGCCGTGAATTTAAGGATGAATTAAGTTGCGCTGGTTAACCTGACGCCACTTAAACAGCTCACCCAAGGAATGCTCCCATGAAGACGTTGACTGCCCTGTTCACCACCGCTGCCCTGACCTTGACAGCCGGTTTCGCCATGGCCGATGTGCGCCCGGACCTGATCCCGGGTCTGCTCAAGGACGGCATTGTGATGGACATGCAGAAACTCAATCAGGCGGCGCTCGCTGAGCATCCTGGCAGCACGGCCGCAAACATCACCGACACCGAGCTGGAGCACAATGCCAAAACCAGTGTTTATGAGTACAAGGTTGAAATCCGCGACGCGAAGAACGTTGAGTGGGATGTGAAGCTGGACGCAAAAACCGGCAAAGTACTGAGCAACACGCAAGACAAGTAAATCGCCCCCAGGAAAAAGCCGCGTGACCTTCGGGTTTCGCGGCTTTTTTGCATTTTGAGCATGAGAGGGCTGGCCGGGTCTAGAGGAAAGCGACGCAAGCACTACGCATCCGGAATAGCCGGATTAACCTTAAGATGCAATTCATGTGAGTCGGTGATTTCTCCATCCACATGATTGATGATGATGTACTCAACTATGACATCACCCGCTACAACGTATCTTTTTTCTATTTTAACCTCGACACCATCTTTAACTTCCTCGCTCTCGATATCTTGCCGAAACACGGTTGTGCCATTCCAGCGCACCTGAAGATGATCCTCTGCTTCATAGCCTTGCCCGCCTGCCACCCGAGCTGCCAGATGCGGGCCAACAGACTCCTCATCGATTTGCCCATCGTAACCGGCCAACGGGGTCATGCTTGGAACATCCAACTTCTCCCATTTTTTTTCCGACTTTTTCGACTTTTTCGACTTTTCCCAGTTTTCCAACTTTTCCAACATTTCCAACTTGCTCAAAGACATGGGATCGCTCCTGACAGAAAAAGTAGCGCAGGCTGCGCTGACCGTTCCATACAATCCTCAGGGCACCACCCCGTCTACTGTCAGAACTAACAGGTAGGCGGTAAATCAAGGCCTTTTCTGCCCCTGAATCCGACCGGCGGCACGAGCTTCATGGGACAGGGACATCAAAGGCGCAGCCAAGCAGGCCGAAACATCACGCCGTCGTACTGACCAACGACCCCGACGTGCTGCTGCCTGACGCTTGCAGCGCTTGCGTCAACGCTGCCGTAGCGGTCTGCAATGAACCCGAGGTGGTGGCGATCTGCGACTCGGCGGCCGCGACTTTCGCCGCTTTGGCATCGGCGCTTTCCTGACTGGCCTGAGCGGCCTGCAGTTGTTGCATTTGCTCCTGCAATTGCTTTTGCAACTCGGCGATCTGCTTGCGCAGTTCTTTCACCGTATCCGACTCACTGCTACTGCTCGAACTGCTGTCACCTGACGCAGGCGCACCGCCACCCGCTGCAACTTTGCCACTGTCGGCAGTCGAACTGCCCGTCGTGGTTGTGCTTTGCGTGGTGTCGGTATCGGTGCTGCCGCTGATGGCAGTCTTGCTGGTGGTAGTGGACAGAGTCTGATTGATCGAGACCGATGTGAGGCTGACCATGGGCGTTTCCTTCGATGAGGTTAGGGATAACCGAATCATCGACGCGCAACACCCACACTTGAGATCAATCGTGTACCGACACGGTTAGCGTGCCGATACACATTTCAATTGGCTAGGCGCCGAGACGCGCCGTCACCGCGCTCAATTGCCCCGACAACCCGTGCAGGTTGTTGCTCGCCGCTTCAGTGCGCTGCACGTTGTCCAGGTTGGTACTGGCGATGCTGGTGATCTCGGTCAGGTTGCGCGAAATGTCTTCGGCCACCGAGGTCTGTTCTTCAGCAGCGGTGGCGATCTGGCGGTTCATGTCGCGAATCGCCTCCACCGACGCAGTAATGCGCTCGAGCATGGCCCCGGCCTGAGTGACCTGCTCGACGCTTTCTTCGCTGCGCGACTGGCCACTTTCAATGGCCTGCGCCGCGTCTACCGCACCGGTCTGCACGCTCTGGATGATCTGGTTGATTTCGATGATCGACGCCGCCGTGCGCTGGGCCAGGCTGCGTACTTCATCGGCCACCACAGCAAACCCGCGTCCGGCTTCACCGGCCCGAGCGGCTTCGATAGCGGCGTTCAATGCCAGCAAGTTGGTTTGCTCGGCGATGCCGCGAATCACTTCCAGCACTTTGCCAATGCGCCCGCTATCAGTTTCCAATTGGCGGATGACCGTCGCAGTGTTGGCGATTTCGCCGCGCATCTGGGTGATGGTGTGAATCGTGCCCTGCATGACCTTCTCGCCCTGTTGTGCCGACTGATCGGCATCATCGGCGGCCCGTGCCGCGTCGGCCGCATGACGAGCGACTTCCTGGGCGGTGGCGGACATTTCATTCATTGCCGTGGCGACTTGATCGGTACGGTTGAACTGTTCGTTGGTGCCATGGGCCATCAACGTCGCAATCGAGTTCAACTCGCCGCTGGCGCTGTCCAGATCCGAGGCGCTACGCTGCAAACGGCTGAAGGTTTCTGCAAGGAAATCACGCAGCGTGTTGGCCGCGACCGCCAGCTTGCCCAGCTCATCCTGACGATCACTCGCCACCCGCTCGGCGAAACGGCCCTGGCTCAATTGCGCAACGTATTCAATCAACTTGCGGATCGGCTCCACCAGATTGCGGTTGACCAACCACAGGCTGAACAGGCCAATCAACAGACCCGAAGCCAGCATCACCAGGATTCCCAGCAACACGGTGTGATCGGCACTGGCGCTGATCAACGTCGACTGCTCACGACCCTGCTTGCGCAATTCGTTGACCAACTCGCTCATCTGCTCACTGGTGGCGCGGTCCACGCCTTTGACGGCGTTATCGCCCGCCGTAGGATCAGCACCGGCAGCCAGGTAGGCATCCCGACCTTTTTGATAAGCACCACCAAGCGCACGGTGCGCATCACGCAGGCTTTCAAGGCGAGCCTTGAGCGACGCCTCGATGCCTGGTTGGCGGGTCAGCTCACCGAGAATGTTCTGTACGTCGCCCTGACGATCCTCGAACTGCTTCCAGTATTTGTCCAGGTCAGCCGGTTGCTTACCGCGCAACAGGACGTTTTTCCACTCCTGAACCTGAACCTTGAATTGCAGGTTGGCTTCGTCAATCAGTTGCGAGGTACGTAGCGGACCTTCGATCAGGTTGCGATAGTTCTGCACCCCGCTGGAGAGAAAGTGAAAACAGGCCAGGGCGATCAGCAACATCGCAATCAGGCTGCCGCTCAGCAGTGCGAGGATTTGCGCTCTCAGGGATTTTTGCAAAAACATCGAGTGATACTCATGACAGGGATAAGGCTCGCACTGGTACGGCATGCGAGATGTCCGGACCTCCCTGTCGACAACATGCGGCTGGACACCAAAATGCCTGAGCCAACTTAGCCGTCATCGGCAGGCGCCGCGGTTTCTTGAACCCGATCCGACCACCGGTAGAGGCTCTATTACATGGGCCACCAAACTGTCACAAAACCGTCAAGCAGCGTTGCCATGATGCCGCTCATGTGAGCCTGTGAAACGTACGACAGGCGCCTCCCTTCAGCGAGACTCCATGAACCACAGCATCGATCAACGCCACCGCGATTCTGACCTGTTCGGCCTGCTCTACGGTTTCAGTTTTCGCCCCGGCGAGCGCGGTCGCGAGATCGATTCGGCCAAGGCGCTGCAACTGCTGCAACAACCGGGCGCCGAGGACGAGTTCCTCTGGCTGCACCTGAACCTCGCCCACGCCGCGTGCGAGCGCTGGATGAAAGCGCACCTGGAGTTGCCGGAAGAATTTTTCGAAGCCTTGCATGAAGGCTCGCGCTCGACGCGCATCGAGCACGTCGATTCAGCGCTGCTGGCAGTGGTCAACGACGTGGTGTTCAACCTCAGCAGCATGGTGTCGTCAGACGTCTCGACCCTTTGGGTCTGCGCCCGCAGTCGGTTGATCATCAGCGCACGCCTGCAACCCCTGCACTCGGTGGACAAGCTGCGCTCCTCGGTCAAGGCCGGCGAATGCTTTCGTTCGCCACTGGAACTGCTCGTGCATTTGCTCCGCGACCAGGGCGAAGTGCTGACGCAAATCGTGCGCAAGACCAGCCAGAGTGTCGACCAGATCGAGGATGAATTGCTGTCATCGCGACTGTCCACCAACCGTGCCGAACTGGGCGCCAATCGCCGAGTGCTGGTGCGCTTGCAACGGTTGCTGGCGCTGGAGCCGGGTTCGTTGCTGCGCCTGCTCAACCGTCCGCCGCAATGGTTGCAAAAAGAGGACGTCAAGGAACTGCGCAAATCCACCGAGGAGTTCGCGCTGATCATCAACGACCTCACGGCGCTCGGCGAACGGATCAAGCTGTTGCAGGAAGAGATCGCCGCCAACCTCAACGAGCAGAGTAACCGCACGCTGTTCACCCTGACCGTGGTCACGGTGCTGGCGCTGCCGATCAACATCATTGCCGGTTTCTTCGGCATGAACGTCGGCGGGATTCCCCTTGCCGGCGACCCGGAAGGGTTCTGGATTCTGGTGGCACTGGTCGCGACGTTCACCGTGCTGGCCGGGCGTTGGGCGTTTCGCAAACGAGCGGATTATTGATCCAACGCCTCAGGGTACACATCCATTGTGGCGAGGGAGCTTGCTCCCGCTGGGTTGCGGAGCAACCCTGAAACCGGCCACCTGTTTTCCCCAGACACACCCCATTTACCCAATTTACGGCTGCTTCGCAGCCGAACGGGAGCAAGCTCCCTCGCCACAGGTTCTCAAGCGAATCAACAGTTCGGCAATTAACCAAACACTGACCCAAAGCAGTCTCGCTGTAACATTCAGCAATGATCATGACCGGCACTCCTCCCTGACACAGGATTGTCCGGCCATGGCTACGCCTTCCTTGACCACTGCCTCCAACGCCCCCGCCAGCAGTGCCGGCCCGCAACTCGATAAAAAACCCGGTGTATTGACCGCCGTGGTGTTTTTCGCAGTGCTGGCCATGGGGCTGCTATTCACCGCCTACAGCCTGATACACGACATGCATGACCTCGGCACCACGGTGACCACCTGGACGCCGTTTCTGCTGCTGGGTGTGGCGCTGTTGATTGCCTTGGGTTTTGAGTTCGTCAACGGCTTCCACGACACCGCCAACGCCGTGGCAACGGTGATTTACACCCATTCGCTCCCCGCACATTTTGCGGTCGTCTGGTCGGGGATCTTCAACTTCCTCGGGGTGTTGCTGTCCAGCGGCGCCGTAGCCTTCGGCATCATCGCCTTACTGCCGGTGGAGCTGATTCTGCAAGTCGGTTCATCCGCCGGTTTCGCGATGATCTTCGCCCTGCTGATCGCGGCGATCCTGTGGAACCTCGGCACGTGGTGGCTGGGTCTGCCGGCCTCGTCGTCCCACACGCTGATCGGCTCGATCATCGGCGTCGGCGTCGCCAATGCGTTGATGCACGGCCGCGACGGCACCAGCGGCGTCGACTGGGCACAGGCCACCAAGGTCGGTTACGCGTTGCTGCTGTCGCCACTGATCGGCTTCGTATTTGCCGCGCTGTTGCTGCTGGCCCTGCGCGTCTTCGTCAAAAATCGTGCGCTGTACAAAGCACCGAAAGGCAACACTCCACCACCGTGGTGGATCCGCGGGATGTTGATCCTGACCTGCACCGGCGTGTCCTTCGCCCACGGCTCCAACGATGGCCAAAAAGGCATGGGCCTGATCATGCTGATTCTGGTCGGCACCCTGCCGATGGCCTATGCACTGAACCGCACCATGCCGGCCGACCAGGCGTTGCAATTCGCCGCCGTCGCCGAAGTGACCCAGCAAGCGTTGGTCAGAAGTGCTCCGCTACCGGCCCCGGCCGACCCGCGCCCGGTGCTGTCCGAATACGTGCGCAGCAAGGAAGCGACACCGCAATTGATCCCTGCCCTCGCCGCCCTGGCGGGCAACATCGGCAACGAAGTGAAAGGTTATGGCTCGCTCGCCAACGTTCCGGCGCAAGCCATGGGCAACGTGCGTAACGACATGTACCTGACCAGCGAAACCATTCGCCTGATGGACAAGAACAAGGTCGGCGACTTCGATGCCGACACCACAGGCAAACTGCAATTGTTCAAACAGCAGATCGACAACGCCACGCGCTTCATTCCGCTGTGGGTGAAAATCGCCGTGGCGATTGCCCTGGGCCTGGGCACCATGGTCGGCTGGAAGCGCATTGTGGTCACGGTCGGTGAAAAGATCGGCAAGACCCACCTGACTTACGCCCAGGGCGCCTCGGCAGAAACCGTGGCGATGCTGACCATTGGCGCGGCGGACATGTTCGGCCTGCCGGTATCGACCACTCACGTGCTGTCCAGCGGCGTGGCCGGAACCATGGTGGCCAACGGCGGCGGCTTGCAGATGAAGACCATCCGCAACCTGCTGATGGCCTGGGTGCTGACCTTGCCGGCGGCGATTCTGCTGTCCGGTAGTCTGTACTGGTTGTTCACCCAACTGTTCTGAACCCGACAACACGTAAAAAACTCCCGGACCGGGCAATCGGTTCGGGAGTTTTTTTATAAGAGCCATCAGCGGCGCGCTCACTCGACAGGCATTTCGTCGCAAAATCAGTGGATTAAGCACTAATTGGTTCAGCACCCGCTGGATCGGGCTTCAGTTTGTTACCTTGGTGCCGACTCTTAAGAGACCCGATGCATTCAGGAGGGGGAACCGTGAATCTGTACATCAATCAGCTTCAGAAGAAAGCTGACTTCAAAAGCGCCATCTACGCTGGCGATATCTTCCTGAACACCCAGCTCAACGCAGCGAAAGAACTCTGTGCTTTCGCTCAGGAAAGCATCACCGCCGCGTTTGACGGCGAGACTGACCACCAGGCCCTGCACCGCCTGATGCCGGTGGAAGAGTTCGTGGTGCTGGTGACCCGACTCAAAGGCCAATTCACCAATAGCATGCGGGCCAAAGAGTTGATCCGTGGTTTCACCGAAGAAATCGGTGCAGCCCCTGAAGAGTTCATCTTCGACGTGCCGCGGATTCGCGTCGTGCCCAACTACGATTACCTGCATGCCGGCGTCAGCTACGCCTACAAACCCCATCGCGACACCTGGTACGGTGGCGTCGACTGCCAGATCAACACCTGGATGCCGGTCTACACGATCCAGCCGGACCAGACCATGATGATCAACCCGGCGTACTTCGATAAGCCGGTGAAAAACACTTCGGCGCAGTGGAGCCTCTCCGACTGGATCGACGTGCAACGCCAGCGCGCCAAGGACAACGTCAAGGAAGAAGCCCGTCAGCACCCGGTGCCAACCGAGGACATCGACGCGGCGTCCGAGATCCGCATTGCCGGCAACACCGCCGACATGCTGATTTTCTCGGGTTCACACCTGCACGGCACGGTTCCCAATTACACCGAACAAACCCGCTTCAGCGTGGACTTCCGCCTGATGCATCTTGACGACCTGAAGCACAAGCGCGGCGCGATCAACGTCGACAGCGCGTGCCCGGATGTCGGCGCCGGTTTCAAAGACTATTTCCACGCCCACGACTTCTCGAATTTCCAAGGAATCCAATCATGACCAAGCGTCGCATTACGCCTGCCGAGGCCCAATACAACGAAACCCGCGCTGGCGTTCTCAAGCGGGTCGACGCCGAGTACGTGGCCGATGCCCCTTACGTGTTCGCCAATCGCATCGGCGTGACCGCTGCGCTGTCGCGCATGGAGCTGTTCAAGAAGGTCGCCGAAATCCCGGGCGCGATCATCGAGTGCGGCGTGTACAAGGGCAACTCGCTGATGCTTTACATGCACCTGTCGATGATCCTGGAACCCTACGCGATCAACCGTTCGATCGTTGGCTTCGACACCTTCGAAGGCTTCCAGAGCATCAACAAGGACGAAGACCCGGCCGACGTCAACGAGACCATGTTCTCCGACACCGACCAGTCGCTGATCCAGGACATGATCGACGCCAACGACCTGCTGCGTCCGGTCAACCGCATCCCGCGTTGCGAACTGGTCAAGGGCGATATCTGCAAGACCGCACCGGAGTGGGTCAAGACCCGTCCGGACCTGGTCGTGGCGATGCTGATCCTCGACACCGACCTGTATGAGTCAACCAAAGTCGCGCTGGAAACCTTCCTGCCGTACATGCCAAAAGGCGCCATCGTGGTATTGGACGAAGTCGCTTATCGCAACTTCCCGGGCGAAACCAAAGCCCTGCGCGAAGTGTTCGACCTGAACAAGATCGAACTCAAGCGCCTGCCGTTCGATTCCTGCGTGGGTTACTTCCACATCTGACGCATAACCTCGTAGGAGCGGGGGGGCGCCTAGCTCTTGCCCGCGATAGCGATTTCACATTCAACGCAACGGTTGACTGTACGATCGCCATCGCGAGCAAGCTCTGCTCCTACAAGTCAGTGGGTTGCCTGGATCACCTGCCCCAGCCAGTCCATGAATGCCCGTACGCGCAATGGCATATGCCGTTGCCGGGCGTAAAGCAGCGAAACCTCCAGGGACGGTGCGCTCAGCTGCGGTAAGACCGCCACCAATTCACCACTGAGCAGGTACGGTTGCATCCCCATCAGCGGCGCCTGGATCAACCCGAAACCACCCAGACACGCGGACTCGTAAGCGTCGGTATTATTGACCGTCACACTGCCGGTCATCGGCATTCGATGCAGCGTGCCCTCCTCCTCGTACACAAAACCCTCCGAGCGCGCCCCCAGTACGCCGACGTAATGAACCAGCCGATGCTGAGCCAGGTCTTCAAGACGCTGCGGCACACCATAGCGCTGCAGATAGGCAGGGCTGGCACAATTGACCATGGCAAAGTCGCACAGGTGACGAGCGACCACCGTTTGATCCGGTTGCGCGCCGACCCGCACCACGCAATCGAACCCTTCGCTGAGCAAATCGACCCGGCGGTCGGTGCTGCTGATTTCCAGTTCCAGATGAGGGTGCCGAGCCATGAACTCCGGCAGGCGCGGCATCACCACCCGACGCGCCAGAATGTTCGGCATGTCGATGCGAATCCGCCCGGTCAGCGAGGCTTCGTCCTGGCGAAACAGCCCTTCGATTTCATCCATGTGCGACAGCAAATCCTTGCTCCGCTCGTACAACACCAGCCCGTCCTGAGTCGCCTGAACCTTGCGCGTGGTGCGTTGCAGCAGGCGTGTACCGAGCAGGGCTTCCAGGGCCTGGACGTGTTCGGAAACAGTAGAACGGGGTAAGCCGAGGCTTTCGCCCGCGAGGGTGAAACTCGACATTTCGCTGACCCGGACGAAGGTGCGCAACAGTTCCAGCTTGTTCATGGGGGGCCACTCTTTATTGTTCGGTTATTCCGACCAGTGATTCCGATTAAAGCCTGTTTATCACCACAAGGCGGATAAATAAACTTTCTCCCATCATCACTCACTGCTCTGGAGAACGTCCCATGAACCGCAAAATCGCATTGATCACCGGCGCCAGTCGTGGCCTCGGCAAAAGCACCGCCCTGCACCTGGTGACTCAGGGCATCGACATCATCGGCACCTACAACAGCCGCGCCGATGAAGCCCAGGCGCTGGTCGCACAGATCGAAAGCCTTGGTGGTCGCGCCGCCATGCTGCAACTCGACGTCGGTCGGAGTGAAGGTTTCGGCGCGTTCGCCGCAGAGGTCGGGAAGGTCCTGAAAAACCACTTCGATCGCCAGCACTTCGACTTTCTGATCAACAACGCCGGGGTCGGCGTGCACGCGAACTTCGCCGACACCACGGTCGCGCAGTTCGATTTGCTGATGAACATTCACCTGAAGGGGCCGTTTTTCCTGACCCAAAACCTGCTGCCGCTGCTGAATGACGGTGGCCGGATCATCAATATTTCCAGCGGTCTGACCCGCTTCAGCCTGCCGGGTTACGGCGCCTATGCAGCGATGAAAGGGGCGATGGAAGTGCTGACGCGCTACCAGGCCAAGGAACTCGGCGCGCGCAACATTGCGGTGAATATCCTGGCACCGGGCGCCATCGAAACCGACTTCGGCGGCGGTGCGGTGCGCGATAACGCGGACATCAATCAACTGGTGGCCAGCAATACGGCGCTGGGTCGCGCCGGCAAACCTGACGACATTGGCGCCGCCATTGCGCTACTGCTGGCGCCGGGTGGCCAATGGATCAACGGCCAGCGGGTCGAAGCTTCGGGCGGGATGTTTTTGTAATCAGGATCAAAAGATCGTCCGGACGCAGTTCGGACGATCTTGGCTTTTATCCCTCGCAAGACTCACGCATTACCAGTCGCTCACGCACCACGTCATAAACCCAGTGGTAGACGTAGGTGTATGGCAGAAAAAACAGCAACACCCCGATGTCCAGAATCAACGCCTGCAACAGGCTGACGTTCAACCACCAGGCAATCAGCGGCACACTGACCGCCACCAGCCCCCCTTCAAACAGCAAGGCGTGCACGACTCGGGTAGCGGCACTGTGGGTAAGCGCCAGACGCTTGAGCAGACGGTCGAACAAACCGTTGAACAACACGTTCCAGGCCAAGGCGATCAGACCGATGGCAATGGTCACGGCGCCCATCTCGACCATCGGCTTGTCCATCAGCCACGCCAGCAACGGTGTACACAGCATGACCGCCAGCAGCTCGAAGCCAATGGCCTGAAAAACACGTTCGGTAAAGGATTTGTTGGTGCTCATCATCAAGCTCCCTGGGTGAATGTGGTTGCCATCATCTACCACCACACCGATACTTCATAACCAATAACCATCGATCAAGGCGATAGTTCATGGCCTCACATGAAGTGCTGCTGGCGTTCGTCCAGGCTGCGACCCAAGGCTCGTTTTCTGCGGCGGCGCGCAAACTCGGCAAGAGCCAGTCGACCATCAGTGCGGCGGTCGCCAGCCTGGAAATCGACCTGAACGTGACACTGTTCGATCGCAGCAGCCGCAAGCCCAGCCTGACCTCGGCCGGGCATGTCATGCTGCAACGCGCCGAAGACATTCTGGCCGCCACCAGCCGCCTGGAAATGAGCGCTGCCCAGCTGTCCCAAGGCGTTGAGGCGAAGCTGACGGTGGCGATTTCCGACACCTACCAGTCCGATCGTTTTGAAGCCGCGTTGAGTGACTTCGAGCAGCGTTATCCAGACCTGGAACTCGAATGCCTGATTGCCGAGTGCGACGATTTGATCGCCCTGGTGCAACGCGGGCGCGCGCATATTGCCTTCGCCGAAATGCAGTCCGACTACCCAGCCGACCTGAACAGCGCGACGGTCGACGAGCGCACGGAAATTGCCTTGTTCGTGTCGACCGAACATCCGCTGGCGGCGCTGCAAAAGGTCGATAAGGAAACGTTGCAGCAGCACCGTGAATTGCGCCTGGCAACCATCATCAATCCCTACGAAACCCGTGCCCAAGGCCGGGTCTGGTCGGCGCCCAGTTACCTGATGCTGCTGGAAATGGCCCAAGGCGGTTTTGGTTGGGCGCCCTTGCCGCGCTGGTTGGTCGGGCGTTTTGGAGCGGGCTCGTTGCAGGAACTCAAGGTCCGCGGCTGGCCAAAACCGGTGTCGGTTGACGCCCTTTGGTCCCGCCTGCATCCGCCGGGGCCGGCGGGAAGCTGGTTGCTGGCCAAGATGCTGGAGTGATCAAAAAATCACAGCCCCCCCCCGTAGGAGGGGTCGCGAAAATCACTTGAGCTCACTCAACCGCCGCTCGATAAACCGTCGCTCCGGCGCTTGCCGAGTCAATTCAAGGGCGCGCAAATAAGCCGCCCTCGCCTCTTCAACACGTCCCAGTTGCCGACAGAACTCGGCGCGCGCCGAATGGGCCAGGTGATAGTCAAGCAGCTCGCCTCGCTGCAGAATCACTTCGACCAGCGTCAACCCCGCCAGCGGCCCATCGCGCCGGGACAGCGCCGCCGCGCGATTGAGTTCAATCACCGGCGAAGGCTGCACCCGCAGCAACACGTCATACAGCCCGACAATCTGCGGCCAGTCGGTTTGCTCGGCCGTTGCGGCCTCGGCATGCACCGCCGAGATTGCTGCTTGCAGGCAATAAGGTCCAAAGCCACGCGTGCCCAGCGCGCGTTCGATCAAGGCAGAGCCTTCGGCAATCATCTGGGCATTCCACAGCGAACGATCCTGCTCATCGAGCACGATCAATTCACCCGACGCCGAGGTTCTGGCCGGGCGTCGCGATTCATTGAGCAGCATCAGCGCCAACAGCCCCATCACTTCGGCCTCCGGCAACAGCTCCATCAGCAAGCGACCGAGACGGATCGCTTCACGGGTCAGGTCTTCGCGGGTCAGCTCGCTGCCGACCGACGCCGAATACCCTTCGTTGAACACCAGGTAAATCACCCGCAATACGCTGTCGAGGCGCTCGGGCAGTTCGGCAACGGAAGGCACTTGATAGGGGATTTTCGCGTCACGGATTTTGCTTTTGGCACGCACGATGCGCTGAGCGATGGTGGACGGTGCAACGAGAAACGCCCGGGCGATTTCCTCAGTGGTCAGGTCGCAGACTTCGCGCAGCGTCAACGGCACCTGCGCATCCGCCGCCAAGGCCGGATGGCAGCAGGTGAAGATCAGCCGCAAGCGATCGTCTTCCACATCCTCAGCACTCCAGTCGGTCTCTTCGAGCTCTTCCAGCTGTGCCACCAACGCCGCTTGGGAGGCCGCAAATCGCGCCCGACGACGCAAACCGTCAATGGCCTTGAAACGCCCGGTCGACACCAGCCAGGCGCGTGGGTTATCGGGCACGCCATCGCGCTGCCAGCGTTCGACTGCGACAAAGAAGGCTTCATGCAAAGCCTCTTCGGCAAGGTCGAAATCCCCCAGCAAGCGAATCAACGTGGCGAGGATGCGCCGCGATTCGTTGCGATAAACCGCCTCGACCAGCGCCTTGACCGACTCGCCCGGCATCAGTTTGTCATGCCTGTAATCACCCTAGGTTCAACTCACGGACGGGTCGTACTTCAACGCTGCCGACCCGGGCTGCCGGGATGTTGCCGGCGACCTGAATGGCCTCGTTCAGGTCCTTCGCATCGATCAGGTAGAAACCGGCCAGTTGCTCCTTGGTTTCGGCGAACGGGCCATCGGTGATCGACAGCTTGCCGCCGCGCATACGCACCGTGGTGGCGGTCTGAACGGATTCCAGCGCCTCGGCGGCGAGCATCCGGCCGCTGCCCTGAACCGACTCGGCGTAGGCTATGCACTCGGCATCATGGGGGCTGTCGGGCGAGGCATGCAGGAGCTGTTCGTCGCTGTAGACCAGGCATAGGTATTTCATAGGACTCTCCGTCATCAGGCTGATCAACTATGGCTGCAGATTGAGCATTTGGCGAAAATCCCGACGATCAGGGTGGCCGCTTGAACAGCGTCTGAACATCAGTGGGCTTTTTGTGTGAAGACACGCTTAGTCGTCTGGCGACAAGCCAAATCGACCGCTCAAATAAAATAAATGTCGAAGAGACAAACTGGCTAAAATCCACAGTTCACCTTTGTCGGACCACGGACACCGCCAGTGATCACCCAACTCGTTCCCTACGAACAGCTGACACCCGCTCAATGCCAGCAACTGGAAGCCATTGAGATCCCTGACCGGCAGAAGCAATTCTCCGGCGATATCGACATGGCCCTGCACACCTTGTTGTCAGCACCGCGTGACGGCATCAAGGGCTTTGCCCTGCTCGTCGACGAGATCCCGGTAGCGTTCCTGCTGCTCAAGCGTCCGCCGTTCCTGCCGCACTGGGCCCATGAAGACACCGCGACCCTGCACGCGCTACAGGTCGATCACCGCCACCAGGGCAAGGGTTATGGCAGCGCACTTATGAAGGCCCTGCCACTTGCTGCACGCCAGGCCTGGCCAGAGATCAAGGGGTTGGAGCTGTCGGTGGATGCGCACAACGAATCGGCGCTCGGGCTCTATCTCAAGCAAGGCTGGGTCGACAGCGGTAACGCCTACAAAGGCCGGATCGGTTATGAGCGGCGCATGGCCCTGGCATTCTGAACACCCGATAACCTTTCATGGATGAAGTGAACAATGCTGACCACTATCGAACAACTTGAAGCGATTTACGGCCGCCCTCACGACCGCGCCGTGCGCAAGGAAATCCCCTTTCTCAACCTCGATTACCAAGCGATGGTGCGCGCCTCGCCGCTGGTCATCCTGAGCTCGGTCGGCCCCGACGGCATGGACGGTTCACCGCGTGGCGATACGCCGGGTTTCGTACGGATCATCGATGAGCGAACCCTGGCGATCCCCGACCGCCCGGGCAATAACCGCATCGACACCTTGCGCAATATCGTTCTCGATTCGCGGATCTCGTTGCTGTTCATCATTCCGGGGATTGGCGAGACATTGCGGGTCAATGGCCGCGCGCGGATCAGCGCCGAGCCCGCTCTGCTGGAAAGCTTTGCGGTGAACGGCAAACCGCCGCGTACGGTGATTCTGGTGGAGGTCGAAGCCGCCTATTTCCATTGTTCCAAGGCTATCGTCCGCTCGGATTTGTGGAACCCGGAAAAGTACCTGGACCGCTCGGCCCTGCCCACCGCAGGCGCCTTTCACAAGCGCCTGAATGACAGCCAGTTCGATGCCGAGGCGTATGATCGGGAAGCGCCTGTCAGGTTGCACGACAGCCTTTATTGAGAATCGCCATCTCCAACGTCGAGGCTCCTACAGGGGATATGAGGCGTTGGCAGAACGGGCGCTCGGCGCAAAATCTGTAGTGGACGTTACAGATCCAGCGCCATCTCATGCCAGGCCATGCCGCCGTGGTCGGATGCGGACACGTTGAGGTAGACGAAACCAAACCCGGCATACAGCGGTATGTGCCGTTCCTTGCACATCAGGTTGATGCGGATTTTGCCCAAATCACGCATGCGGACAATGAACTCGGCCATCAAGCGCTTCGCCAGCCCCAGCCCTTGAAAGTCCGGGTGCACCACCACCGACATGATCACCACCTGCGGGCCATCCGGGTCATGGCCAATCATTTCCTTGAAGGCTTCATCCGCCATTTCTACCTGATACGCCGCCCCCGAATTGATAAACCCGGCGACGACACCGTCGACCTCGGCCACGATAAAACCTTGCGGCCAGGTGGCAATCCGTGTGGCGATTTTCTCGTGAGTGGCCGCTTCATCACCTTCATAGGCTTGGGTTTCGATGGCGAAACAGCGATCAAGATCAGCCGGCGTGACCTGGCGAATGACAGTCGTGGGGGAGTTCATGGCGTGGCTCGATCAGCGAAAAAGAGGGAGCAAATCATAAATTAATAAGGACGGCATATCGATCATTTGCAAGCCCGTAAAGCCTTCGTATAGCGGCTTTCTTTCGCGCAAGGTTCGGGCTATTGCTTGTTCCTGTCTTTCGCCATGAAGAGGGAAACTCACCATGAGTAGCGTTCAGGTTGGTCTTCTTATGCTGTTCACCATCAGTGCTTTTGGCTTTATCACGCTGACGATCGATGTGTTGCGAGCGCGGCGAATCAGCAAAGACAAATAGTGCAGATGCCTGGAGGCGGCGGCGCTTGAGTGCGCCGCCTCTCAACCCCTTCACGCAGTTTTGAGCGGCACCCAGATTTCCAGCACGCCGGTATTGAGCTTCGGGTTGAAGTCGTCGCTGTAGCGCTCGAACTCCGGGGCATCGGCGGCCTCGTAACCCGACGTTGGCAACCAGGTTTTCCAGATGTACTCAAAGGTTTGCGGCAGGGTGTCTAGCGCACCTTCGTGCTTGAACACCGCATAGTGCTGCGGCTGTATTTCGATCCAGCGGTAGAGTTCTGGCAGGTCATCGAGCTTGCTGATTTCGACACCCGCAATGTATTCAAACCCACCTTTACCGTCCGGGTTGCAGCAGACGCCGTAGGTTACTTCCCCGATCTGCCCTGGAACGTTACCGATGTGCGGTACGAATTTATCCCAGAGCTTGGGAATACCTTCGGTGGTGTCCTCTCTAAACCGCCCGCCAAGTCCGGCGATCAGCATAAAATGCCCCGTTTCGAAGCGCGGTCCAGCGTCCACGCCGTTTTTTGGATCGTCCATGAATCAACTCCTGCAACTGAAGGTGGGTTCGGCTACAAGTATAGAAGCCAAACCGGATTCCCCCAGTCAAAGGCCCGGAAGTTCTGCAACAGCGGCTGGAACGATAAACTCCTGATAGCCAGAAACGATAACGTAGACCGCGAAATAACAGAAGATCGCTGCAGATACGAGGTAAGAGTAGCGCAGCAGCTTGTCACCCAGAAGCTTGCCACCCTGGGTCGCCGCCAGGCACAGGGCAACGCACCACAGCAGCCCGGCGCAAAAGAATCCTGCCAGAAACAGTGCAGCATTGCTCAGGCTACCGCCCCCGGAACGGGCAATCAGCGTACCGCCGACCGCGGCGAACCAGAGAATCGCACTGAGCGACGACATTGCCAGAAAAATCCCACGGAAAAACTCCCGCCGATGGGAACCGGCACTGACTTCACCTGCCTCTGCCAATACGGCGCTGTGATAAATCGCCGAGTAAATCATCTTCGCCGCGAAGTACAGCAGCAACGCCGAACCACCGACCCACAACACCCAGCGCACCGCCGAGTACTGCAACAGCACCGTCATGCCCGCCAGCGCCAGCACCGCGTAAATCAGGTCACCGACACAGGTGCCGAGCCCCAACGCAAAACCCTGAAAATACCCGCGTTGCATGGCCAGTGTGATCATCGCAATGTTGGCCACGCCGATGTCCAGGCACAGCGAAAGGCTCAGCAAAAATCCGCTGGAAAACTCCATTTTTCATCTCGTTTAAAAGTGGTCGTTGAGTAAGTGCCAACTTCTGCAAGAAGCGTGCGCGCGTTGGCTGATGGCGAAAACTTGCGTGTGCGATCAACAGTGTCATGGAAAATAGTTGAATCTCGCCACTAGACAATTGGCCATCGGCGCCCTTATCTTCCGCCACAGGCCACCGCAGTGGCCAGCGTCGCTCGGACGGTTCCGGGCGCTTACGTTATCGAGGCAACAATGGCCGAACAAGGTTCGCCGCGCCGCTTTGCGCGCATAGATCGACTCCCCCCTTACGTGTTCAATATCACTGCCGAGCTGAAGATGGCCGCCCGTCGTCGTGGCGAAGACATCATCGACTTGAGCATGGGTAATCCTGACGGCGCCACTCCGCCACACATCGTGGAGAAACTGGTGACCGTCGCCCAGCGCGAAGACACCCACGGCTACTCCACCTCCAAGGGTATTCCGCGTCTGCGCCGGGCGATTTCCAATTGGTACAAGGATCGCTACCAGGTCGACATCGACCCGGAAAGCGAAGCCATCGTCACCATCGGCTCCAAGGAAGGCCTGGCGCACTTGATGCTCGCCACCCTCGATCAGGGCGACACGGTGTTGGTGCCGAACCCGAGCTACCCGATCCACATCTACGGTGCAGTGATTGCCGGCGCACAAGTGCGCTCGGTGCCGCTGATCCCCGGCGTGGACTTTTTCGCCGAGCTGGAGCGGGCCATTCGCGGCTCGATTCCGAAACCGAAGATGATGATTCTCGGCTTCCCGTCCAACCCGACCGCGCAGTGCGTCGAACTGGATTTCTTCGAGCGGGTGATCGCCCTCGCCAAACAATATGACGTGCTGGTGGTGCATGACCTGGCCTACGCCGACATCGTCTACGACGGCTGGAAAGCCCCGTCGATCATGCAGGTGCCGGGCGCCAAGGACATCGCGGTGGAGTTTTTCACCCTGTCCAAGAGCTACAACATGGCCGGCTGGCGGATCGGTTTCATGGTCGGCAACCCGGAACTGGTCAACGCCCTGGCGCGGATCAAGAGCTACCACGACTACGGCACTTTCACCCCGCTGCAAGTGGCGGCCATCGCCGCGCTGGAAGGTGATCAACAGTGCGTCAAAGACATCGCCGAGCAGTATCGTCAACGTCGCAACGTGCTGGTCAAAGGCTTGCATGAACTGGGCTGGATGGTCGAAAACCCGAAAGCCTCGATGTACGTCTGGGCCAAGATCCCTGAAGCCTACGCGCACTTGGGTTCGCTGGAGTTCGCCAAGAAACTGCTGGCCGAGGCCAAGGTCTGCGTTTCGCCGGGAGTGGGGTTTGGTGAATACGGGGATGATCATGTGCGCTTCGCGCTGATCGAAAACCAGGACCGGATTCGTCAGGCAGTCCGCGGGATTCGCGGGATGTTCAGGGCGGATGCGGCGGCGGGTTGATTTCGCGGTTTTCTGAATAGAACAAAAATGCCCCTGTGAGTGTATTGCGCTCACGGGGGCATTTTCGTATCGGGTAGTTGATGGTTAACGCCGTGGTGGGGGCGGCAACTCAGTCGCGCCTTCGTAGTAGAAAGGTGCCATGTCAATAACGGCCGGACCTTTCAGCGTACGGCCCACCCCTTCACATGCAGCGTTGTTCAACATGCCGTTGTCATGGTCCCCCATCCAGCTAAACAGCCCTCCCAGTTTCCATTCAGCCACGTACTCGCCTTTGGCTTTGACGGTACGGGGTGTATCCAGAGAAATGAACACGTTGGTCGTTGGGTTGTAGAGAAAGTCCGCATCCGCGTTCTTGTCGGTGTACAAGGTAAAACCACTCAGAGGCTGCTTCGTTTCCAAATCCAGGTAATGCTTCATCGCGCCGGGCCATTCGGTAATGCCCGGTTCAAAACAGCCTGGCGTCGTGTTCGCCCCCGGCTTCTGGCTATACGTCCCCACCAGAGGTGACACGCTCGTCAGCACGGCTTGCTGAGCATTTCGACTATAACCGGCGTAGCCGATAAAAATCTTTTTTGACGGCACGCCCAACCCCAGCAGGTACTGCACCGCTGAATGCGCCGAGTTCTCGGTAATATCAGCGGGATTACTGCGGTACAGATTGCAATGGTGTTGGATTTTTAGCGCCCAGGGCGTACCGAAGAAGTCATAACACATGAGATTGATGCCATCGAGACCGGCCTGAATCAGCAGTGGGATGTTGGACTTGGCCAATTTGACCGGATCGGCAATGGCCGCAATGCTGATTTGTACATCCGCTCGCCCGATGGCAACCAGTTTGTCTTTAACTTCCTTGATCAGTACCGCGAAGTAAGCGGGGTCATCGACATCGTATAGGTTGCCCTCCCACGTTTCATCAGGTTGCGGCTCACTCCCAGATACCGATGGGTACTCCCAGTCGATATCGATTCCGCCGAACATGGGCCATTTTTGAAAAATGGCTGCAATCGTATCGACACAGCGTTTTCTCTTGACCGGGTCTCTCACGACCTCATAAAAGGCATGGCTCATTGACCAACCGCCAAGGCTCAGGGAAATTTCCAGGCCCGGATTGGCTGCTTTCAGTTTAAGAAGTGCACCTAATACGCCTTGTGCTTGGGCGGGGTCATAAAGCTCGTCATACTCATTACTTTTCCACGCGTTGAAACCGCAATTGATAAAGGCGGCGACATCATTCCAGGGATCGATTAACGTCGCCGTTGCTGCCAAGTCTTTCTCTGCCTTATCCAACTCCTCTTGAGTTGGCCATTCAGGATCGACAGCTGGGGAAAGCTTCCAGCGCGTCAGTGACTTATTAATCACCTGCCGATTGACCCCTCTGTCCCCCACTATCGCGGCAAATCCAAGCACAAATTTATCGAAGGTTCCGGTCTTGCCCAGTAGCCGCATGATGTCGGTTCCACGACCTCCCGTTGCAAGTGCTGGAGTCGGCGCAGGAGGTCCATTGCCATAACGCGTATCGCCAATACCCCAGTCGCTGTAATAGCAAAAACACCTGTAGTCATTGTCTTCATACTGATTGAAGACATTCTTGGCCATCCGACCGGGGGTATAGGACAGCTGATCATCTCGCGTGGTGGGATCAAAGTTATTGAGCCGATAGGTTAGATCCGCAGCCCCCACCCCCCACATTTCACCGTTAACCAGAGTGCCGGGGTCCGTATCGTAAACAAGTTGGCTCACTCTGACTTTTCGGTTTGCCTGCGATGCAGCTGGTTGTTTGGTGGTCATAATGTTTTCTCCCTGCACACGTAAATGAGTCACGAATTCATGAGCAACTTTTACGCGGGGCACGGCACAGCGCCTACCTGTCAAAGTTGACAGTGCCGACGAGTGGTATTCAGGGATTGAGGATCACAAAGAAGAAAGCCGCGACAAGGACTCAGCATCCTCTCGCGGCTCTGGTGACGCTGTAAGTCCGGCACCCGCACAACGTGCAGGCACCGCGATAAATCAAACCACCAACGACAACAACATGATGAAGCCCAGCGCAACGACGGACAGGATGGTTTCCATCGCGGTCCAGGTCTTGAAGGTTTCGGCCACGGTCATGTTGAAGTACTGCTTGACCAGCCAGAAGCCGGCGTCGTTGACGTGCGACAGGATCAACGAACCTGCGCCGGTGGCCAGCACCAGCAACTCGCGGTTCACGCCCGGAATCATCCCCACCACCGGCACCACAATGCCGGCACCGGTAATGGTCGCCACAGTCGCGGAACCAGTCGCCACGCGGATCACCGCAGCGACCAGCCAGGCCAGCAGAATCGGTGAAATCTGTGCGCTCACCGCCATGTGGCCGATTACGTCGCCCACACCACTGGTCACCAGCATCTGCTTGAAGCCACCGCCGGCACCGATGATCAGAATGATCGCGGCGGTTGGCGCCAGGCTGGCGTCGAGCAGTTTCAGAATCTGTTTGGAACCAATGCCCTGACGATGCCCAAAGGTGTACAGCGACAGCAGCAACGCCAGCAGCAACGCCGAGATCGGGTGACCGATCATGTCCATCCAGGTGCGGAAGAAATGCCCGTCCGGCAGCGCGATGTCGGCAAAGGTTTTCAGCAGCATCAGGAACACTGGCAACAGCACGGTGATCAGCGTAATGCTGAAGCTCGGCAAGGTGCTGGAGTGCGGCTCGCGAGCCAGTTGATCCACCAGTTCCTGGTTAGGATGGCCGGGGATGTACTTGGCGATGAACGTGCCGTAGATCGGACCGGCAATGATCGCGGTCGGCAGGGCAACGATCAGACCGTAGAGAATGGTTTTACCGATGTCCGCACCGAACACCCCGATGGCCAGCAATGGACCCGGGTGTGGCGGAACCAGACCGTGCACGGCGGACAGACCGGCCAGCAGCGGGATACCGATCTTGATGATTGAAATCCCGGTACGGCGAGCAACGATGAACACCAGCGGGATCAGCAGTACAAAGCCGATTTCGAAGAACAACGGGATACCGACCAGGAAGGCCGCAAACATCATGGCCCATTGCACGCGCTCTTTGCCGAACGCGCGAATCAGGGTCTGGGCGATCTGATCCGCCCCACCCGACTCGGCCATCATTTTGCCAAGCATGGTGCCCAACGCAAGGATGATCCCGACAAACCCGAGTACCCCACCGAAACCGTCCTGGAACGCCTTGATGATGGTGCCAATCGGCATGCCCGAGGTCAGCCCGAGAAAAGCCGCGGCGATGATTAATGCAATGAAGGGATGAAGCTTGAACTTGGTGATCAGGACGATTAATCCAATCACGGTGATCACTGCATCAAGCAGCAAAAACGACTCGTGGGACATGCCAAACATGGGGGGTATCTCCTGTTTGTTGTTGTTATTGAAGCGGGTTATTCAGAAGCCGTCAGGACAGCGCTATCTCTTGCAGCAACACTCAGCCGGCGAGTTTCAAACCATGACTGAGCCACCAGGCGTGGGCCTGCCGGGCGAGTTCATCGACGTTGTGCTTCGAGGCATCGAGCGCCAGGGTCAGTGGCTCGCCAACGGGCGATTCAAGGGTCGCGAACTGGCTGGCGATCAAGGTCGACGGCATGAAATGCCCCGGACGATGAGCCACGCGATCGGCGGCGACTTCAGGGGTCAACTCGAGGAACACAAAACCCAGGCCCGGCAAGGCGCTGCGCAAGCGTTCACGGTAACTGTGCTTGAGCGCCGAGCAGGTCAACACCGGGCGTGCGCCCGAGGCATCGACGCGACGCAACTCCTCGCACAGGCTGTCGAGCCAGCCGGCACGGTCGTCGTCGTTGAGGGGAATACCCGCGCTCATCTTTTCGATATTGGCGGTAGGGTGAAAGGTATCGCCTTCAATGCCGGTTGCGCCGCTGAGCAGGCACAGGGCTTCGCTGACGCTGGACTTGCCGCAGCCGGCCACGCCCATGATGACCAGGGCGGTGATAGGTTGACTCATGTAACACCTCAGCGCGCAGACAGCGCTACCTTTGCTACGTGAAACTCTAGTGCAAAAGCAGGCATTGCCGACGCCTTCTTGTCATTTTTATGGGTTGCAGCACGTTCTTTCCCAACGCCAAAAAACAGGGATCAGGCAAACCCTGCTCAAGCATTTGCAGCCGCATCGAGACAGCGCTACCTTAGTGCCTTGAATTTTGTTTGGCAAGCTGCCCGATGACCTCCACTAAAAACGATAAAAATACTCGCACCACCGGCCGCCCTACCCTCAACGAAGTCGCCCGTCTGGCGGGTGTGAGTCCAATCACCGCGTCCAGGGCCTTGCGCGGGATCAGCACCGTCGCCACCGAGCTGGTGGAAAAGGTCCAGCAGGCCGCGCTCGAACTGAACTACGTGGTCAACCCCGCTGCCCGCGCACTGGCTTCGGCCCAGAGCCATTCGGTGGTGGTGCTGGTGCCGTCGCTGTCGAACCTGCTGTTCATCGAAACCCTGGAAGCCATCCATCAGGTGCTGCGTCCCAAAGGCTTTGAAGTGCTGATCGGCAACTATCACTATTCCCGTGATGAAGAAGAAAACCTGCTGCGCAACTACATGGCCTATCAGCCAAGAGGGTTGCTGCTGACCGGTTTCGATCGCACCGAAAGTGCCCGCCGGATGATCGAAACCAGCAATATCCCCTGCGTCTACATGATGGACCTGGACCCGGGCGCCGGTCTGAACTGCGTTGGTTTTTCGCAATTGAGTGCCGGCGAAACCGCCGCACAACACTTGATCTCGCGCGGTCGTCGGCACCTGGCCTACATCGGCGCACAACTCGACCAACGCACCTTGCTGCGCGGCGAAGGCTTCCGGCGCGCCTTGCAGCAAGCCGGCCTGTACGACCCGGACCTTGAGTTGCTGACACCGCGTCCCTCTTCGGTGGGCCTTGGCGGCGAATTATTCCTGCAGATGATGGCGAGCCATCCGCAGGTCGACGCGATTTTCTTCGGCAACGACGACCTGGCCCAGGGCGCCCTGCTCGAAGCCATGCGCCACGGGATCAAGATCCCCGAACAAGTCGCCGTCCTCGGCTTCAACGACCTGCCAGCGTCGGCGCACATGGTGCCGCGCCTGAGCAGCATCAGCACCCCGCGTGAAGCCATCGGCCGGCGCGCAGCCGAGCACATGCTGACCTTGATGGCCGGCAACTCGGTGGCCAATCCGGTGTTGGATATGGGTTTCGAGTTGAAGGTTCGGGAGAGTACCTGACACAGGTAAAACTACATCCACTTAAAAAGACACCTTACAACTCGCAAAACGTTGCGCCTGCAAAAGCACTGAAAGTCCGTTAAGTTAAACTAAGCTGACGGCAGTTCAAACCTGATACTGCCGCCAGCTTACTGAGGGCATGATGCCCTTTAACTATCACGGAAGAACGCCATGAATACATTTTCAAAACACCTGAAAACCGCGCTGACCTGTAGCGCGCTATTATTTTTTACAATCACTCAATCCTTCGCCGATCAAATACCTGTCAACTTATGGAGGGTGCCATCAGCCGTTGTAAAAGAGGGTAGTTTCCATAGCGTGATCGTTGACCGCGGCGAACTGAAAAAAGCGATCGCCAGCAGTAACGGCAATTACCTATTCTCCGAAGTCGGAGCAGGTGTTCAATCATTGGTGCTGATTGGCACATCCACTCAACTGGTCGAGTACCTGCTCAACAATAAACATCGCCTGATCGAAAACAGGATAGATGAATTACCCGAGATCCATATCGGCATTTCCCCTTACATCCCTCAGGATCGCTTTGCAGGATTGTTCCCGATAGGCGATTCGATCACCGAAGTCGTTACTCAACTGACAAATTTTATTCCCGGTGGTGGTGCCTGGAGAGACATCGCCAGCATTCCCGGTACGTTGTGGGGACTCAAGGCAGGAATCGACAAACTTAGCGAGTCACAGAAACAGGCAGGCACCTTGCTCTACGTAAAACTCAGCTATCTCCCAGAAGACAAAATGACCCTGCTGGGGCGAAACACAATCAGTTTCGATCAGATACTGAACGCATTGCAGGCCCAGTACCTGAAAGAAAGTCACTGAGAACAGTGGCTCCCGACATAGGCGGGAGCCCCTGTTTCACGCAGGTACTGGCGTGGCTCATCAAATCGACGAACGCCAGCGCTCCTTTACTCCAACGGCTGGCGTTGCCCGATGCGGCCTGAGCACACTTCTGGTTAAAACCCCACCTGACAACACGCGAAATGCTTGCATAAGCGGCTCTCGGACCTTCCCGCCATCACCATAGGATGCGTCCCACACATTTAACGGAAACGCTTGCCATCGTTTTTTTTGCGCTTGCCGTAGTCTTTCTGGAGCTGCTTTTTATCGCCCCAAGGAGTCTTATGTCATGCACACGGACCCGCAAAAACAGCAAGGGTTACTCTCACGCTGGAGCGAAGCCCTGGCGACCGAGGCGTTCACGTCTCGCCGGATAAGCCTCGGCCATCTGGCCGATACGCTCGAGTTCAGCACCCGCGCAAGCTTTCAGCGCTTATTGCAGGCGCTGCTGCGCGAAGGCCTGCTGAATCCAAAAAGCCTGAAAGCCAAAGGCTCGGTGTATTGGCTTACGCTGCTCGATGGTGCCCGGTTGCGTTTCGAAGGGCTTATCCCGGCGCGGATGAACAGTTGGGACCTACAGGGCGACATCACGCTGCATCGCTCTGAATGCCCAGCACAAAAACTGCTGTTTCCTTCACAGTTGCTAAACCTGCTCTGCACGCAACTTGAGCCTTTACCGTCACCCGAAGTGCTCGTTCGCCTGGCCGAAGAGCTTGATGACAGCTTCTGCAACGCCACCTTGTGCCAGGCCTTTCACCACGGCTGGAGCCGGCAACTGCGTGAACAGTTCAAGCTCGCCGATAACGATAATCTGCTGACCTGGCTCAAGAGCAACGCCTCCCACCCGAACCCGACATCGGTGCTTGAACAGTGGGGCACGCTGGGTCATCCCTGGCACCCGAACTACAAGACCAAGCTTGGCTTGGGCACCACTGAGGTCATTGCTTTATCACCGGAATTCGAAGCCTGCGTGCCAGTCGTCCTGTGCGCCTTGCATCGGCAATGGGCTCACGTCGAATCGTTGATCGGACCTGAGCATTACCGCGGCTGGTGGCAAGGGCATTTCCCGCTCGCGGCCGAACAATTGATCCAGCACCTTCTAACCCAAGGTCTCGACCCGGATGACTACCTGCCCATCCCCGTCCATCCGTGGCAAGCTGCAGAGGAACTACCGCGCTCGTTTGCTCGCGAAATTGCCGACCGCGTACTGGTCGTGACCACCATCATTGCGTTCAACGGTCAGCCGACCATGTCGTTTCGCACCCTGGCGCCCACTGCAAACCGCTGTTCACCGATGGTCAAACTTCCTGTGGCGCTACGACTGACCAGCGTGCAACGCACCCTTTCGCCACGCTCTGCGCGCATGGGGCCAAGGGTTAGCGGATTGTTGCTGCAAATACTCAAGCAGGAGCCGCAGATTCGAGCCGTGTTGAACATCGTGCCGGAACGTATCGGCGTGCATTACTCGCCACAACCGGCAGATGATCAACGCTCCCGGCACCTGGCGGTGCTTTACCGGGACAACCCGTCGCGCTTGTTGCAGCCGGGCGAGATGGCCGTTCCCGTTGGCAGCCTGTTCGCCCTGGATGAACACGGACAACCGTTACTGCGCCAGTGGGTCAGGTTGGCCCAAGGAGGCGACGGCAGACCGGAACTGCTGCGTTTTTGCCGTGACTATCTATCGATCGCCGTTCCCGGATTGCTCGGTCTGTACCTGATCTACGGGGTCGCCTTCGAGGCGCACCAGCAGAACAGCTTCATGGTCATGAGTGCCGAGGGACAGTTAAGCCGACTGATGGTACGTGACTTCGGCGACATTCGGATTCACCGCCAGACTTTGCACCGGCAAGGCCTGGACCTTCAGTTGCATGACCCGCAGATGACGCTGTATGACGATGCGGACTTCGTGCGCGATAAACTCTTGCACACCACCTTCATGTGCCATCTCGGTGAACTTGTTCTGCTCTGCGCCCGGCATTGGAAGATGCCGGAAGATGCACTTTGGAATGAGTTGGCCATTCAGGTCAGCGACTGCTTTGACCACCTGCGCGAACGGGTCGAGCCTCAGCGCTGGACAATCGAGCGTCTGGCCTTGCTGAAACAGGACTGGCCGGCCAAATCGTTCATGCGTATGCGCTTGCTCGACAGTGCGCTCGATATCGTCGGTCGCCTGAGCAATCCGCTTCGCGTGCACTCTTAAATAGTCGCTAGAACGGCAAAGAGGATTCTCGATCAAGTAATGGCACTTGATCGAAATCCTTTTAGTTACATGACGTTTTAACCAAGTTGCAATGTCGAGTTGAACTGACTGATAGCGTCTACCACATGCCGTGAACCCTGCTGAATTTCCAGGATCACCTCGCCCGCTTCATTGGCCAGCTCCACGCCAAGTCCAGTACGACTCAAACTTGATTGCATGCTCGACACTGCACTCAAGGACAAGTCGTGGTTCTTGCGCACCACGTCTACAATTTCTACGGTTGCATGGCTGGTACGTGCCGCGAGGCTGCGCACCTCGTCGGCAACCACCGCAAATCCTCGCCCATGTTCGCCGGCGCGCGCAGCCTCGATAGCGGCGTTGAGTGCCAGCAAATTGGTCTGATCGGCGATACCGCGAATGGTCTGAACAATGGTGCCGATGATGTCGGACTGTTTGCTCACCGCATCGATGCTGAGGGCCGCTTCGTTGAGATCCCTGGAGATCTCTTCGATGATTTGCACGGTCTGCTGCACCACCTGCGAACCTTTCTGGGCGCACGCATCGTTTTGCACCGAGGTTGAATGGGCCGACTCGGCGGCAGTCTGCAACGTGGTCATCTGCCGGGTGATGTCGCTGGCGAACTTGACCACTTTGTACAAGCGGCCCTTGGTGTCGAAGATCGGGTTGTACGAAGCTTCGAGAAAGACCATGCGACCGTGTTTGTCGACCCGTTCAAACCGACGCGAATGGAGTTCGCCACGGTTGAGCGAAGCCCAGAACGCCTTGTAGGCCGCAGACTCGCTCTCCGAGCGATGACAGAACAGGCTGTGGTGTTGACCCACTACTTCGCTCAGCGAATAGTGCATGGTCTGCAAGAAGTTATCGTTGGCAGTAATCACCCTGCCATCGGGGGAGAATTCGATCACCGCCATGGCGCGGCCCAGAGCATTCACTACGCTCTGGTTTTCATGCTCTTTATTGATTCGGGTCGTGATATCCGAGGCCACCTTGATCACGCTTCGTACTTGCCGGTCAGTCCCGATTACCGGCATATAACTGGCCTCAAGCCAGACTTCCTTGCCACTCTTGTTCATGCGCAAGAAGGTGCCACTGCTTGATTCGCCACGACCCAGTTCACGCCAGAAGCGCTGGTAATCTTCGCTTTGGGCGTAATCCTCTTCACAAAAAATCCGGTGATGCTTGCCGCGCAACTCCTCGATGGAATAGCCGACGGCCTTACAAAAGTTTTCGTTGGCCTCGAGGATCACACCGGTGGGATCAAACTCGATCATTGCCATGGAGCGGCTGATCGCCGCCAACTTGGCATTGGCCTCGGTCAATGCGCAGCTAAATCGCTCTATCTCAAGCAAGTCAGACTTGTGGTGTCGATTGAACATGGTGGTATCACCTTCAGCGCTGTCTTTTGATGAACGGAAGTTCCTGGTCTTTCACTGGACTTACGACGACTTTCCACAGAACAGGCAAACGCATCCTCAGACGAAGGATAAGAGTCAGGTGATCAATGATGATTAATCGGAGTGTCCATAACGCAACGCTCTTATCAAGCCATCCTTTTCTTGACGCCGCGCACGCGGGGCCAACCCAACATTCACAAGTAACTCCCTTTAAGAAACACTCCCTTTCGTATCGGTGCCTTTAATTGCGCACTCTTACCGACGGTTCAACTTATTACCGGCCACAAAGCGCTGACTCAAGCACAATCAGCCTGAGGCATTGAGACTTTCACGCTTTATATTTTGACCGGCATAAGTAGTCACGAGTGAGCATAGACATCAACGCCACGGATGCAAGGCCATCAATATGCCATCTTTTTGCCTATGGTCAGAGAGCAGCTGGATGGAGCATCGCCAGCAGCGCCTGTACCGCCGCCGAGGGTTCCCTGAGCGGTGTGGCGACCAGCGCAAATTCTCGATGAACAGGCACCGCCAACGGCAGCACGCGCAACCCCTTGCGATTGGCTGGCAAGGTCATTTCCGGAACCAGTGTCACCCCGACGTTTTCCCGAACCAGCGCGAACGCACTGCCCCACTCTCGAACTTCAACCCGGACATCAAGCAGCGCAAGACCTGCATCCGCTGCCAGGCTGCGGGCATTGACGCTGCATCCGCCAGTGGCCAGCACGAACGGCTGCCCGACCAACGCCTCCAACCTCAATCCGTGCTCGTGGTTGCCTCGAGCCAATGGATGCGCCATCGGCAGCACCGCAACCCAGGTATCTCGCCCCAACATTCCGGCGTTGCGTTCAGGTGGAGGATTGAGCACCACCCCCAGATCAACCAGTCCAGCGCCAAGCAATGCTTCAACTTCGCTGTCGCTGACCTCCAGCGCCACCACCTGAATACCGGGATACAGCTGATTGAACTGGCGCAACAGCGGCGGCAGAAACGTTGCGAGCACCATCGGAAAACTGGCCAGGCGGATCGTGCCACGCTGAATATCCCGCGCCGCGTCGGCAGTGGCCCGGATGGTCTCAAGAGCCTGGAGCATCACCCGCGCCTGTTCGATCACGTGTACTCCGACCGCGGTCGGCAAGGTCTGACGGTTTTCCCGGACAAACAGTTGAATACCGAGTACGTCCTCAAGCAGGGCCAGCGCCTGACTGGCCCCCGACTGAGTCATGCCCACATGTTCGGCAGCACGCGTAATGTTGCGCGTGTCGGCGATAGCCACCAGCATCCGCCAATGCATCAGGTTCATCATGGCAGTAGCTGTCCTTATGGCTGATGTCTGAAAGATTAATTTTACGACGTACGCGGGCGACTATGACACTGATCAAAATCCTCACCTAGAGCCCTGACCATGAAGTTGTATTTTTCGCCTCAAGCCTGTTCCCTTGCACCGCACATTGTTCTGCGTGAACTGCAGTTGCCATTCGAGCTGGTCCGCGTCGACAACCGAACGAAGAAGACCGGCGACGGTGCCGACTTTCTGGCGATCAACCCGAAAGGCTATGTCGCGGCGTTGCAACTGGATAACGGCGATGTGCTGACCGAGGGACCAGCCATCCTTCAATACCTGGCTGATCTTCGCCCGCTTGCCGGCCTTGCACCGGTGTGCGGATCCTGGGAAAGGGTGCGCTTGCAGGAGGTACTGAACTTCATTTCGAGTGAGGTTCACGGCGCTCTGGGACTGCTGTTCAATGCGCAGTTCCCTGAACAGGTGAAAGCACTCTTCAAGGAGAAATTGTTCAAGCGGTTTGCCGTGCTGACCCAGACACTGGATCAGCAGAATTATCTGCTGGGCGAACGCTTCAGCATCGCTGATGCCTATCTGTTCACCGTACTACGGTGGACTTCCTTGTTTGATATCGACCTGAAGCAATGGCCGCCGCTGGAGCGTTTTCAGGCGCGGATTGGCTCACGGCCTGCCGTGAGCGAGGCGCTGGCGGCGGAAGTGGCGCACGCCTGAAGATTGATCGCTGACAAGCCGGCGATGGCGGCTTCATGGGCGCCATCACCGGTGAATGACACGCCTACAAACTGCTGCTGACTTTCGTCGCGACCTGCGTTGGCACCCAGCCCTGCCACACCTGCGGTTGTTCGCGCAGGAAGGCTTGCGCGACTTCACGCGGCTTTTGGCGTTTTTCGCTCATCTGGCCGAGGGTCTGGTTCAGCAGATCGATCGGTAAATCGACTTTCTCGAAGAACGCCACCAGGTCCGGGTAGCGGGCCTTGAACGGTGCCGATACGCCGATGGCCAGGTTAGCCGGCATCGAGCGCGTGCCTTTGGGGTGTGGGTTGTTGACGTCGGCCAGGGTTTTCCAGGCCTCGGCGTTGAAGGCCGGCTCGTCGAGTTTTACCAATTTGAAACGCCCCAACAGCGGTGTCGGCGACCAATAGTAGAAAAGTACCGGTTTGCCACGCCGAATCGACGAACTGACCTCGGCATCCAGCGCCGCACCTGAACCAGTGCGGAAATTGACGAAACTCTCGGTCAACGCGTAGGCCTTGAGCTTCTGGCTGTTGACGATCTCCGACGTCCAACCGGTCGGGCTGTTGAGAAAGCGCCCGCGAGTCGGGTCTTCCGGATCCCGAAATGCGTCCTTGTAACGCTCCAGATCGGCTACCGATTTCAGTTCTGGCGCCAGTGGTTTGATCCCGCGCTCGGGGTCGCCCTTGATCACGTATTCCGGCACCCACCAACCTTCGGTGGCGCCTTTGACGGTGTCGCCCAGACCGAACACTTTGCCCTCGGCCTGCGCCTTGATCCAGGCCGGACTACGCCCCGCCCACTCCTCGCCGATGACCTGAATATCATCCTTGGCCAGCGCAGCTTCAAGGCTGACCGTGCTGCCCGGCAGCGTGTCAGTCGGGTAGCCATAACCTTTCTCGACGATCAAGCGCAGGATCTCGGTGATCAGGCTGCCGCTTTCCCAGGTGATGTCGCCGAAGTGAATGGGTGCGACTTTTTCCGCCGCGGGGGCCTGTGTCGCCACAAGGCTGAAGACCAGCAGCGAACTGCCGAGCCAGGTTTTGATTGATCTCATGCGGACCTCAGGGTGGGGAGTGAGAACAATGGTTGATTGGCGCTGCGCTGGCAAAGCGCCTGACAGCGGGTCATGTAGACGCTGACCGAACGCTGGGAGATGCCCAGTTCGGCGGCGATTTGCGGGTAAGTCAGGCCTTCGAGCCGTGACAACAGAAACGTCGCCCTGACCTTGCCCGGCAAGCGGTCAAGCGCCTGATCAAGAACACTCAAGGTCTGCAACTGCTGCGTCAGGTCTTCCGGCGACGGCCCTTGGCAGGGCTGAATGTGCTGCAACTGATCAAGGTGTTCACGCTCGCGGTCCCGTCGGTTCCAGAGACGATAAATCACCCGCTGAGCAAGAGTGGTCAGCAAGGCACGAGGCTGTTGGATCGACGTCAGGTTCGGCGAGTCGAGGAGCTGCGCAAAGGCCTCGGCGGCGACATCTTCGGCGCTGATGCCAGCATCTAGGTAGCCGCGCAAGCGATTGCACAACCAAACATAATGACAGCGGAACAATCCGCCTACGTATTCGCTGTGAGAAAGGTCGGTGCCGGACATGGAGGCTCCAATCGATAGGGTTGCGCTGGATGTCCGGTGGTCCGGTGCAGCGATCCTAGCAAGGAGTCTTATTCTTTAATAATACTTAAAAACTATTTTTATATATTGTTTGGAGATATAGATCATCCGCTTGCCCGGCGCTCTTTTCTTTCCTCAACGCAAGCGTCCAAACCCCAGCTCTTCGGCCTCTTTTCGATAATCAAGGATGATTTGGTAGTCGCTTTCAGTGGCCAGCAACACCTCGTGGAGCCCCAGGATTTCAACCACATCAGGCAGTTCATTCAACGCCTGGTTCATCACCTCGCGAAGGTGCTCGATTTGCCCGTCCGTCAGGCTGGCGACCCCGATATACGGCAAGGTTGGGCTGAACGCACTGCGCGCCACCACCCGCAGACCTTCGACCTCCTGCGGCGCATGGCGCGCCAGATAGGCGAAGGTCACGCTGTCGATGGCCGCCAGATCCGCGCGCCCGTCACGCAGCCAGCGCAGGCTTTCACGGTGGCTGCCGCTGACCGAGACGCTGAAGAAAAACTGACCATTGCGTTGCAACGCAGCGATGCGGTGACGCAACAGATTCATCCCGCTGTTGGAGTCCTCGCCATTGATCACCGCTCGGCACCCCAGCAGCGCCGGCAAGGTTCGGCGCGGGTCGTCGGCCCGGGTCAGCAGCAGGCTGCAATGGTTGCCAGCGCTGCTGTCCGGTAGCTCATAACGCGGCCGACCGATCACCCGCACCAGCCCGCGCAGTGTCGTCATCAGCGGATAGCCACAGGTCTGCGTGAGCAGTAATTGCGGGGCCAGCCAAAGCTCCATCAATGACAGGCCTTCAGCGTTCAAGCGGGTGGCGTCGAGCCGCTCGACGATACGCGCCAGCCAGTGTTCATTGGCCTGACGTATCGGCTCGGGGGCAACGTACATCAGTAACTCTGCAAAACCTGAAATCATGCCGGTTCTCAACTGAAAGGATGCTGCGGACTGTCCACGGGCCTGAGCCCGTGCCGACGCAACAGCTCACCATAGCCGCGCACCAGAAACCCGCCACTGCGCGCTTGCCATTGTTCGCGTCGTGCGCGATAGACCTGCGGCAAATAGAACCAGGGCAAACCCGGCAGATCGTGATGCACCAGGTGCAGGTTCAGGTTAAGGAACAACCAGCGCCAAGGCCAGGCAGCCTCGTTGAGCACGGTGCGTTTTTGCGATTCGCGGTGCGGGCGATGTTCATAGTAGGAACGGATCGCCCCTACCGACAACGCCGGCACGCTGATCAAGAACAGGTAATGCCAGACGGGAACAACACTGTAATCAGCGATGAAGGTCAGCATCAGCACGGTCAATGCGCCATGGGTCAGCCACATCAACCAAGCCTGGCGATTGCCTTGGCGCAAGCGCTGGAACTCTTCCTTGGCCAGCGCCAGTAACGCCAGCGGCGCACCGACGGCGAAGCGCCCCAGCACGGTTTTGTTCAGCCAGTGCAGGCTGCGCTCGAACACTGAACTGCCCTGCCACTGCTGCGCGCTCACATAGCGACTTTCCGGATCGCGGCCGGGTAACGTCAGGTCCTCGTCGCGGTGATGCAAAAGGTGGCTGTCGCGGTACAGGGTGTACGGGTACCAGACGGCAAATGGCGCGTAACCGAGGAGTTTGTTCAGCGAGGTAAAGCGCGTCGGATGCCCATGCAACAGCTCATGCTGGACCGACATCCACAGCACCACGATCGGTATCAGCAGCAGCGTGCTCAACCACAGTCCCAGCCAGGCGCTGGCCAGCAGCACGCCAAACCAGGACGCGTACACACCGATCAACAACAGCCAGGTCGGCCATTCGCTGCGACCGGCAAACGTTCGGCGCAGGGTTTCAATTTCTTCATGCAGGTTTTGATCAAGGTAATAGGACATGGCTCGGCTCAGAACAGGACAAGCCAACAGACAAATGTCGGCCTTATCCCCTTCTGTGCAACGACACGGGGAAATCTTGCAGATCGATGGCTGATTTACCTGGAAGTGAACACTTGAAAGTGAACGCGGAGCCCGATTGCCGGGCTCCGTCAAAGCGGGCTCAGTGCCCGAACACACCGACCTTCTTGGCCTTCTTGTCAGCGCGTTTTTCAACGGCTGTCTTGGTCGGTTTCTTTTTCGCCGCTTTCTTCGAATCCATGCCTTTGCTCATGATGCACGCTCCACCAACTGGGAATATGAGATCAGGTATACACCTATCTCGCAGCGTTGGTTCTTTTATAATAGGCGCATTTTTCGCAGTGACCCTCTCGCACATGCCCAACACCCAGTACACCCAGCTTGCCGAGCCACTGTGGCCTTTGCTGAACAAGTTTTACCGCAGTCACCAGTCATCGATGAAAGCGGTTCGCGACGCTCAACTGTGGGTAGGCAAGCGCGATGAGATCATCGCCGGGCTCTGTTTGCGGCCGATGGCGGAGGGGTTTTGGCTGACGGGGTTATTTGTCGACCCGGCCTTTCGGGGACAAGGTATTGCGGGGGCGTTGATGGCCCAGGCGCTGGTGCAGATCAACGCGCCAGTGTGGCTGTTCTGCCACCCGGACTTGCGCAGTTTTTATGAGTGCAATGGCTTCACTGCGGACCCGTTGTTGCCCTATGCACTGGCCGAGCGCCTGGCTCGCTATAAACGCAACAAGCCGATGATTGCCATGGGCCTGGAGCCGGGCAAGTAAACAGCGATCTTCCAGCGCTTTTATTCATCAGCCGTCGGGTCGAGATCCGGGAACATCACCTCGGTAAACCCGAACTTGCGAAAGTCGGTGATCCGCGACGGGTACAACCGGCCGATCAGGTGATCGCATTCGTGCTGCACCACTCGGGCGTGAAACCCCGAGGCGATTCGCACAACCGGCTCGCCCTTGGGATCGAAGCCTTCATAACGAATGTGCTGATAACGCTCGACCGCCCCCCGCAGCCCCGGCACCGACAGGCAACCTTCGAAGCCCTCTTCCAGCGTCGGATCAAGCGGCGTAATCAACGGGTTGATCAAGATCGTCTGCGGTACGGCGTCAGCGTCCGGGTAACGTTCACTGTGCTCGAAGCCGAAGATCACCAGTTGCAGGTCGACGCCGATCTGCGGGGCAGCCAGGCCAACGCCACCGACGCTTTCCATGGTCTGGAACATGTCATCGATCAACTGCCACAGTTCAGGGCTGTCGAACATTTCGGCCGGTACCGGCGGAGCGATACGCAGCAGGCGCTCATCGCCCATTTTCAGAATTTCACGGATCATCGTCAGGCTTCGTCAGTGGTCGGGTTGAGCGAGTGGTCCCGGCCCAGTCCCGAAACGTGTTGTTTTTCGTCGTGTTCACCGAAGTCCTTGGCACCAGGATGCTTGCCTTCGCTCGACATGTGATCGATCACCGCATTCATTTCCGCGCCGAGCAACAGCACCGCAGCGGAAATGTAGAAGTACAGCAACAGCACGATGATCGCACCGATACTGCCATACATGGCATTGTAGTTGGCGAAGGTTTTGACGTAATAACCAAAGCCCAGCGAAGCGATGATCCAAACAACCACTGCCAGCACCGAACCCGGCGTGATAAAGCGAAACTTCTGTTTCACATCAGGCATCACGTAGTAAATCAACGCGACCGCGACCATCAGTAAAATGACGATCACCGGCCAGCGCAGTATCGTCCAGAGCGTGACGATGAACTCTTCCATGCCGATCTGCGACGCAATCCATTCCATCACCTGCGGACCGAGTACCATCAAGGCCGCAGCGACCAGTAGCATGCCGGCAACGCCAATGGTGTAGAAAATCGACAGCGGGAAACGCTTCCAGATCGGCCGGCCTTCGACCACATCGTAGGCCGCGTTCATCGCGCTCATCATCAGCCGCACACCCGCCGAGGCGGTCCACAGAGCGATGACGATACCCACCGAGAGCAATCCACCCTTGGATTGCTGGAGCTGGTCGATCACCGGGTTCACTTGTTCCAGCGCTTGCGGCGGCAACACCAGCTCCGACTGAAGACGCAGCCAGGAAAAGAAGTCCGGCAGGTGCAGAAAACCGATCAGGGCAATCAGGAACAGAATGAAGGGAAACAGCGAGAACAGCATCTGATAGGCCAGCGCCGAGGCGTATGTCGACATCTCGTCATTGATGAACTCAGTGACCGTGCGCATCATCACGCGGTGCAAGGGCAAGCCTTTCAACTCCGGGAACATCATAGCGTCTCCTTTCGCCGCAAAAGGGTTGAAGTCGGGAGCGACTCAGGGGCCGTTTTCTACATCAAAGTAACCTACTTGGCGACTTTGGAACAATTTCGGGGAAATTGAACAATAAAAGTCGACATAAAAACGGCCATCCGTGGATGGCCGTTGCAGTGCATTAACGCGGGCTATCGGATCAGGCTTTATCGACGGTTTTCTTGATCGCATCTTTAGCCTTGCCGAGCGCTTGCTGGGCTTCGCCTTTCTTCTCCTGAAGCTTGCCTTCGGCTCGCAACTTGGGATTGTCGGTGGCTTTACCCACACCTTGCTTGACGTTGCCGACCGCTTCGTTGGCCAGGCCTTTAACTTTATCGCCAGTGCTGCTCATGGTATTTCTCCTGTGAACACTCAAAGGTCAGTGACTACGTAGAGGTTGACCTAAGGACGTTGCACAGCGTTCCATTTATTTTCAGCCGGTCATTTCATCCGCACATGCAGGTTGGGCTTTATGTTTGCGGGCTTTGCCACGAGAATGCGCAACGTATTCAGGCCGTGGCGCTGAAGATCCAATCCCGTAGGAACGTTATGAAACTCGATAAAAAGCAGGCCATTGCCCGCAGAAACCAGGAACTCGGTGGTGCAGTGCTTGGCGTCAACAACTGCCATTTCACCGAATTGAACCGCAACCGCAACATCTGGTGGTTTGATATCCCGGTTGCACGCCTGGCCATTGGTCAGTACGAATGGGTTCACCTGCTGATGTACACGCCGGCCACCGACGAACTGCTGCACCTGAAAGTGCCGACGGTGTTCCTGCGCGAGAAGCTCGAAGGCCTGGTGGTGCGCAATGAAGGCAAGCGCAAGGCGGCCCTGAGCCTGGAGCTGAGCGCCGATAAGGACTCGTACCTTCAGGACATGCGCCCGGCCGGCACCAACGTCAACTTCGCGCAGTTCCGCCTGTAACGACTCCCTGTGGCGAGGGAGCTTGCTCCCGCCGGCCGGTCCGCGTTCGGGCGAAGCAGTCGTCATACAGATACTGGATAGACGCCGTCTGGTTTTGGGGTCGCTTCGCGCCCCAGCGGGAGCAAGCTCCCTCGCCACAAAAAACGATCCAGGTATCGCTGAAAAAAAGCCCCGCATTTGCGGGGCTTTGTTTTATGCGCTGACCTTCTTCAAGCCGAGTTTCTTCAGCTCTTCATCGCGCAATTCGCGACGCAGGATCTTGCCGACGTTGGTGGTCGGCAGCGCATCACGGAACTCGATGCCTTTCGGCACTTTGTAGCCGGTGACGTTGGCACGCATGTGCGTCATCACCTGCTCTTTGGTCAGGGTTACCCCCGGTTTGGCGACGATGAAAATCTTGATTGCCTCGCCCGACTTCTCGTCCGGCACACCAATGGCTGCGCATTGCAGCACGCCCGGTAAGGTGGCCAGTACGTCTTCGAGCTCGTTCGGGTAGACGTTGAAACCGGAGACCAGAATCATGTCTTTCTTGCGATCGACAATGCGCATGTAGCCATCTGGCTGGATCAGCGCGATGTCACCGGTCTTCAACCAGCCTTCGCTGTCGAGGATTTCATCGGTGGCTTCCTGGCGCTGCCAGTAGCCCTTCATCACTTGCGGACCTTTCACGCACAGTTCGCCGATTTCGCCCAACGGCTGTTCAACGCCGGCGTCATCGATGACTTTGCACAGGGTCGACGGAACCGGAATACCGATCGTCCCCACCTGAATGTTCTGGCTTGGATTGACGGTGGCCACCGGGCTGGTTTCGGTCATGCCGTAACCTTCGCAGATAGCGCATCCAGTGACGGCTTTCCAACGTTCGGCAGCGGCCAGTTGCAGGGCCATGCCACCGGACAAGGTGATTTTCAGGCCTGAGAAATCCAGCTTGCGGAACGCTTCGTTGTTACACAGCGCCACGAACAAGGTGTTCAGGCCGACGAAACCGCTGAACTTCCACTTCGACAGTTCCTTGACCATCGCCGACAGGTCGCGCGGGTTGCTGATCAGGATGTTGTGGTTGCCAATCAGCATCATCGCCATGCAATGAAAGGTGAAGGCATAGATGTGGTACAGCGGCAACGGCGTGATGAGGATTTCGCAACCTTCATTCAGGTTGGAACCCATCAGCGCCCGGCACTGCATCATGTTCGCCACCAGGTTGCGGTGGGTCAGCATTGCACCCTTGGCCACGCCGGTGGTGCCGCCGGTGTATTGCAGCACGGCAACGTCGCTGCTGGCCGGGTTGGCTTCGGTCACGGGCTGGCCGTGGCCTTTGCTCAACACGTCATTGAACTTGACGGCCTTGGGCAGGTGATAGGCCGGGACCATCTTCTTCACGTACTTGATGACGCTGTTGATCAACAAGCGCTTGAGCGGTGGCAGCAGGTCGGCCACTTCGGTGACGATGACGTGCTTGACGCCAGTCTTGGGCACCACGGCCTCGGCCAGGTGCGCCATGTTCGCCAGGCACACCAGCGCCTTGGCGACGGAGTCGTTGAATTGGTGTTCCATTTCCCGCGCGGTGTACAGCGGGTTGGTGTTGACCACGATCAAGCCGGCGCGGATGGCACCGAACACGGCGATCGGGTATTGCAACAGGTTTGGCAGTTGTACGGCAATTCGATCGCCCGGCTGCAAATCGGTATGCTGTTGCAGGTAAGCGGCAAAAGCACCGGACAATTCGTACAGCTCACCGTAGGTGAGTGTCTTGCCGAGGTTACTAAAGGCCGGTTTGTTGGCGAAGCGTTGGCAGGATTGCTTTAACACTGCCTGAATATTCGGATACTCGTCTGGATTGATCTCGGCAGCAATTCCAGCTGGGTACTTATCCTTCCAAAAGTCTTCGATCATGGAAGCCCACTCCTCAGCAACGCGAATTCTTCACCGCATTTTGCGATTATTATTGGTGTCTTTTTGTTGGTGAATCTGGCCTTTACCTAGGCCGAGAAGTCACAAAGCGCGCCGAGAGTAGCAGCTTTGCCAAGGCCCTACTAGAGCCAAAATAAGCCCCCTCAGTCACTTTAATTACTCAAGACCTGTAAATGGTCTGTTTTAGAGCAAAAAATCTATACCCTCTTGAAACGCCCTGAAATTGGCGTTTTACCCCGCTGAAAAGCATCGCGGGCAAGCCTTGCTACTACGGATTTGTGTCGTGCCACAATTGGCTGATCGACACTAAACCTGTAGGAGCAAGGCTTGCCCGCGATTGCGTGAAGCGCGGCCTTTAACGATTACGCGATATCGCGCAGCTCCCGCCGCAATATCTTGCCCACCGGCGTCATCGGTAGCGACTCACGCAGCACGATGTGCTTGGGCACCTTGTAGGCGGTGAAGTTTTCCTTGCAGTAGGCCTTCAGCTCTTCAAGGCTGATCCCCGCTTCACGCGCTACCACGAAGAGCTTCACCGCTTCCCCGGAACGTTCGTCCGGCACACCGATCACCGCGCAGTTGGCGACTTTCGGGTGCGCCATGACCACATCCTCGATTTCATTCGGGTAAACGTTGAAACCCGAAACGATGATCATGTCTTTCTTGCGATCGACAATCCGTACGAATCCGTCCGGGTCGATCACCGCGATGTCGCCGGACTTGAACCAGCCGTCGGCATCCAGCACTTCGGCGGTGGCTTCGGGTTTCTGCCAGTAGCCTTTCATGATTTGCGGGCCCTTGATGCACAGCTCGCCGCGCTCGCCCATAGGCTGTTCGACACCGTCATCATTGATGACTTTCAAGGTGGTACCCGGCACCGGCAGGCCGACCGTGCCAATACGCGACTTGTCGCCATACGGATTGGTGCAGGCCACTGGCGAGGTTTCGGTCAAGCCGTAGCCTTCGGTGATCCGGCAACCGGTTATCTGCTCCCAGCGTTCGGCGGTGGCCTTGACCAGTGCGGTGCCGCCGGAGTTGGTGAGTTTGAGGCTGGAAAAGTCCAGGGTCTTGAAGTCCGGATGATCCATCAGTGCAACGAATAGCGTGTTGAGCCCCAGCAGCGCCGAGAACCGCCAGTTTTTCAGTTCTTTGATGAAGCCGGCGATGTCCCGAGGATTGGTGATCAACACGTTGTGGTTGCCGGTCACCATCATGCACATGCAGTTCGCCGTGAAGGCATAGATGTGGTACAGCGGCAGCGGCGCGATCATCACTTCCTGACCTTCGCGCAACAACGGCTTGCCGTCACTGCCGAACTGGCCGAGGCAGGCGCGGGCCTGCTGCATGTTGGCAACCAGATTGCCGTGGGTCAGCATCGCGCCCTTGGCCAATCCCGTGGTGCCGCCGGTGTATTGCAGCACAGCGATATCGTCGAGGCTGACCTTCAATGGCTTGATGCCCTGACCGCGGCCCAGGCGCAACGCGCTCTTGAAGGAAATCGCCTGCGGCAGATCGTAGGTCGGGACCATCTTCTTGACCTTGTCGACCACGGTGTTGATCAGCCAGCCCTTGGCGGTCGGCATCAGGTCGCCCATCTTCGCTTCGATCAGGTACTGAATCTCGGTGTCGGGCAGTACTTCCTGGACCTTCTGCCCGAACATGTTCAGGTACACCAGCGCCCGGGCACCGGAGTCCTTGAACTGGTGACGCATCTCGCGCGCGGTGTACAGCGGGTTGGTGTTGACCACGATCAGCCCGGCACGCAGTGCGCCGAACACGGCAATCGGATAATGCAGGACATTGGGCATCTGCACCGCGATGCGATCACCAGGCAGCAGGTCGGTCTGTGTTTGCAGGTAGCCAGCGAACGCCGCGCTGTAGCGTTCAAGCTCGGCATAGGTGAGCGTCACACCCATGTTGCTGAACGCCGGACGGTCAGCGAATTTCTTGCAGGAACGCTCGAACACCTCGATCACCGACTTGTAGGCACCCAAATCGATATCATTGGGTACGCCGGCCGGGCGTTTGTCATTCCAGAAATCAGGTTGCATTGTTTTTGTCCTCTTTACCTGAGCAAATCCGGGCCGCCTCTCTGTGACGCTGAAAAGCGGGGCTTCTGGGACACTAGCAGCTATGGTGATTCAGGCAAATATACGCACCAGCTTCATTGACAGTGTGAATCTTGCTGCTGAGGGACACCCACATCGCACGCCCTGCGGTTGATGAGCTATACAATGCAACGACGCCGCACCTAAACAAAACCGTGCAAAGGAATCGCCATGATCCACGACACTTTCTGGTTGACCGCGAGCGATCACAGTCGACTTTTCGTCAACCAGTGGTTGCCTGAAGGCCCGCTGAAGGCGGTGACTCTGCTGTCCCACGGTATGGCTGAACACAGCGGCCGTTATGCGCGGCTGGCGCAGGTTTTATGTGCCGAGGGTTACGGCGTCTATGCGCTGGACCAGCGCGGTCATGGCAAAACCGCCGAAAACGGCCTGCTCGGGCATTTCGCCGATCAGGACGGCTGGCGCAAAGTGGTCGGTGATCTGGCCAGCCTCAATCAGCACATCGGTCAGCACCATCCGGGCGTACCGATCGTGCTGCTCGGTCACAGCATGGGCAGCTACATCGCCCAGGCGTACCTGCTGCACCACAGCGCCAGCCTGCACGCTGCCGTGCTCAGTGGCTCGAACTTCCAGCCCGTCGCGCTCTACCGAGTAGCGCGCCTGATTGCGCGTTTCGAACGCTGGCGCCAGGGGCCTACCGGTCGCAGCGCACTGATCGAGTGGTTGTCGTTCGGTTCATTCAACAAGCCCTTCAAGCCTCATCGCACTCGATTCGACTGGCTCAGCCGCGACCCGGACGAAGTCGACAAGTACGTCCACGACCCGCTCTGCGGCTACCGTTGCACCAATCAGCTGTGGATCGACCTGCTCGGCGGCTTGCAGCAAATCAGCAAAGCGTCCAATCTCGCGGAGATCGATCCGGGCCTGCCATTGCTGGTGATCGGAGGTGAATGTGATCCGGTGAGCGAAGGCAAACGTCTCAAGGCTCTGGCCGACGCACTGCGCGGCGCTGGCAACCAGTGCATGCAGCTGAATATCTACCCGCAAGCCCGGCACGAACTGTTCAACGAGAGCAACCGCGATGAAGTGACCGCGGACCTGCTCAAATGGCTGGCTGAGGCACTGAGCCATCGCCGGCCACCCCGAACCGAATAATGTTTGGTTATTACACTTAACTCGTCACAGGATTCAAGACACATGACCCAGGTTACCAATACCCCGTACGAAGCCCTCGAAGTCGGCCAGACCGCCAGCTACAGCAAGACCGTCGAGGAACGCGATATTCAGCTGTTCGCGGCGATGTCCGGAGACCACAACCCGGTGCACCTGGACCCCGAGTTTGCGGCAGCGAGCATGTTCAAGGAACGCATCGCCCACGGCATGTTCAGCGGTGCGCTGATCAGCGCCGCCGTCGCCTGCGAGCTGCCTGGACCGGGGACTATCTATATCGGTCAGCAAATGAGCTTTCAGAAGCCGGTAAAAATCGGCGACACCCTGACCGTACGCCTGGAAATCCTCGAAAAACTGCCGAAATTCCGCGTGCGCATCGCCACTCGGGTATTCAACCAGCGCGATGAGCTGGTCGTGGACGGCGAGGCCGAAATCCTCGCACCGCGCAAGCAACAGACCGTGACCTTGCCGACATTGCCCGCTATCAGCATCGGCTGATGCCCATATATGATCGCTCCCACGCTCGCGTGGGAACGATCCTCTGATCCCGGCGTTTTTGACCGACTCACGACCGGGCACGAGCCTGATAACACAAGACTTTGACCTGATCGTGATTGCGTTGCGCCCCGTGATACTGGCGCTCGACCAGATCACGAATCCCCAGCAGATTGTCTTCGTTGATCTTCTCGAGCGCTGCTTTGTAAGCCTTCAGGGCATGGTCCTCGCCACGCTCGGCTTCGTTGAGCACCACTTCTTCACTCTTTCCAGTGACCAATGATTTAACGCCAACCCAACGACGATGCCTATCACCACCGACACGGGTTCTGGTCTCGGGATCGCCCCCCATCGAACGCACGGTATGTTGAAGTTCGGCAGCGGCGCTGGCGCACTCGGCAGCGCGTTTGACAAACAGCGCCTTGAGTTCAGGATGCTTGATGTCCTGGGCACAGGTCTTGAAACCCTCCTGACCGTCCTTGCTGATCTCGATCAGGTCGTTCAGGACTGAAATCACTTCTTTATTGATGTCAGTCATTTTTCAATTCCTCGCAGACCAAGAGGGATACCTAAAACACTGCATCTCGTGTGCCAGTCCTCGATTTGAAGTTTTTACGATAAGTTTCAATACGTTAACTTTTAGCCAAACATCTGCATCCGAGTTATTTGCATGATCTGTCAATTGGCCTGCATGCAGAATGCCTGTATTTTCCAGACTGTTTGAATCAAGACGAGCGATCGATGAATCCCGAAAAGCTTGAACTGCTGGTCACCCGCGAAATGCCCTTTGGCAAATACAAGGGGCGCATCATTGCCGACCTGCCCGGCCAATACCTGAACTGGTTCGCCCGCGAGGGTTTCCCCCACGGTGAACTGGGTGGCTTGCTGGCCCTGATGCAGGAAATAGATCACAACGGCCTGTCCGACTTGCTCGACCCGCTGCGCGCCAAACATGGCAAACCCAAGCCACGCCACTGAACCACGGAACGAGTCGCCCCCATGCCCGAAAACACGCGCCGCGCCCTTGATGAAGCTTTTTGGCAAACGTTCGCCGACCGTTACGAAGTCCAGCCAGGTCCGATCAATCTGGAGAATGGTTACTTCGGCCGCATGTCGCGTACCGTGGTCGAGGAGTACCAGCGCAACATCGAGCTCATCAACCGCAGCAACTCGGTGCATGTGCGCCAGCGCTTCGAAAAAATCGAAAGCCTGAAAATACGCGGGCAACTGGCCGAGCTCTTGCAGGTGCCCGCCGAAGCGGTAGCCCTGACACGCAACGCCTCGGACGCGCTGCAATCGCTGATTCGCAACTACAACGGCTTGCAACCGGGCGATCAGGTGCTGTTGTGCGATCTGGAATACGACACGGTCAAAAGTGCGATGCGCTGGCTAGCTCGCTATCGCGGTGTCGAAGTGATCGAGATCGAGCATGCTCATCCCGCCAGCTTCGAGACGTTGGTGGCGACCTACCGCGAGGCGTTCGTGCGCTATCCACGGCTCAAGCTGATGGCGCTGACCCACGTCACCCATCGCACCGGCCTGGTGATGCCGGTCAAGGCGATTGCCGGCGCGGCCAAAGAGCACGGAATCGACGTGATCCTCGACGGCGCCCACGCCCTCGGCCAGATCGAATTCAACCTCGATGACCTGGGCATCTCTTTTGCCGGTTACAACCTGCACAAATGGATCGGTGCACCGTTGACCCTGGGGTTCATCTACATCGCACCACAGCGTCTGGCCGATATTGATCCGGACATGGGCGAGTTTCACTTTCCGCTCACCGACATCCGCTCGCGCACGCCTTACAGCACGCCAAACATCCCGGCGTTACTGACCTTGCCGCTGGTGTTCGAAGAACATCGTTCCATCGGTGGCGCGGCCGCCAAGGGTGCACGGCTTAACTACCTGCGCAATGTGTGGGTCAAGGCTGTTCGCGATGTGCAGGGCATTGAAGTCATGACCCCGGATGATCCGCGCCTGTATTGCGGCATCACCTCGATGCGCTTCACCCGGCATGCCGACCAACAAGCGATGGTCGACCGCCTGCTCAATGACTACAACCTGTTCACCGTGGCCCGCAACGGTTCGGCGTGCGGCAGCTGTATTCGCATTACACCGGGCCTGACCAGCACCGCACAGGAAATGCAGCTGTTGGCTCAAGCCCTGATCGAACTGAGTTGAGGCGATGAACACCGGAGCTTCTGGTGTTCACACGGTGTAAATGTCGAAGTCTTCGGGCTTGATCTGCGCTGACATCGCGCGCTTGTCGATCCCGATGGTCAACTGCCCGAAATAACCGTCTTCCCAGGAATCACGGGCAATGGTGTGGATTTTCAGTATCGAGTCTTCCCCATGCATTTGGGTAAAAAGCTCATCCTGATCGTTGCGCAGCGGCGAAATGCTCCGCCCGCTGTAGTCTTTGGCATTCAGCACCGAACGTGACGTCACCTCGGGAAGGTACAGCTGGCCGACCCAGGCAACATGCCGCGCCTCCAGGTGATTGCTGCCGGTTACGATTCGAACGGCAACGTGGATGTGCACGCTGCGCCCTGCATAAAACCCCGGATAAATCGTGGTAAACCTGGCGGCGCCTTTGCGATCGGTGAATTGCCCACCGCGCAAATAGGTGTCGTCATCGGTACGCGGAACCGAGCCGATATCGCCGACATCGACCTCTTTATCCGGATTGATCTTGCTCCAGCCTGAATAGGCCCCTCGCGCATTGCATTGCCAGATATCCACCAGGGCATCCGTCACCGGTTCGCAGGTGCTGACGTCGACAAGGCTCAGTTTGAGCAGCAAGGGAATGCCACTGGCGCCTTCACTGATGTTCCTTCGGATCAACCTGGGGTTCCTGAAGTACGGGCCGGCAATCTGTTCGGGAGCCAATAAACAGACTGGCCCGGTTGCCTTGGTTGTTGCGTGTTCTTCCATGAGTCGCTTCCTCCATAAGTTGCTCGAAGGATAAACAGATCTCTGGGGTGGGTGCGGTAACTATGTATACCTCTGAAGGGCAGCCACTTTACTGCGGGCAAAAAAAAACGGCGCACTGACCAAGTGCGCCGTAAAGCCGTAGAACACAACTACAACGATTCTGCGTAAAAAACTGTCGCTAAATCCATCAGTCCAGCAGAGCCAGCGCCTCGGCGGTGCACTCCTGGATACGTGCCCAGTCGCCATTCTTGATCCACTCCGGATCAAGCATCCAGCTACCGCCAACGCACATCACGTTTTTCAGTGCCATGTAACTCTTGATGTTGGCGGGGCCAACACCGCCGGTCGGGCAGAAACGTACTTCGCCGAACGGGCCGCCAAGGGCCTTGATCGCCGCCACGCCACCGCTGACTTCCGCCGGGAACAGCTTGAAGCGGCGATAGCCCAGGGCGTAGCCCTCCATGATCCCGGAGGCGTTGCTGATGCCTGGCAACAGCGGAATCGGGCTGGCAACGCTGGCTTCCAGCAGGTCGCGGGTAATGCCTGGGGTCACGATGAACTGCGAACCGGCGGCTTCAGCCGCGGCCAGCATGTTGCGATCAAGCACGGTGCCGGCACCGGTGACCAGCTCCGGACGCTGCTCACGCAGAATCTGGATGGCCTTGAGGCCGAACTGCGAACGCAGGGTGACTTCCAGGGCCGTCAATCCACCTGCGGCAAGGGCATCGGCCAGTGGCAGAATGTCTTGCTCACGGGCAATGGTGATCACCGGCAGAATCCGCGCCTTGACGCAGAGGCTGTCGATCAGGGCAACTTTGTCCGCCATGGAAACGGTCGGTTGAGTGTTTGTCATAGCGGCTGATCCTTGGTTCATGGGCACCAGTAAATCTCTAACGTGGGTTGCAGAAACGCGCGAATCGGCATTGCGGCGACATCGTCACCGGCCAGTGCGGCACTCAGGGTGGTCAACTTGGACTGACCGGAAATCGATAGCACGGTGAACTGCGCCGAGGCCAGCAGCGCACGACTCATGGTCAGACGCTGATGCGGCACGGTCGGCGCCAGCATCGGCCAGCATCGGCGCGTGCCGTCGGCTCGCAAGGCTTCGACCAGGTTCGGGCTGTTGGGGAACAGCGAGGCAGTGTGGCCGTCGTCGCCCATCCCCAACACCAGCACGTCGATTGCCGGCAACTCGGCGAGCAAGCGGTCGGCCTGCTCGGCTGCCTGTTCAAGGTTGGCAGTGGCGCTGTAGAGGCTGAGGAATTTCGCCTTGGCCGCCGGGCCCTGTAACAAGTAACGCTTGAGCAGACCGGCATTGCTGTCGGCGTGCTCCACCGGTACCCAGCGCTCGTCGGCCAGGGTCACCACGACCTTGGACCAGTCCAGCGTCTGCTTGGCCAGATGCTGGAAAAACGCCACCGGGCTGCGTCCGCCGGAGACCACCAGCGTCGCGGCGCCTCGGGCATCAATAGCGTCGCTGAGTTGCTTGGCCACCTTCAGTGCCAGGCCTTCGGCCAGCAACACCGGGCTGCGAAACTCATGAGCGCTGACGCCCTGAGGCAGTTTGAATTCAGATATCGCCATACCACGACCTCCCGTCCCGCGTGATCAGTGCAATGGAACTCATCGGTCCCCAGGAGCCCGCCGCATACGGCTTGGGCGCATCACCGGACTTCTTCCACCCGGCAATCAGCTGGTCACACCACTTCCACGCGGCTTCGATTTCATCTTTACGGACAAACAGGTTCTGATTGCCGCGCATCACTTCCAGCAACAACCGTTCGTAGGCATCGGGAATCCGCGCGCTGCGATAGGTATCGGAAAAATTCAGCTGCAACGGACCGCTGCGCAGCTGCATGCCCTTGTCCAGGCCCTGTTCTTTGGTCATCACGCGCAAGGAAATACCTTCGTCCGGTTGCAGGCGGATGATCAGCTTGTTGCTGATCTGCAAGCGCTGCTCGGGAGCGAAGATGTAGTGCGACGGTTCCTTGAAGTGGATAACGATCTGCGACAGCTTCTGCGGCATGCGTTTACCGGTACGCAGGTAAAACGGCACGCCCGCCCAACGCCAGTTGCGGATGTCGGCACGCAGGGCGACGAAGGTTTCGGTGTCGCTCTGGGTGTTGGAGTTCTCCTCCTCCAGATAACCCGGCACCGACTTGCCTTCGCTGTGACCGGCGATGTACTGACCGCGCACCACCTGGGTGGTCAGGCCTTCCGGACTGATCGGCGCCAGCGCCTTGAGCACTTTGACTTTCTCGTCACGGATGCTGTCGGCCGAAAGATCCGCTGGCGGGTCCATGGCGATCAGGCACAGCAACTGCAACAGGTGGTTCTGGATCATGTCCCGCAGTTGACCGGCCTTGTCGAAGTAGCCCCAACGGCCCTCGATCCCGACCTTCTCGGCGACGGTGATTTCCACGTGGGAAATATAGTTCTGGTTCCACTGGGTTTCGAACAGGCTGTTGGCGAAACGCAGGGCGATCAGGTTCTGCACCGTCTCTTTGCCCAGGTAGTGGTCGATACGGTAAGTGCGGTTTTCCGGGAAGTACCGCGCCACGGCGTCGTTGACCTTGCGCGACGACTCGAGGTCCGAACCGATTGGCTTTTCCAGCACCACACGGGTGTTTTCAGCCAGACCGACTTTCGCCAGGTTCTCGCAAATCGCGCCGTAGACCGCAGCCGGCGTCGCGAAGTAGGCAATCATCCGCTGCGCCGAACCGGCCAGCTCGGCCAGGGCGACGTAGTCGTCAGACTGGAGGAAGTCAACATGCAGGTACGTCAGGCGGGCCAGGAAGCGTTCGACCACGGCTTCGTCGAGTTCCTTTTCCTCGACGTAATGGCGCAGTTCACTGGCAATAAATGCCAGATGCTCTTGCTCGCTGCCTGGTTCACGAGCCAGTGCGATAATGCGCGTGTCCTCGTGCAGCAGGCCAGCGCCATCGAGTTGGTACAAAGCAGGAAACAGCTTGCGCAGGGCCAGATCGCCGAGGGCGCCGAACAAGGCAAAGGTGCACGGTTCAACCGTAATCGAAGGCATGATGTTTGTTCTTTTATCAAGTTAAGCTACAAATACCTTTTTTTAAGGCATCGCTCAAGGGAAAATGTAGTAATAACCACAACATTTTTCCAAAATACAGATTCCGAGTGGTGGTCGGTCGGGGCCATCAGTAGGATAGGCCACCATTATGGGCCGCTTCACAGGCCCAATCTGCATAGCCGACCTAAGGAACATAAATGGACCGCGTGCGAAATTTACTGGAACAAATCCAGAATCGCCTTGCAGACCTGAACAAGGCCGAACGCAAGGTCGCCGAAGTGATCCTGCTCAACCCGCAGCAGGCCACTCGCTTCAGTATTGCCGCCCTCGCCCAGGCCGCCTCGGTCAGCGAGCCGACGGTCAACCGTTTCTGCCGTTCGTTCGGTGTCAGCGGCTACCCGGAACTCAAACTGCAACTGGCCCAAAGCCTGGCCAGCGGCGCGGCCTATGTCAGCCGCGCAGTGGAAGCCGACGACAACCCTGAAGCCTATACCCAGAAAATCTTTGGCAGCGCCATCGCATCGCTGGACAGCGCCTGTCAGGCACTGGACCCGAACCTGATCAGCCGCGCCGTGGATTTACTGATCCAGGCCCGGCAGATCCACTTCTTCGGCCTCGGTGCGTCAGCCCCGGTGGCGCTGGATGCGCAGCACAAGTTCTTCCGCTTCAACCTGGCGGTCACCGCCCATGCCGACGTGCTGATGCAGCGGATGATTGCCTCGGTGGCCCACACGGGCGAACTGTTCGTGATCATCTCCTACACCGGACGCACCCGCGAACTGGTCGAGGTGGCGCGCATTGCCCGTGAGAACGGTGCCTCGGTGCTGGGTCTGACAGCCGAGGGTTCGCCACTGGCCAAGGCCAGCACCTTGAGCCTGAACATCCCGCTGCCGGAAGACACCGACATCTACATGCCGATGACGTCGCGGATCATCCAGTTGACCGTGCTCGACGTGCTCGCCACCGGCATGACCCTGCGCCGCGGCGTCGACTTCCAGCCGCACCTGCGCAAGATCAAGGAAAGCCTCAACGCCAGCCGGTATCCGATCGGGGATGAGTTCAGCTGACGTTTGTCCAAGCCGAGTGCCCACTTGTGGCGAGGGGGCTTGCCCCCGTTGGGCTGCAAAGCAGCCCCAAAACCAGCCAACTCGGTAGTTCAGGTAAACCGTATCTACCGGTTTACGACTGCTGCGCAGCCGAACGGGGCGGTGCGGCGTTCCGACAAGCCCCCTCGCCACAGGGTTTGTGTACCACCTCTACACTCCCATCCGCGCCTGCAAACTCAAATGCGCCCGCTCTCCCGGTGCCAGGCTCAGGCTATCGGTGCCTCCGCAGGCTGCCTCTACACAGACAAACTCCGAGACCTCATTCCAGCTCACTCCCAGCAGCGGCCGTGACCCGGGATGCCAGACCACAGTGTCAGCGCTGTCGCCGGTATCGATGCACAACTGGCGCTGCCAGGCGTGGTCCTTGAGCTGTAACTCGCCCTCGTGCTGGAACACCCGCTGACAGCCACCTTCCACCCGCAACTCGCCCTTTTGCTCGCAGAACTCGCGCTTGAGCTGGTCATAGCCTTGCGCGCCATCGAGTCCAGACAGCGCTATCTCAGCAACGTCGCCAATACGCCAATAGGCGTGCAATGCATGGCTCAACTGGCACGGCAGGCTGTCCTGATGCTCGGTGCTCAGGCGCAAATCCATGCGCTCGCCCAAGTGCGCATGCAAGTCCACCTGCCAGTCACACAACTGCAATTGCCAATGCAGGCGCACGCCATCGTCATCGGTGCTGCTGTCGATCAGTTTCCAGTCGATCAGCCGCGCCCAACCATGGGACGGCCAGGCATTTTCGCTTGGATGACGGCCAAACCACGGCCAGCACACCGGTACGCCGCCGCGAATCGCGCCGACCTGCGGCCACTTCGCCGCGCACCAGAGCCAGGGCTTTTGGCCCGCGGGCTGAAAATGCAGCAATTGCGCGCCCTGACGACTGAACACCGCCTGACACAGCGGATGGTCGATCACCAGCACTTCACGCTGCTGATAGCGCTCCCAGGCAAACACCGGGCGCTCGCGCAGGGATTTGAAGAAGCGTTGTAGCGGATGCTCAAGCATGTGCCGCGGTCCTGAAAATCATGGATGTACTCATCACCATTGTCACAACAGCGCTTTTGTGGCGAGGGAGCTTGCTCCCGCTGGGCTGCGAAGCGGCCCCAAAACCAGTCATCGCGCTGCTTCAGCCAAACCACATTTACCGGATTTACGACTGCTGCGCCCGAGCGCGGACCGGCCGGCGGGAGCAAGCTCCCTCGCCACAGAAAACAGTCGTGTGCGGCGCCCCAAAAAAAAGCGGACAGCCTTGGCCGTCCGCAAAAATGCGCACATGGAGAGGAGCTTATCGCAGCTGCGTTAGAACACCGACTGAATTTTCAAACCGGCGACCAGCGCGTTGTCGACTTCATCAACACCGCCAGGGTGAGTGATGTATTGCAGGTTAGGGCGCACCGTCAGCCAGTTGGTAACGTGGAAACCGTAGTTGATCTCGTAGTTGTACTCGGTGGAACGCAGTGGCGAGAACAACGGATTGTCGTAGTCGCTGACACCATTGGCGGCGTTGAGCAACTCGGCGTTTTTCTTCACGTCATCGTTGACATGGATACGGGCAAAACCGATTCCGACGTCATCTTTTGGACGTGCATCGAATGGGCCCTTGTACACAAACATCAGCGACTGGTAGTTGTCGACGACGTTGGTGTCCTTGTCGTGGAAAGTCGCGTTGGCCGCGACATTCAGACCGCGAGAAGCATCACCGTTGTGGGTGGTGAGTTGTTGTTGCGCCACAAACCAGTAGCCGTGCTTGCTGTCGTGGCTGCGGAAGGCCTTGCCTGTGGTCGCTGCATCATCGCCATTGTCGTCTTTACGGACGTCATTGGCGTCGGCAGTGCTCTTGTAGTAACCGACACGGTATTCGCCCGGCAGGTTGTTGACCTTCGGCGACCAGACCAGTTCGACCGGCAAGACGGTGCCCTTGGTACCACTGCCGCTGAGCTTGAAGCCGTTACCGTGTTCCAGTTGCGATGGGTTCTGGTTGTACGCACCAATCTGCGCATAGAACTCAGGCGTGATGTTGTACTTCACGCGAACCGCCGCCTGCATGACTGGCCAGTTGAACCAGATACCGGTCGCCCAGTTACCCGCTTGGGAGCCGCAGAACGCCAGGTTCTGGAACTCGCAAGGGAAGGTGTTGAAGTCTTCGCCCTCGCCGAAGTAACCGGCTTTGACGTCCAGTTTGCCGTCGAGGAACTGGTGCTGGACCCACAATTGGGTCAGACGGACCATATGGCCACGGCCGTAGACTTCCTGGGAGGAACTCAAGGTGCCGGCACGCGGGTCGCCGACACGGTCATTGGAGATGTTCTGACCGTTACGGTTGGTGAGCTGGATCTTGGCCTGGGTGTTGTCCCAGCCCCACAGTTTTTGCAGGTCCAGCGCCACGCCCAGACCAAACTGGTCGGCGTAACGTGCGGTCTTGTCGTGGTTGTAGCCGCCGTGGAGGTTGGCGCCCACTTCACCGACGTAATCCGCCTTGATGTCGATACCTTGGTCGATCAGCTTGGTCCGCTCGCCCCCCCAGTCACCCGTCATCCACTTGGAGTCGGCGCTGAATGCATCAGCTGCATGTACGTTACCGGCCATGGTCAGCACCGCAACAGCTGACAATTGGCAGATAAGCTGAGCGTTGTTCTTCTTTTTCATCCCTACATCCTCGTCTTTATTGTTATTAACTGTTTTTATCTAACGCGGTTTACAGCGGTTGCGACGGATGTCCCCATCCGCCGCGAATCCCCCACAACTTGATCTTCAGCGCCCTTTGAACTGAGCGACGTTGTCGCTGTGAGTCCCGGTTTTCGCTTGACCGGCCGTCCCCAGGCGTTCGCCCGTCTTGGCATCGAACAGCAGCACTTTCGATGGATCGAATTGCAGGGTCAGGGTCTCACCCACGGCCGGCGCAACGTCCGGCGCCAGACGGCAGCAGACTTTGGTTTCGTTCAAATTGACGAACACCAGCGTATCGGGACCGGTCGGCTCGGTAACCTGAACTTCGGCGCGAATGGTCGGCAAACCATTGGCCTCGCCGTTCGCCAACACGATCTGCTCCGGGCGCATGCCGAGGATCACTTCGCGATCCTCAAGACCGGCATCCTGCATGCCCAGCGGCAGCTCGCAACGCGCCTGGCCGCTGTCGAGCAACGCCAGCAGACGGCCGTCCTTGCGCTGCAAACGCAGCGGGATGAAGTTCATCGGTGGCGAACCGATGAAGCTTGCAACGAAGAGGTTGGCCGGATCGTTGTAGATCTGCTTCGGCGTGCCGAACTGCTGAATGATCCCGTCCTTCATCACCGCCACTTTGTCGCCCAGGGTCATGGCTTCGATCTGGTCGTGAGTCACGTAGACCGTGGTGGTTTTCAGGCGCTGGTGCATCAGTTTCATTTCGGTACGCATCTCGACCCGCAGCTTGGCGTCGAGGTTGGACAGCGGTTCGTCGAACAGATAAATCTTCGGCCGCCGCGCCAGCGCACGCCCCATGGCCACACGCTGTTGCTGACCACCGGAAAGCTGACCCGGCTTGCGGCTGAGCAGGTGTTCGATTTGCAGCAGCTTGGCGACCCGCGCCACTTCTTCGTCGATTTCAGCCGCTGGCATTTTGCGGATCTTCAGGCCGAAGGCGATGTTGTCGCGCACGCTCATGGTCGGGTACAGCGCGTAGGACTGGAACACCATGGCGATGTCGCGATCCTTGGGGCTCATGCCGCTGATGTCAGCGTCGTCCACCAGAATCGCCCCGCCGCTGATGTTTTCCAGGCCCGCGATGCAGTTCATCAAGGTCGACTTGCCGCAACCGGACGGGCCGACGAGGATCAGGAACTCACCGTCATCGATCTTCAGTTCGATGTTTTTCAGGGTGTCCGGCAAGCCGCTGCCGTAGGTTTTGTTGACGTTGCGTAATTCGAGAGTTGCCATGTTCTACCCCTTGACCGCGCCGGACGTCAGCCCACGCAGGAAATACTTGCCAGCGAATATGTAGACCAGCAGTGTCGGCAGCCCGGCGATCATCGCCGCCGCCATATCAACGTTGTATTCCTTGACCCCGGTGCTGGTGTTGACCAGGTTGTTCAGGGCCACGGTGATTGGCTGGGCATCGCCACTGGCGAAGACCACACCGAACAGGAAGTCATTCCAGATCTGGGTGAACTGCCAGATCAGGCAGACCATCACGATCGGAATCGACATCGGCAGCAGGATCTTCCCGAAGATCGTGAAGAAGCCCGCACCATCCAGCCGCGCCGCCTTGACCAGCGCATCCGGAATGCTCACGTAGTAGTTACGGAAGAACAGCGTGGTGAACGCCAGCCCGTAGACGATGTGCACCAGCACCAGCCCTGTAGTGGTGTTGGCCAGGCCGAGTTTGCCGACGGTGAACGAGGCTGGCAGCAGCACGGTCTGGAACGGCAGGAAGCAGCCGAACAACAGCAGGCCGAAGAACAACTGCGAACCACGAAAGCGCCACATCGACAGCACGTAGCCGTTCATTGCACCGATGAAGGTCGAGATCAGCACTGCCGGCACGGTGATTTTCACCGAGTTCCAGAAGTAGCCGCCTACCACGTCCCAGGCCTTGATCCAGCCAATGCCATCAATCACTTGCGGCCAGCTCAAGAGGTTGCCGGTGCGGATGTCTTCCGGGGATTTGAAGCTGGTCAGCAACATCACCACCAGCGGAATCAGGTACACCGCAGCAGCCAGCAACAAGGTCGCGTAGATCGCTATACGGCTGAAGCTCAAGGCTGGTTTGCCAAGTTGATTACTCATGGCGTTTGCCTCGCAGTTCGGAGTACAGGTACGGCACCAGAATCGCCAGGATCGCGCCGAGCATCATCATTGCGCTCGCCGAACCGATGCCCATCTGGCCACGGCTGAAGGTGAAGGAATACATGAACATCGCCGGCAAGTCGGAGGAATAACCCGGACCGCCCGCGGTCATCGCCGCCACCAGGTCGAAGCTCTTGATCGCGATGTGCGCGAGAATCATGAAGGCGCTGAAAAACACCGGACGCAGGCTTGGCAGGACGATCTTCAAATAGATGGTCGGCAGGCTCGCACCGTCGACTTGAGCGGCACGGATGATCGACTGATCGACGCCGCGCAGGCCGGCCAAAAACATCGCCATCACAAACCCGGAGGCTTGCCATACGGCAGCGATCACCAGGCAGTAAACCACGCGATCCTGATCCACCAGCCAGTCCAGGCGAAAGCCTTCCCAGCCCCAGTCACGCAGCATCTTGTCCAGGCCCAGGCCTGGGTTGAGCAGCCATTTCCAGGCAGTACCGGTGACGATCATCGACAGCGCCATCGGGTACAGGTAGATGGTGCGAATGAAGCCTTCCTTGCGAATGCGCTGATCGAGCAGCACCGCCAGGAACACCCCGAGCACCAGGCTGATGCCGATGAACATGCCACCGAAGACCGCAAGGTTCTTGCTCGCGACCCACCAGCGGTCGTTCTCCATCAACCGCACGTATTGCTGCAGGCCGACCCACTTGTAGCTCGGCATGAAGCTGGAGTTGGTGAAGGACAAAACGAATGTCCAGATGATGTAACCGTAAAAGCCAACCAGGACGATCAGCATGCTCGGCGCCAAAACCAGTTTGGGGAGCCAGCGCTGCAGTGCGTCGAACGGTGAGGCTTTGCTGAAAACCGCCACAGAGCTCATCGGGATAATCCAGTTGAGGAAGTGAAATCCGGACCGAGCGCCCCCACTACACGAGCCATGGCCCGTGCAGGGAGACGAAGATCTGGGGTTGGCCGCAGGTCAGGCCCGCGGCGGTCCTGGTGTTACTGGGCGGCTTTGATGGCCGATGCCAGTTGGGCGCTGGCCTTGGCCGGGTCAGCGCTCTTGTCGTTCATGAAGTTGGTCACCACATCGAAGATCGCGCCTTGCACAGCCAGGGAAGTGGCCATGTTGTGCGCCATGCTCGGTTGCAGGCCGCCGGTCTTCTCGTCTGCCAGGAAGTCCTTGGCCGACGCCTGGGCGCAGGAGTCGAAGCCCAACGCGCTCATGTCATTGAGCATGTCGGTGCGCACCGGGATCGAACCTTTGTTGATGCTGAAGACCTTCTGGAAGTCTTTACCCAGCGCGACCTTGGCCAGGTCCTGCTGAGCGGCGATATCGCCGGTGCGATCAGCCTTGAGCTTGAACACCGCCAGGGAGTCGATGTTGTAGGTGAAGGCTTTTTCAGTGCCAGGGAACGGCACGCACTGATAGTCCTTGCCCGCTACCTTGTGGGCGGCGGTCCATTCGCTCTTGGCCCAGTCACCCATCATCTGCATGCCGGCCTTGCCGTTGATCACGTCGGCGGCAGCGATGTTCCAGTCACGGCCCGCGCGGTTGGGGTCCATGTAGCCAGTGAGTTTTTTCAGCTCGGTGAAGGACTTGACCATTTCCGGGCCGGACAGGGTTTTCTGGTCCAGATCGACCAGGGCTTTCTTGTAGCCCTCAGGGCCCATGACCGAGAGCACCACGTCTTCAAACACGGTGCTGTCCTGCCAAGGCTGACCACCGTGGGCCAGGGCAATGAAGCCCGCAGCTTTCAGTTTGTCGCCAGCGGCATAGAACTCTTCGAGGGTGGTCGGGGCTTTTTCGATACCGGCTTTCTTGAAGACCGCCGGGTTGATCCACAGCCAGTTGACGCGGTGAATGTTCACCGGAACGGCGACGTAATCGCCTTCGTATTTGACGGTGTCGGAGACTTTCTTCGAGAGCAGGCCATCCCAGTTTTCAGCTTTGGAAACGCCTTTCAGCGCATCAGTGCTGAGCAGGCCAGTGCTGCCCCACTCCTGGATATCCGGACCTTTGATTTGCGCGACACCCGGCGGGTTACCCGCTACGGCGCGGCTTTTGAGTACGGTCATGGCTGTAGCGCCACCGCCGCCGGCGACCGCACCGTCCTTCCAGGTGAAGCCGTCTTTTTCGACTTGAGCCTTGAGGACATCGACCGCTGCTTTTTCACCGCCCGAAGTCCACCAGTGCACGACTTCCACGGAACCTTTGGAATCGGCGGCAAGGGCGCTGAGAGGAAATGCAGTCAGGGGAAACAGCGTGGCAAGAGAAACGACAGTGGCGAGGCGAGAAATCGCATTCATCTAGCAGTACCTTTCTTGTTGTTATGCATGCAAGTCTGGTGCTTGCGCTGCAAACGAGTTTAAACAGCGTAGATCGCTTGGCAGGTAACGAAGCGACGGCAAAATGTCACCGCATGGTTACATAAGTATCGAAGTAGAGCCTTGAACCAAGGCGCTGGCCATGCTCGGTGCCAGCGGCAAGCGTGGAATCAACACCGCTTGCCAGGCGTGATAGAGGTCTGGTTTGCCGCCCCAGATCTCGGCGCTCGGACGGTTTTGCGGGTCGAGTTCGTGGTGCCAGCTGCCGTGAATCCGGTCGATCAGACAGCAGTCGCTGAACTCCCAGAAACGTCGGTACCAGGTTTCGTATTGCGCCTCACCGGTGCGTTTGAGCAAGGCACTGGCGGCGGCACTGGCTTCGCAGTGAACCCAATGCAAACGCTGGCGCACGACGGGGCGATTGTCCCAGTCGAGGGTGTAGACAATGCCTGGCACGCCATCGACGTCCCATCCGTGAAGGCAGTTGTTGGCGAAGAGTTGTTGCGCGTCGCTCACCAGCCAGCCGGGAGTCAGCATGCCGGCCTGCACGCGTGCCGCTTCGAGGTGCAACAGCAGCCGTGACCATTCGAAACCATGGCCCGGTGTGGTGCCGTAAGGACGAAAGCCATCGGCGGGGTTGTCGTGGTTGTACTCGCGCAGCGGCTGCCAGTCTCGATCGAAATGCTCGACAACCAGGTACTGATTCGCCGCCGCATGCCCGTGAATCACCCGCTCGACAATTCGCAGCGCACGGTTCAACCACCGGCTGTCCTGTGTGACATCGGCCAGCGCCAGAAAGGCTTCGGTGGCGTGCATGTTGCTGTTGGCACCGCGATAGGACTCCTCTTCGCTCCAGTCGCGATTAAAGGATTCGCGCATCGCGCCCTCCTCCTCGCTCCAGAAATGCTGCTCGATGTTGGCGATGGCATCACTGAGCAAGGCATCTGCTCCAGGCCTTTGGGCAACCACCGCGGAACTCGCCGCGAGCGCTACGAAAGCGTGCAGGTAAGCGGCCTTGCCGGTATCGCCATCACGGTGATCGGGCGCCGTAAACCAACCACCGAATTCGGCGTCACGCAACGGGCCATTCAGGGCATTGATGCCGTGATCCACCAGTTCGGCAAACCCCGGCAAGCCTTGGATGTGGGCCATGGCGAAGCTGTGGGTCATGCGGGCGGTGTTCATGGTGTGGGCCTGGGCGTCAGCCGGTAATTGGCCGCGTTCGTCCAGGTTGCCGAAGCCTTCAGGCAGCTTCGAGGCCTTGGCGAAAGCCAGCAGGCGCAGACCTTCGTCGGCCAGCCATTGCTGATGGGCAGGCGCGTTCAGCCAACTGCTGAAGGCAGGAGGGGTGGTGTTCATGGGATGCCTTTTTTTGTTGTTATGACCGGGAAGAGTCTAAACAACGGTGAAGGTGAAGCGGGTAACGAAGGGGGCGGGTTATGTCACTGACTTGTGACAAATGCTCAGAGCTTTTGTGGCGAGGGAGCTTGCTCCCGCTGGAGTGCGAAGCGCTCCCAAAACCTGCCACCGGAGTTTATCTGACGTACTGAGGTGCAGATTTTACGACTGCTGCGCAGCCGAGCGGGAGCAAGCTCCCTCGCCACAGGATCGGTTCCGGTCAGTCAAGGGAACGAGGCAGCTGCAACGTTACCCGCAGTCCGCCCTCGCGCAAATTCTGCAGGCTGACTTCTCCACCATGGCTATGGGCGATATTGCGCGCAATGCCCAACCCCAACCCGTAACCCTGCTGCTGTCCGGCCAGACGAAAGTGCGGCTCGAACACTTGCTCCAGTCGCTGCTCAGGCACGCCCGGGCCTTCGTCGTCGACGTGCAAGATAAACGCGCTGTCATCGTCATCGATGTGCAGATGGGCGTTCTGCCCGTACTTGAGCGCGTTGTCGATCAGGTTGCCGATACAGCGCTTGAGCGCCAGCGGCTTACCGGGATACGGCGCCAGCGCCCGGCCTTGCTGGGTTACGCGACCATTGCCGTTGGGCGCCAGGTAAGGCTCGACCAGGCAATCGAGCACATGGTTGAGGTCCACCGGCTCGATGTTTTCGTGGATGTCGGTGTCTTTGACGCATTGCAGTGCGCCTTTGACCAGCAGCTCCAGCTCATCCAGATCACGCCCGAACTTGGCTTGCAGCCGCTCATCTTCCAGCAACTCGACCCGCAGGCGCAGACGCGTGATGGGGGTGCGCAAGTCATGGGAAATCGCACTGAACAACTGGCTACGCTCCGTCAGGTAGCGGCTGATGCGCTCGCGCATGGCGTTAAATGCCCGGCCGACTTCGACCACTTCACTGCCACCGCCCTCGGCCACCGGTTCCACTTCGGCGCCCAGCGACATGTCCCGCGCCGCCCGCGCCAGACGCTTGAGCGGTCGGCTCTGCCAGTGCACCAACAGGCCAATAAACAACAACAGAAAACCGCTGGTGAGCACGATGAACCAGACCTGCTGCGACGGCAGGCCCTGCTCTTCCAGGCTGGTATAGGGTTCGGGCAACAGCGAAGCGATGTACAGCCATTCGCCTTGGGCCAGTTTGATCTGGGTAACCAGCACTGGTGGATTGACTGGTTCCAGGGTCAACGCGTAGTGCGCCCAGGAGCGCGGTAACTCATCAAGCTTCAAACCACCATTGAAGATCCGCAGATCGTCCGGGCTGACGAATTGCACCGAGATATTGGTGTCCGCGCCCAGCGATTGGCGCAGCACTTCATCCACTGCCGCGAGCACCGCTTCTTTGCGCGGGGTCGGCGGCAACAGCTGCATTTCCAGCGGTTTGTCGTTGAGCGTTACCACGAAACGGGTGCCGCCCATGCTGCGCAACTGGTCGAGAACCAGCGGCCGGTACGCCACTGGCAAGGAGCGAAAGTAACTGACGCTGGCGGTCATCGAATGCGCCAGGCTGCGAGCTGCGGTGACCAGCCCTTCCAACTGCGTGGCACGCAATTGCGAGACCCAGATCACGCTCGACAGCGTCTGCGCGAACAACACCGCGAGCAGAGTCAGCAGCAACATCCGCCCAAGCAGCGAACGCGGCACCGGCACCCGCCGTATCAGGCGAGTGAAAAACTCAGTGGCCATTGCTGGCGACTACATTGGCGGCCAGTTGATAACCGCTGCCGCGCACGGTGCGGATCAGGCGAGGAGGTTTTTCGATATCGCGCAGACGCTGGCGCAAACGACTGACAGCCATGTCGACGATGCGATCGAGCGGCATCAGGTCGCGGCCACGGGTGGCATTGCCGATGGTGTCGCGGTCGAGGATTTCCTGCGGGTGATCGAGGAAGAGTTTCAGCAGTGCGAAATCGGCGCCGGAGAGAATCACCTCTTCGCCATCGGTGTGGAACAGCCGGTGGCTGACCATGTCCAGCCGCCATTCATCGAAGGCCAACACCTCGCCGCCAGAGCGCTCCTGACCGAATTGGGCACGTCGCAGCAAGGCTTTGATTCGCGCCTGCAATTCACGGGGGCTGAAGGGTTTGCCAAGGTAATCGTCGGCGCCGAGTTCCAGGCCAATGACCCGGTCGGCCTCGTCGGAGCTGGCCGTGAGCATGATGATCGGCACCTGGGCCTGACGCGGGTGCTGGCGAATCCAGCGGCACAGGCTGAAGCCGTCTTCGTCCGGCAACATCACATCAAGGATCACCAGATCACTCGGCGCCTCGTTCAGCGCCTGGCGAAAGCCGGCGCCGTCGGGCGTGGTCCGCACCTGAAACCCTGCGCGGCTGAGGTAGGTGTCCAGCAACTCGCGTATCTCTTGATCGTCATCGACCAACAAAATCGACTTGTTGACTGAGCTCACGGGGCGGCGTCCTTGTTGTTATGGATGGGGCGGATTATGCCTTAAGAAAATCTGATGACGTGCGCGCATTAATGGTGAGGAGTCTATTGTGGCGAGGGGGCTTGCCCCCGTTCGGCTGCGAAGCAGTCGTAAAGGCAGCTACATCATTACTTCAGGCAAACCCCAGTGACTATTTTGGGATCGCTTCGCGATCCAACGGGGGCAAGCCCCCTCGCCACAATAAGCGCGCTCCCACAGGTAATCACTTCAATCAGGGAGAGCCTGCTCCAGTGCCACACCCGCGCCGGTCAAACCGGAATACGGTGCGGTCACCAGCCAGACCGGAATGCCCTTGAAGTACTCGCTCATGCAGCCCTTGTCGGCGAAGCAGCGGGCAAAACCGCTCTTCAGAAAGAAATCGGCAAACCGTGGAATCACTCCGCCGACGATGTAGACACCGCCGCGGCCACCGGTGGTCAGCACGTTGTTGCCGGCCACTCGACCGAGCCAGCAGCAGAACTGCTCGAGCACTTCCACGGCAATCGGGTCGCCCGCAAGTCCGGCGGCGGTGATGGCTTCCGGGGTATCGAGCACAGGCTCATGCCCGTCCACGGCACAGATCGCCCGATAGACGCGTGGCAAACCGCTGCCGCTCAGCGCTGTTTCGGCACTGACGTGACCGATCTCGTTGTAGATGTGCTGCCAGAGCTGGGTTTCTCGCGGACTGCTCAGCGGCAGGTCGACATGCCCGCCCTCCCCCGGCAATGCGGCCCAACGGCCTTCGCCAAGATCCAGCAAGGTGCCGACCCCGAGGCCGGTGCCAGGACCGATCACCACCGCCGGGCGCAACGGCTCCGGCGTGCCTTCGCAGACTACCCGGAATTCGCCCGGTTGCAGGCGTGTCATGCCCAGCGCCATGGCCGAGAAGTCGTTGACCAGCAACAGCCGGTCGACCTGCAAGGTCTGACAAAAAGCCTTGCGGCTCAGCCGCCAATGGTTGTTGGTAAAACGAAACTCGTCGCCGCTGACCGGGCCAGCCACCGACAGGCACACCGCGCCAATCGAACCGGGCACCAGGCCGAGGCCGCCCAGGTAGACGCCGATGGCGTCTTCCGGGCAGGCATAGTCGGCTGTCGCCAGCACCCGGATCGACTCCAGTTGCTGGTCTTTCCACAACGCAAAACGCGCATTGGTTCCACCAATGTCACCGACCAGCGCTAGTTTCACTTAAGGGTCTCCAGGGCAGAGGTAAAGGCGCTGGCGCCCTGCTCTGCCGAGCTGAAGGCCATGCGCATGAAGCCAAACAACTCGCGACCGCAGCCAATGCCGTTGTCCAGCAGGCCTTTGGCCGGTGTGCGAGCGGCAAATTCGTCGGCGTCCACCATAAGCTGCAAGGTGCCTTTGACGCCATCGACGCGGATGATATCGCCCTCGTGCACACGTGCCAAAGGGCCGCCGACATAAGCTTCCGGGCAGACGTGAATCGCCGCCGGAATTTTCCCCGACGCGCCGGACATCCGCCCGTCAGTCACCAGCGCAACCTTGAAGCCGCGGTCCTGCAACACACCAAGGAACGGCGTCATCTTGTGCAGTTCCGGCATGCCGTTGGAGCGCGGGCCCTGGAAGCGCATCACCGCGACAAAGTCCTTCTCCAACAGGCCAGCCTTGAACGCATCGGCCAGGTCCTGCTGGTCCTGGAAGACCATCGCCGGTGCTTCGACCACTTGATGCTCCGGTGCCACGGCCGAGACTTTCATCACCCCGCGACCGAGGTTGCCTTCCATTACCCGCAGGCCGCCTTCTGGCGAGAACGCACGGGCGACGGGGCGCAGGATGTTTTCATCGAGGCTTTCGATCGGGCCTTCGCGCCATACCAGCTCGCCGTTTTCCAGGAACGGTTCCTGGGTGTAGCGGCTCAGGCCATGCCCGGCCACGGTGTTGACGTCTTCGTGAAGCAGGCCGGCTTCCAGCAGTTCGCGGATCAGGAACGACATGCCGCCCGCGGCCTGGAAGTGGTTGATGTCGGCCTTGCCGTTCGGGTAGACGTGGCTCAGGGTCGGCACCACCTCGGAGAGGTCGGCCATGTCCTGCCAGGTCAGTTGAATACCGGCCGCCATGGCGATAGCTGGCATGTGCAGGGTGTGGTTGGTCGAGCCGCCGGTGGCGTGCAGCGCAACAATCGAGTTGACCAGCGAACGCTCGTCGACGATTTCGCCGATCGGCATGAAGTTGCCGCTTTGCTTGGTCAGGCGGGTGATCTGGTGCGCAGCTTCACGGGTCAGAGCATCACGCAACGGGGTGTTCGGGTTGACGAAGGATGCGCCCGGCAAGTGCAGGCCCATGACTTCCATCAGCAACTGGTTGGTGTTGGCGGTGCCGTAGAACGTGCAGGTGCCGGGGCTGTGGTAGGACTTCATTTCCGACTCCAGCAGCTCTTCGCGGCTGGCCTTGCCTTCAGCGTAGCGCTGGCGCACGTCGGCTTTTTCCTTGTTGGAAATCCCCGACACCATCGGCCCGCCCGGAACGAAAATCGTCGGCAGATGACCGAAGCGCAGTGCGCCCATCATCAGGCCCGGCACGATCTTGTCGCAGATGCCGAGCATCATTGCCGCGTCGAACATGTTGTGCGACAGCGCGACAGCGGTCGACATCGCGATCACTTCACGACTGGCAATGCCCAGTTCCATGCCCGGCTCGCCCTGGGTCACGCCGTCACACATGGCCGGCACGCCGCCGGCGAACTGGCCGACCGAACCGATCTCGCGCAATGCGTGTTTGATTTGTTCCGGGTAGTGCTCGTACGGCTGATGCGCCGAGAGCATGTCGTTATATGACGAAACAATCGCCACGTTGGCGGCGTTCATCATCCGCAGGCTTTGCTTGTCTTCGGTGCCACATCCGGCCACGCCGTGGGCGAAGTTGGCGCATTGCAGCTTGCCGCGCATCGGGCCATCGCTGGCGGCGCCGCGAATCAGTGCAAGGTAGGCCTCACGGGTAGCGCGGCTACGGGTGACAAGCCGTTCAGTGACCTCAAGTACGCGGGGATGCATGTGTAGAACTCCAGGCTAACGGATGTGGCGACCTGTTCGTGTCTATGCTGATCAAGAGGCATCGACGCGTGACGCGCTGAAGGTTTTCTTGACCACTCGGACCAGTTGATTCAGGTCACTCGTTGTAGATAAAACAAAATATTGCCACTAAAAAGGCTTGTTTTCTATTTTTTTGCGAATAATCTTGTAATTCCAACAACAAATATGACGAAGGCGCTTTTCATATGACTCTACGAATCGCAATCAATGGTTTTGGCCGCATTGGCCGCAATGTCCTTCGCGCACTGTATACCCAAGGCTACCGTCAGGATTTGCAGATCGTCGCCATCAACGATTTGGGCGATAGCTCGATGAATGCCCACCTGCTCAAGTACGACACCGTGCACGGCACCTTCGATGCCGATGTGCAGCATGATCAGGAAAGCCTGACCGTCAACGGCGACCGGATTTCGGTCAGCGCGATTCGCAACCCGGCCGATTTGCCGTGGGCTGCCGAGAAGGTCGACGTCGTGTTCGAATGCACCGGTCTGTTCACCGACCGTGCCAAAGCCGCCGCCCATATTAGCGCCGGCGCACGCAAAGTGATTATCTCGGCCCCGGCCAAAGGCGCCGACGCCACCGTGGTGTACGGGGTCAACCACGACATCCTGCGCCAATCGCACCAGATCATTTCCAACGCGTCGTGCACCACCAACTGCCTGGCCCCGGTGGCTCAGGTGTTGCACCGCGAGCTGGGCATCGAGAGCGGTCTGATGACCACTATCCACGCCTACACCAATGACCAGCATCTTACCGATGTCTACCACGTCGACCCGTACCGTGCGCGTTCGGCCACCCAGAACATGATTCCGAGCAAGACCGGCGCCGCCGAAGCGGTGGGCCTGGTGCTGCCGGAACTGGCTGGCAAACTGACCGGCATGTCGGTGCGCGTGCCGGTGATCAATGTGTCGCTGGTGGACCTGACCGTGCAGCTCAAGCGCGAAGCCAGCGCTAACGAGGTCAACGCATTGCTCAAAGAAGCCAGCCAGCACTCGAAGATCCTCGGCTACAACACCCTGCCGCTGGTTTCCAGCGACTTCAACCACAACCCGCTGTCGTCGATTTTCGATGCCAACCACACCAAGTCCAGCGGCAAGCTGCTCAAGGTGCTGGCCTGGTACGACAACGAATGGGGCTTCTCCAACCGCATGCTCGATAACTGCCTCGCCCTGTGCAACGCCGAATAAGGACGATTGCCCCCTACATTAACGCCGGAGCAGCCGTCGATGATCGGTATCAGCTTTACCCAAAAAACCATGGCGGCGCGCAAACGCATCGCCTTGGTTGCCCATGATCACTGCAAAGTGTTCTTGCTGGACTGGGCCGAGCGGCAGAAGAACAAGCTCGCCCAACACGAGCTTGTGGCCACCGGCACCACCGGGATGCTGTTGAGCAAGCGCCTGGACCTGCCGGTTGAAAGCATGATCAGCGGCCCGCTGGGTGGCGACCAACAACTTGGTGCGCGAATCGCCGAGCAGCGAGTCGACATGCTGGTGTTCTTCTGGGACCCGTTCGAACCGCAACCTCACGATCCGGACATCAAGGCATTACTGCGGGTCGCGGCGGTCTGGAACATTCCAGTGGCCTGCAATGAATGCAGCGCCGATTACCTGCTCAGCAGCCCGTTGATGGATCAGCCGCACGCGTACCGGATCCCCGATTACCCGGCGTACCTGCAAGGCCGCAAATAATTCTCACCGGTAGCGCTTGACCTTTCAAGCGGATGATAAGCATTATCATTCGCTTGAAATGGATCAGGTCCTACTGTGAGTCAATCGCGCTTCAACCATGTCTTCCTCGCGCAGCGAGTCTCGCTGCTGCGGACCCTGGAGCGGATGGTCAACAACCACAGCACCGCCGAGGACCTCTTGCAGGAAACCTACCTGCGAGTGGCCCGCGCGTTGAGTGAACGGGCCATTGATCACCTCGAACCTTTCGTGTTTCAAACCGCCCGTAACCTGGCGCTGGACCATCTGCGTGCACGGCGCATTCAGTCCCGAACGATGCTCGAAGACGTTCCGCTGGACGTCGTGCAAAGCATCGCGGCGCCGCTCAGCAGTGCCGAGGACGCCGCCCATGCCGAACAGTTGCTCGAACGCTTGAACATCAGCCTCAGCCAACTCACCCCGCGCCAACAACAGATCTTCATCCTCAGCCGCCTGCACGGGCACAGCTATCTGGAGATCGCCGAGCAGCTCAGCGTGTCCTTGAGCACCGTGCAAAAAGACCTGAAGCTGATCATGGCGATCTGCGTCGGTGTCGCTGATCGCCTCAACGACCACTGAGCCTGCCAGCCATTATTTCGCACCAACGCGTCAGCACTCAGGCTTTGCTACCCTTAGCCGACATTTGCACTCTCACTATCAAAAACCAGCCGCGCGCAGACGCAGCCGAGGAACACCCGTGACGGACAGCCCACACTCCCACCCGCCAACCCCGGCGCGGGATTCAGTCAGCAGCAGCGCCATGGATCAGGCGCTGGACTGGCTGATCGTGCTGGACAGTCCGAGCGAGCAACAAACCTGCGAATTCCACCACTGGCTCGCCGCCGCCCCGCAGAACGCCGAGGCATTCGCCAAGGCCCAGGCGATCTGGGACGGGCCGCAGGTCGCGCAGTGCGCCCAGAGCTTGAGCACGACCAAACGCAAGGTCTCAAAACTTGACCGTCTGCGCCCGCACTGGAAACCGCTGGCCATGGCGGCGGTGTTGATCCTCGGGCTGTTCAGCTTCAGCAACCTGCCGATGCGGATTCAGGCGGATCATCTGACCGTGGTCGGCGAGCGTCAGCGCCTGCAACTGGAAGACGGTTCAAAAGTCCTGCTCAATACCAATTCGGCGTTTTCCAGCACCATCAACGATCAGCAGCGCATTGCCCGCCTGTATCAGGGCGAAGCCTATTTCGAGGTGGCAGCCAATCGCGGCCTGCCACTGGAAATCGACGCCGGCCCGGTTACGGCCAGCGTGCGCGACACAACGTTCGCCGTGCGTTACCTGGACGGCATTGCGCAGGTTCGCGTGCAACGCGGTGACGTCGACTTGCGCACCACCCACAGCAACGCCCGCGTGCGCTTGAGCGCGGGCGAAAGCATTCGTATCGGCCCCAATGGTTTCGATCTACCGGCCAGACTCGACCCGGCGACCGATCTGGCCTGGGTCCAGGGCCGACTGGTGTTCGAAAACTGCCCATTGAGCCAGGTGCTGGCAGAACTGCGTCGCTACTACCCGGGCTGGATCATCAACACCAACGAACAGTTGGCCAACGTCGCGGTGACCGGCAATTACCGTCTCGACCAACCGCTGGACGTGGTTCGCTCGCTGGCCCACATCACCTCGGCCAGGCTCGAGGAATTTCCGGCGCTGGTGATCCTGAACTAAATGAGAATTATTTTTACTCGATAGCGCTTCATCGTTCGTCTCGTTATAGCCAATGCAATTGATTCGCATCCTTGATGCAAATCTGCACCTATAAGATTCGTGCGACACGGAGCGCTATTGATGTCCTCTCGCCATACCCGCCGGCCCTCTTCACCTTCCTGCGTGCTGTCCCTGCTGACTGCCGCCATTCTGTTGGCCGGCACTGCACCGGTCATGGCCGCCACCGCCGAGCAACCGAGCCGTAACATGGGCGACTACTCGTTCGCCATTACCCAGCAGCCACTGGTATCGGCACTCAATGCCTTTACCGCCGTAACCGGTTGGCAGGTCGGCTTGCCGGCCGAATTGGCTGAAGGCGTCGCCTCGCCGGGTGTACACGGCTCGCTGCCCCCGGAAAAAGCCCTCGATCGCCTGTTGGTGGGGACCAACCTGAGCTATCGCAAGCTGGGCAATCACAACATCGTGCTGGAAAAACGCAGTGTCGGCGGCACCCTCGCCCTGCAGCAGATGACCATCAGCGCCACCCGTCAGGAGCAGAGCGTCGACAGCGTACCGAGCACCGTCACCGTGCACACTCGCGAAGAGCTGGACCACGACAACGTCAACACCATCAAGGAACTGGTGCGCTACGAACCGGGTGTTTCGGTTGGCGGCACCGGCACCCGTGGCGGCATCAGCGGCTACAACATTCGCGGTATCGACGGTGACCGAATCCTGACCCAGGTCGATGGCGTCGAAGTGCCCAACGGTTTCTTCAACGGTCCGTACGCCAAGACCCAGCGCAACTACGTCGACCCGGAAATCATCAAACGCGTGGAAATCCTCCGCGGTCCGGCGTCGGTGCTCTACGGCAGCAACGCCATCGGCGGCGCGGTCAGCTACTTCACCCTCGACCCGGACGACATCATCAAGCCCGGCAAAGACGTCGGCGCCCGCCTGAAAACCGGCTACAACTCTGCCGACGACAGCAGGCTGAAATCCGCTAGCGTCGCCGGGCGCGCCGGGCAGTTCGACGGCTTGCTGCACTTCAGTCAGCGTGATGGTCACGAAACCGAATCCTTCGGCAGCAACAACGGCACGGGTCTCAATCGCACCGCCGCCAACCCGGAAGACGTCCGCACCACCAACGTGCTGGCCAAAGCCGGCTGGAATTACGCCGATGACGCACGCCTGGGCCTGACCTACGAAAAGTACAAGGACGACCGCGACACCGACCAGCGAAGCGCCGTCGGTGGCCCGTTCAACAATGGCCAGCCAATGGGCATGTACCGCTCGCGCACCGGCAACGACACCATCACCCGCGAACGCTTCGGCCTGGAAAACAGTTTCGCCCTCGATTCCTTGCTGGTCGATCACCTCAAGTGGAGCCTGAACTACCAGATCGCCAAGACCGATCAGAGCACCCTGGAAAACTACTTCCCGTTCAGCCGCAATGTGATGCGCAGCCGCGAAACCCTCTATGAAGAAAAACAGTGGGTATTCGACGCACAGCTCGATAAGGCCTTCAACATCGGTGAAACCGACCATTTGCTGACCTACGGCACCACGATCAAGCAAGAGAAAGTCAGCGGTTCGCGTAGCGGCAGCGGAACCTGCCTGGCCGTTGGCCGTGGTTGCACAGCGATCGGCGCGATCAGCCCTAGCGATGTGCTGAAGAAGTCCAGCGACTTCCCGGACCCGACCATCAACACCTACAGCCTGTTCGCCCAGGATCAGATCCGCTGGAACAAGTGGACCTTCCTGCCGGGCCTGCGCTACGACTACACCCAGCTCAAGCCGCACATCACCCAGGAATTCCTCAACACCGTGGCCGCCGACGGCAAAGGCACGGTCAGCGACGAGAACAAAACCTGGCATCGCGTATCGCCCAAGTTCGGCCTGACCTACGCCCTGACCGACAACTACACCTGGTACGGTCAGTACGCCGAAGGTTTCCGCACCCCGACCGCCAAGGCGCTGTATGGCCGTTTCGAAAACACCACCACCGGCTACCGTGTGGAGCCGAACCCGAATCTGGGGCCGGAAAAAAGCCAGAGCTACGAGACCGGCCTGCGTGGCAACTTCGAGTCCGGTCACTTCGATGTGGCGGTGTTCTATAACAAGTACCGCGACTTCATCAACGAAGACGCCGTCACCCCGGGCTACAACGAGCTGACGTTCCAGAGCAACAACATCAAACGCGCGACCATCAAGGGCGTCGAGCTCAAAGGCCGCCTGAACCTCGACACCTTCGGCGCACCGCAAGGCCTCTACACCCGGGGTTCAGTGGCTTATGCCCACGGTCGCAATAACGACACCGGCGAGCCGCTCAACGCGGTCAACCCGCTGACCGGCGTGTTCGGCCTGGGTTACGACCAGGACAACTACGGTGCCTTGCTCAGCTGGACCCTGGTACAGAAGAAAAACCTCGTCGACAGCAGCAGCTTCAAGTCGCCGGATGGCGTCAGCAGCCAGTTCAAGACGCCGGGCTATGGCGTGGTCGACCTGAGCGGTTTCTACAAAGTGACCGACGACGTCACCGTCAGCGCTGGCGTGTACAACCTGGCCGACAAGAAATACTGGCAGTGGGACAACGTGCGCGGTTACGACAGCGTCGGTGAAGCCGCCGCGCTCAGCCCGGCCAACCTTGATCGCCTGACCGAGCCGGGTCGCAACTTCGCGATCAACCTGATCTGGGACATCTGATCCAGTCGGGCCTCACTGCGCTTTTCAGACCAAAGCGCAGTGAGGATTTTTTACTCTGTCGCGTCGTCTGGTTCGTCTAGTTACAACGCGCCTTTCACTCTCAAGGACTTCTTCATGACCGCTGCCCACACCTCTGAACGCCCGAGCCTGCGCTCGCAACGCCTGAACCAGATAACCAACGAGCCGCACAGCAAACTCGACGCGCTGGTGAAAGCTCATGCACCGTTCGAAACCCAAGCCAACTTCGCCCGCTTCGTGGTTGCCCAGTACCTGTTCCAGTCGGAACTGGTGTCGCTGTACAACGATGCCGAACTGATCGCCATCGTCCCGGACCTGCCTCAGCGTTGCCGTGCCGAGGCCGCCAAGGCTGACCTGGCCGACCTGGAAACCGACGTCCCGGCCCCGGTGGCCGGCGCCGTGAACAGCCCGGGCAAGGCCGAGGCCCTGGGCTGGATCTTCGTCTCCGAAGGGTCGAAACTCGGTGCCGCGTTCCTGATCAAGCGTGCCGTGGGCCTGGGCCTGAGCGAAACCTTCGGTGCCCGTCACCTGGGAGAACCCGCCGGTGGCCGCGCCGAAGGCTGGAAACGCTTTGTCAAAACCCTCGACGGCCTGGCCTTCTCTGCACAAGAAGAAGCTGACATTGAAAAAGGCGCCATCGACGCCTTCAACCGCTTCACCGTCCTGTTGGAACAGGCTTACGCTGCAACCCCAGAGCTAGCCTGATTCAATCTTCCGGGCTCAACTGGCCTTGCTTTCTGTAGGCGCCCCCCGCGCCTACAGATTGTGATCTTTTGTTCTATTATCGGTGCTCTCTTCCGGAGGGCCTTCGATGACTGATTTCCTGACGTCCATTCAAGCCGCGCTCGGCTTGCCCGCTACTGCGATCACCTTTACCTCCAAAGGCGCCCTGCCCTCGGCGTTTGCCGTGACGGACCTCGCCAGCGCCAGCATCGCGGCTGCCGGCCAGGCCGCCAGCGAGTTGCTCCGGCAACAGACCAATCGGTTACCGGCCCTTGAAGTCGACCGTCGCCTCGCCTCCTTCTGGTTTGCCACATCGATCCGCCCGATCGGCTGGAACGTGCCACCGCTGTGGGACCCCATCGCGGGTGACTACGCGACCCAAGACGGCTGGATTCGCCTGCACACCAATGCCCCCCATCACCGCAGCGCCGCCGAGCAGGTGCTGGGACACTGCTTTGATCGCAGCGCGATGGCCGCCAAGGTCGCTCAATGGAGCAAAAGAGATCTGGAGCACGCGATAGTCGAGGCTGGTGGTTGCGCCGCTGAAATGCGCTCATGGCCACAATGGCAGTCCCACCCTCAAGGGTTGGCGGTCAACGCCGAGCCGCTGATTGATTTTTCCGCCGACAACTGCGAGCGCTCGAAAGTCTGGCAAGGTTCGGTCGCACAACCGCTGGCGGGCATCAAGGTGCTGGACCTGACCCGTGTCCTCGCCGGGCCCGTTGCCAGCCGCTTCCTCGCGGGGTTGGGTGCCGATGTGCTGCGCATTGATCCACCGCAGTGGAACGAACCGGGAGTGATTCCGGAAGTCACCCTGGGTAAACGCTGCGCCCGCCTCGACCTGCACAACAGCGTCGATCGCGGGGTATTCGAAAACCTGCTCAAGGACGCCGATATTCTGCTCCACGGTTATCGCGCCAATGCCCTCGAACGCCTCGGCTACGGCACCGCCGAACGGCAGAAACTCGCCCCCGGCCTGATCGACGTTTGCCTCAACGCGTACGGCTGGAGCGGCCCCTGGCAAAACCGCCGGGGCTTCGACAGCCTGGTGCAAATGAGCAGCGGCATCGCCGAGGCAGGGATGCTCTGGAAGCACGCGGACAAACCGACACCCTTGCCGGTTCAGGCGCTGGACCACGCCACGGGTTACCTGATGGCGGCCAGTGCGATCAAGTTGTTGGCCGAGCGGTTGAGTAGCGGACGCAGTGGCTCGGCACGATTGTCTCTGGCGCGCACGGCAAAGTTGCTGATCGAACAGGGACCGGGGACGGATGAGGCCTTGCAGGCCGAAGATGGCAGCGATCAGGGAATGGTGATTGAACAGACACCCTGGGGCCCGGCGCATCGGTTGCATGTACCGCTGAAAATGACCGGCACGCCGTTGCAGTGGGCCATCCCGGCCGGGGAGTTGGGGTCGCATCGCGCGCAGTGGTGAGCTCCCATGATCGTTCCCACGCTCTGCGTGGGAATGCCTCAAAGGACGCTCCGCGTCCCCTGTGACGCAGAGCGTCACGGGCTGCATTCCCACGGGGACCGTGGGAACGATCATCAAACCGCTTTCAGTCAGCCCGACTCAACGACGTCCACAATACCTGCGCCGCATACGCCCGACACGGTCGCCAAGCCTCGGCACGGGCCAACAATTCACGCGGCGTCACCGGCCCGCCTTCCAGCGCTGCCAGTGCGTTGATCAACCCCACATCCCCCGACGGAAACGCATCCATCTCTCGCATCTGGCGCAAAGCGATGTACTGCGCCGTCCAGTCGCCAATCCCCCACAATGCCAACAATCGCGCAACGCCGCCGTCCCGATTCGATTCAAACAACAAGGGATCATCAAGCAACGCCTGCGCCACGCCAGACAGCGTCCGCCCACGGCTTTTCGGCATTCCCAACGTTGCCAGATCCGCTGTCGCCAGCACCGCCGCTTTAGGAAACACATGAGTCAATCCTGACAGCGGTGCAGACAACGGTTCGCCGTATTGCGCTACCAGTTTCCCCGCCAGCTTGATCGCGGCACCGACCGTGATCTGCTGGCCCAGCACCGCACGTATCGCCAGTTCGAGCCCGTCCCACGTCCCCGGCACCCGTACGCCAGGACGCTCGGCAATCAACCTTGCCATCAACGGATCAACCGCCAATTGCTGGTGGATATGCGGCAAGTCCGCGTCCAGATCGAACATCCGCCGCAACCGCGCAATGATCTCGGGCGCGGCTGACGCATCAGGAAAATCCAGTCTCACTTCAAGCGCATCACCAGCCGCAGGTGTAATCGAAAACGTACCGTGCACACCGTTCAGGCTGATGCTGCGCGAATACACGCCATCGACCACGCTCTCCAATCCGGTAATCGCCCGTGCCGACAAAAAGCCGAGCATCGCCGGCCAGTCGTAAGGCGGTTGATAGTCAAGCAACAACCTCACAGCGACAGCACGCCGCTAAACATCGAGCAGGTCAGCGCGCCGAGTCGAAGATTTTGCGCCGGTTGCGACATCCTTACCTCTCATCTCGAATCGACTGATTGTCATGTTTTGAGACCATAACAAGTGTTCATTCCATTAAATATGCAGCGTGGTATTACGTTAATCAGATAATGGCAAAAAATAACTTTTATTCAAAACTCTCTCATCTATGCCACGCAGGCATTTTGCCAGTTTTATGCGTCACTCCAGACAAATCAATTCTGTACTGAAAACAGACGCACAAAATTTTCACATTCTGAAAAACCAACTAGCTTCAAGTCTCGCAACAATCAGGTGCTATTCCCGCTTTATTTATGCCGAGGCCTCTGGAACAAGCCTATAGCGGCACGTACGCGCTATTTCTGAAGTATTCACACGTCATGAATCAACAATGGAATGTGACCATGAACTGATCCAGATCAGCTGTTCTATCAGCGAGCGGATTTATTCTGTGGCCTCTCTTCTCCGGCCATGGAGTCATGCAATGTCTGAATCTCACGGAAAACTACGACTCGGTGCGTTAGTCGCTCTGGTAGTGGGTTCTATGATTGGTGGCGGGATATTCTCTTTGCCGCAAAACATGGCCGCCAGTGCCGATGTTGGGGCTGTTTTGATTGGTTGGGCCATTACCGCCGTGGGCATGTTGACCCTGGCGTTCGTCTTCCAGACCCTCGCCAACCGCAAGCCTGATCTCGATGGCGGTGTCTACGCCTACGCCAAGGCCGGTTTCGGCGACTACATGGGTTTCTCGTCCGCCTGGGGTTACTGGATCAGTGCCTGGCTGGGCAACGTCGGCTATTTCGTTCTGCTGTTCAGCACCCTCGGCTACTTCTTCCCGATCTTCGGTGAAGGCAACACTGTCGCGGCGGTGATTGGCGCTTCGCTGCTGTTGTGGGCCGTGCACTTTCTGGTACTGCGCGGGATCAAGGAAGCGGCGTTCATCAACCTGGTGACCACCGTCGCCAAAGTCGTGCCGCTGCTGCTGTTCGTCTTGATCGCGATCTTCGCCTTCAAACTCGACATCTTTACCGCCGACATCTGGGGCCTGAAAAACCCTGATCTGGGCAGCGTAATGAACCAGGTGCGCAACATGATGCTGGTCACCGTCTGGGTGTTCATCGGCATCGAAGGCGCGAGCATCTTTTCGGCCCGGGCGGAAAAACGTTCGGACGTCGGTAAAGCCACCGTCATTGGCTTCATCACCGTGCTGTTGTTCCTGATGCTGGTGAACGTGCTGTCACTGGGCATCATGACTCAACCGGCGTTGGCCAAACTGCAAAACCCATCGATGGCCGCCGTACTTGAACACGTTGTCGGTCACTGGGGCGCAGTGCTGATCAGCGTCGGCCTGGTCATCTCGTTGCTGGGTGCATTGCTGTCGTGGGTGCTGCTGTGTGCGGAGATCATGTTCGCCGCCGCCAAGGACCACACCATGCCGGAGTTCCTGCGCCGCGAGAACGCCAACCACGTGCCGGTCAACGCCTTGTGGCTGACCAACGCGATGGTTCAGATTTTCCTGGTCATCACCCTGTTCTCGGCCAGTACTTACCTGTCGCTGATCTACCTCGCCACCTCGATGATTCTGGTGCCTTACCTGTGGTCGGCGGCCTATGCCCTGCTGCTGGCAGTACGCGGCGAGAGCTACGAAAACGCCCTGGCCGAACGCCAGAAAGACCTGGTCATCGGCGCCATCGCGCTGATCTATGCGATCTGGCTGCTGTACGCCGGCGGCATCAAATACCTGCTGCTGTCCGCCCTGCTCTATGCCCCCGGCGCAATCCTGTTCGCCAAGGCCAAGCGCGAGTTGGGCAAAGCGGTTTTCACCAACGTCGAGAAGCTGATTTTCACCGCGGTAGTCATTGGCGCCCTGGTGGCGGCCTATGGACTCTACGACGGCTTCCTGACCCTGTAGCACCTGAACCACTCGACTGTTTTGTTATCTGGAGGATCTGAAATGACCACGGAAAAAGTGAAGTACGGCGTACATTCCGAAGCCGGCAAACTGCGCAAAGTCATGGTGTGCTCCCCAGGCCTCGCTCACCAGCGGCTGACCCCGAACAACTGCGACGAACTGCTTTTCGATGATGTGTTGTGGGTGGCCCAGGCCAAGCGTGACCATTTCGACTTCGTCACCAAAATGCGCGAGCGCGATATCGACGTGCTGGAAATGCACAACCTGCTGACCGACATCGTCGCCAACCCAGAAGCGCTGGACTGGATTCTGCAACGCAAGATCACCGCCAACTCGGTGGGTGTCGGCCTGGTCCACGAAGTCGACGCCTGGTTGCGCAGCCTCGAGCCACGCAAGATCGCCGAATTCCTGATTGGCGGCGTGTCGGCCGATGACCTGCCCAACAGCTTCGGTGGCAAGACCATCGAAATGTTCCGCGACTTCCTCGGCCACTCCAGCTTCATTCTGCCGCCGCTGCCGAACACCCAGTTCACCCGCGACACTACCTGCTGGATCTATGGCGGCGTCACGCTGAACCCGATGCACTGGCCGGCGCGCCGTCAGGAAACCCTGCTGGCCAGCGCCATCTACAAATTCCATCCGGAGTTCACCAACGCCGACTTCCAGGTCTGGTACGGCGACCCGGATCAGGAGCACGGCAACGCCACGCTGGAAGGCGGCGATGTGATGCCCATCGGTAACGGCGTGGTGTTGATCGGCATGGGCGAACGCTCGTCCCGTCAGGCCATCGGCCAACTGGCACTGAACCTGTTCAAGCACAAAGCGGTCGAGCGGGTGATCGTTGCCGGCCTGCCGAAATCCCGCGCGGCGATGCACCTGGACACGGTGTTCAGCTTCTGCGACCGCGACCTGGTGACGATCTTCCCGGAAGTGGTCAGCCAGATTGTGGCCTTCACCCTGCGCCCTGACGAAAGCAAACCGGGCGGTATCGATATCCGCCGCGAAGAAACCAGCTTCCTCGACACCGTGGCCGCCGCGCTCAACCTCAAGGCCCTGCGCGTCGTCGAAACCGGCGGCAACAGCTTCGCCGCCGAACGCGAACAGTGGGACGACGGCAACAACGTGGTGGCCTTGGAACCTGGCGTGGTAATCGGCTACGACCGCAATACCTACACCAACACCCTGCTGCGCAAGGCCGGGGTCGAGGTCATCACCATCAGCGCCAGTGAACTCGGCCGTGGCCGTGGCGGCGGCCACTGCATGACCTGCCCGATCATCCGCGACCCGATCGATTACTAACTTTCAAACCTTGGCCGGGGCCTACAGAGCACCGGCCTTGGGGATAACCGAAACCCAAGGAGATCCACATCATGGCTTTCAACATGCGTAATCGCAGCCTGCTGAGTTTGATGCACCACACCAATCGTGAACTGCATTACTTGCTGGACCTGTCCCGCGACCTGAAACGCGCCAAGTACACCGGCACCGAACAGCCGCACCTCAAAGGCAAGAACATCGCGCTGATCTTTGAAAAAACCTCGACCCGCACCCGTTGCGCCTTCGAAGTCGCGGCCCATGACCAAGGAGCTCACGTCACCTACATCGACCCGGTGTCGTCGCAAATCGGCCACAAGGAAAGCATGAAAGACACGGCCCGCGTTCTCGGGCGGATGTTCGATGCCATCGAGTACCGTGGCTTCGAACAGGAAATTGTCGAAGAGCTGGCCACGTTCGCAGGCGTGCCGGTGTTCAATGGCCTGACCGCTGAATTCCACCCGACCCAAATGATCGCCGACACCCTGACCATGCGCGAGCACAGCGACAAGCCGCTGCATGACATCAGCTACGCCTACCTTGGTGATGCGCGCTACAACATGGGCAATTCACTGCTGATGATCGGCGCCAAACTCGGCATGGACGTACGCATCGGCGCACCGAAAGCGCTGTGGCCCCATCAGGACTTCATCGATCAGTGCAAAGCCTTCGCCATCGAAAGCGGTGCGCGCATTACCATCACCGAAGACCCTGCCGAGGCGGTCAAGGGCGTGGACTTCATCCACACCGACATCTGGGTGTCGATGGGTGAACCGGTCGAAGCGTGGGACGAGCGTATCGAACAACTGCTGCCGTACCAGGTCAACGCTAAAATGATGAAAGCCTCGGGCAATCCCCGGGTGAAATTCATGCATTGCCTGCCGGCGTTCCACAACAGCGAAACCAAGGTCGGCAAGGACATTGCAGCGCGCTACCCGCACCTGGCCAACGGCGTTGAGGTGACTGAAGAAGTATTCGAATCGCCCGCCAACATCGCCTTCGAGCAAGCGGAGAACCGCATGCACACCATCAAGGCGATCCTGGTATCGGCGCTGGCGGATATCTAACGGCTGAGCACTTTTCCGTGACCTGCCACTGACCCTGTAGGAGCAAGGCTTGCCCGCGATTGGAGCACCGCGGTGTGTCAGGCTCGCCGCCATCGCAGGCAAGCCTTGCTCCTACGGGATCACCGAATTTCAGAAGGATCGCATTATGCGTATCGTCATTGCACTGGGCGGTAACGCCCTGCTCCGCCGTGGTGAACCCATGACCGCGGACAACCAGCGCGCCAACATCCGGATCGCCACCGAACAGATCGCCAAAATCCACCCCGGCAATCAACTGGTGATCGCCCACGGCAATGGCCCGCAAGTCGGTCTGCTGTCGCTGCAAGCGGCGGCCTACACCTCCGTTTCCCCTTACCCGCTGGATGTGCTCGGTGCCGAAACCGAAGGCATGATCGGCTACATCATCGAACAGGAACTGGGCAATCTGCTGGACTTCGAAGTGCCCTTCGCGACCCTGCTGACCCAAGTCGAAGTCGACCCCAATGACCCGGCGTTCCAACACCCAAGCAAGCCCATCGGCCCGGTCTATTCCAAGGCCGAAGCAGAAAAACTCGCCGCCGAAAAAGGCTGGACAATCGCCCCGGACGGCGACAAATTCCGCCGCGTGGTGGCCAGCCCGAAACCCAAGCGCATCTTCGAAATCCGCCCGGTCAAGTGGCTGCTGGAAAAAGGCAGCATCGTGATCTGCGCAGGCGGTGGCGGCATACCGACGATGTACGACGAGCACCGCAAGCTCAAGGGCGTGGAAGCGGTGATCGATAAAGACCTGTGCTCGGCGCTGCTGGCCGAACAGCTGGAAAGTGACTTGCTGGTGATCGCCACCGACGTTAACGCCGCGTTTATCGACTTTGGCAAGCCGACCCAGAAAGCCATCGCACGGGCCCACCCGGACGATATCGAAAAACTCGATTTTGCCGCCGGCTCCATGGGGCCGAAGGTCCAGGCCGCCTGCGAGTTCGCCCGCAACACTGGCAAAGTCGCGGTGATCGGTTCACTCTCGGACATCGAAGCGATCGTCCAGGGTAGGGCCGGCACCCGAATCAGCACGGCTGAACCTGGTATCACTTACCAATAAAAACAGCCGGGGCCGGCCTCATGCCCGCCCCGCTTCAATGCCTTTGAAGGAGACGCCCATGGCCATATTTGAGCCCGGTCACTTGCACATCGAGCGCCATGCACTGAACAAGGACGACTTCAGCTACAACCTGTGCATTGACTATGTGATTGCCACCGACCCCAAGGAAGGCAAAGGCATGCTCTTCACAGTGCATGGCTCGGTCGAGGGCAAGGACCTGAAGGAAGACTTCTTCCTGGCCAAAGACCAGGCTTTCGACTTTGCCCGACATGCCACGCGCATCGCACAGAAGTACGGCATGCCCAAGACGGCCAGCATCGGCTCGCTGCACAAGTATTACGACGAAATGTTCGAAGATGTGCGTGCGCAACTGGATGTGAAATCCGGTGATCCGATGAAGCCCGAACATCTGGAATAACCGCCTACTCCTGATCGTTCCCACGCTCTGCGTGGGAATGCCGCCATGGACGCTCTGCGTCCAGGCTGACGCAGAGCGTCAGGGGATGCATTCCCACGCGGGAGCGTGGGAACGATCATAAGTTCGTGGATTTCACCTACCCCCCTCCTCCAAGGCATACTTGCCACCCTCCGCACTCCAGAACACTGAACCGTCCCATGCGTATCCACGTCAGCTTCATCGACCGCGTCGGCATAACCCAGGAAGTCCTGGCCTTGCTCGGTGGGCGCAATCTCAATCTGGATGCGGTGGAAATGGTTCCACCGAACGTTTACATCGATGCGCCGACACTCAGCCCGCAAGTTCTCGAAGAGCTGCGCGATGCGCTGTTCAGCGTGCGCGGCGTGCAGGCGGTGACGGTAGTCGACATCCTTCCCGGTCAGCGTCGGCACCTGCAACTCGACGCGCTGCTGGCGGCGATGACCGACCCGGTGCTGGCCCTCGATAGCGCCGGCAACGTGTTGCTGGCCAACCCGGCACTGATCGCCTTGTACGGCCGTGAACCGGCCGGGGAAAGCGTCGCCGAGTTGTTCAGCGATCCGGCGCTGCTGGACACGTTGCTGGAAAACGGCTTCCGCCTGCCGTTGCGCGAGATCACCGTCAACGGCCAGACCTTGCTGCTGGACGCTACACCCATCACCGATGCTGGCGCCCTGCTGACCTTGTATCAACCCAATCGCATCGGTGAACAACTCTCGGCGTTGCACCACGATCACGCCGAAGGTTTCGATGCGTTGCTCGGCGAGTCCCCGGCGATCCGCACCCTCAAGGCCCGTGCGCAACGGGTGGCGGCGCTCGATGCTCCGCTGCTGATCCAGGGGGAAACCGGCACCGGCAAAGAACTGGTGGCCCGCGCCTGCCATGCGATCAGCGCCCGACACAGCGCGCCGTTTCTGGCATTGAACTGCGCGGCATTGCCGGAGAACCTCGCCGAAAGCGAGTTGTTCGGCTACGCCCCCGGCGCCTTCACCGGCGCTCAGCGTGGCGGCAAGCCAGGCCTGATGGAACTGGCCAACCAAGGCACGGTGTTCCTCGACGAGATCGGCGAAATGTCGCCGTACTTGCAGGCCAAACTGTTGCGTTTCCTCAACGATGGCAGCTTCCGTCGGGTCGGTGGCGATCGCGAGGTCAAGGTCAATGTGCGAATCCTCAGCGCCACCCACCGCAACCTGGAAAAAATGGTCAGCGAAGGCGCGTTCCGTGAAGACCTGTTCTACCGCCTCAACGTGCTCAACGTCGAAGTCCCGCCGCTGCGTGAGCGCGGTCAGGACATCCTGCTGCTGGCGCGCTACTTCATGCAGCAGGCCTGTGCGCAAATCCAGCGCCCGGTCTGTCGTCTGGCGCCTGGCACTTACCCGGCCCTGCTCGGCAACCGCTGGCCGGGCAATGTGCGGCAATTGCAGAACGTGATCTTCCGCGCCGCGGCCATTTGCGAAAGCAGCCTGGTGGACATCGGCGACCTGGACATCGCCGGCACCTCCGTGGCGCGCGAAAGCGACGTGGATGTCGACAGCCTTGAGCAGGCCGTGGAAGCGTTCGAGAAAACCCTGCTGGAAAAGCTCTACGTCAACTACCCCTCGACCCGCCAACTGGCCAGCCGCCTGCAAACCTCCCACACTGCCATCGCCCATCGATTGCGCAAGTACGGGATTCCCGGCAAGGCTTGACTCCCGATAACCGCCCCGTGGCGAGGGCGCTTGCTCCCACCGGCCGGTCCGCGTTCGGGCGAAGCAGTCGTAAACCAGCAAACGCGAAGTATCTGCGGCAACCAATTGCAAGTTTTAGGGCCGCTTCGCGCCCCAGCGGGAGCAAGCTCCCTCGCCACAATCGACCGCAAGGCACCCGCTCTTCACGCCAAAAACGACCTCCATCTGTACTGAATGCGCTACAGCGGAACGATTTCGCTACACACTCGATTAAACTGCGCTACGCAAGGCTTTGATCCCCATAGGCTTTTTTACACGCCTCAATCTGTAGCGATTTCGCTACAGTCGTGTTTTTCACCTCGCCCGCAATAGTCATCAACCTATTGATTTATAACGAATAAAAAACGTTGGCCGCGTTCTTGCTACGTTCTTGTCAAGTCACTGAACATTCAGCTCTGCCCTGCACGAGCATTCAATCGCGTCCACCAGATGAATCTGGCCCCCTAGGAGTTTCCATGAGCGAGTTGCGTTTTACTGAAGATCACGAATGGCTGCGCACCGAAGCTGACGGCAGCGTTACGGTCGGCATCACCGCCTTCGCACAGAACGCCTTGGGCGACGTGGTTTTCGTACAACTGCCTGAGCTGCAGTCCTACGAACAAGGCGCTGAAGCAGCCACCGTGGAATCGGTAAAAGCTGCCAGCGGCGTGTACATGCCACTGGACGGTGAAGTGCAGGAAGTGAACCCGGCGCTGGACAGCAGCCCTGAACTGGTCAACGAAGATCCGCTGGGTGAAGGCTGGTTCTTCCGCTTCAAGCCAACCGACGCCTCGGCTGTCGCCAAACTGCTGGATCAAGACGCTTACGACCGTCTGATCAAAGCCAACGCCGAAGCCTGAGGAGCCGCCATGACTCAAGTAAATCTAAGCACCGCCAACGAATTCATCGCGCGCCACATCGGCCCGCGTTCGGGCGATGAGCAAGCCATGCTCAACAGCCTCGGCTTTGACTCTCTGGAAGCCCTGAGCGCCAGCGTCATCCCCGACAGCATCAAAGGCACCAGCGTTCTCGGACTGGAAGACGGCTTGAGCGAAGCCGAGGCCCTGGCCTCGATCAAAGCCATCGCCGCCAAGAACCAACTGTTCAAGACCTACATCGGCCAGGGCTACTACGGCACCCACACACCGTCGCCGATCCTGCGCAACCTGCTGGAAAACCCGGCCTGGTACACCGCCTACACCCCGTACCAGCCAGAAATTTCCCAGGGCCGCCTGGAAGCGCTGCTGAACTTCCAGACCCTGATCAGCGACCTGACCGGCCTGCCGATCGCCAACGCGTCCCTACTCGACGAAGCTACCGCCGCTGCCGAAGCCATGACCTTCTGCAAACGCCTGAGCAAGAACAAGGGCAGCCACGCCTTCTTCGCCTCGATCCACAGCCACCCGCAAACCCTCGACGTGCTGCGCACCCGTGCCGAGCCGTTGGGCATTGACGTGGTGGTTGGCGACGAGCGTGAGCTGACGGATGTCAGCGCGTTCTTCGGCGCGCTGCTGCAATACCCGGCGAGCAACGGCGACCTGTTCGACTACCGCGAACTGACCGAGCGGTTCCACGCTGTTAATGCGCTGGTCGCAGTCGCTGCTGACCTGCTGGCCCTGACCGTGCTGACCCCGCCGGGCGAGTTCGGCGCCGACGTGGCCATCGGCAGCGCGCAACGCTTCGGCGTGCCGCTGGGCTTCGGTGGCCCGCACGCGGCTTACTTCTCCACCAAGGATGCGTTCAAGCGCGACATGCCGGGCCGTCTGGTCGGCGTCTCCGTGGACCGTTTCGGCAAGCCGGCCCTGCGCCTGGCCATGCAGACCCGCGAGCAACATATCCGCCGCGAGAAAGCCACCAGCAACATCTGCACCGCCCAAGTGTTGCTGGCCAACATCGCCAGCATGTACGCCGTATATCACGGCCCTAAAGGCCTGAAGCAGATCGCCAAGCGCATTCATCACCTGACCGCGATCCTCGCCAACGGCTTGAGCGCACTGGGTCTGAACGTTGAGCAAGCAAACTTCTTCGACACCCTGACCCTGGCCACTGGCGCCAACACCGCGGCCCTGCACGACAAGGCCCGCGCCCAGCGCATCAACCTGCGTGTCGTCGATGGTGAGCGTCTGGGTCTGTCCCTCGACGAAACCACTAGCCAGGCCGACATCGAAACCCTGTGGAGCGTGCTGGCTGACGGCAAAGCCCTGCCGGACTTCGCCGCGCTGGCCGCCTCGGTGCAAAGCCGCATCCCGGCTGAACTGGTGCGTCAATCGCCGATCCTCAGCCACCCGGTGTTCAACCGTTATCACTCGGAAACCGAGCTGATGCGCTATCTGCGCAAGCTCGCCGACAAGGACCTGGCGCTGGATCGCACCATGATCCCGTTGGGTTCGTGCACCATGAAACTCAACGCCGCCAGCGAAATGATCCCGGTGACCTGGGCCGAATTCGGCGCCCTGCACCCGTTCGCTCCGCCTGCGCAAAGCGCCGGTTATCAGCAACTGACCGATGAACTGGAAGCGATGCTCTGCGCCGCCACCGGTTACGACGCGATTTCGCTGCAACCGAACGCCGGTTCCCAAGGTGAATACGCCGGCTTGCTGGCAATCCGTGCCTACCACCAGAGCCGTGGCGAAGAACGCCGCGACATCTGCCTGATCCCATCGTCGGCCCACGGCACCAACCCGGCCACCGCCAACATGGCCGGCATGCGCGTAGTCGTCACCGCCTGCGATGCTCGCGGTAACGTCGACATCGAAGACCTGCGCGCCAAAGCGATCGAGCACCGCGAACACCTCGCCGCGCTGATGATCACCTACCCGTCGACCCACGGCGTGTTCGAAGAAGGCATCCGCGAAATCTGCGGGATCATTCATGACAATGGCGGCCAGGTGTACATCGACGGCGCCAACATGAACGCGATGGTCGGGCTCTGCGCACCGGGCAAATTCGGCGGCGACGTCTCGCACCTGAACCTGCACAAAACCTTCTGCATCCCGCATGGCGGCGGCGGCCCGGGTGTCGGCCCGATTGGCGTGAAATCGCACCTGACGCCGTTCCTGCCGGGTCACGCGGCCATGGAACGCAAGGAAGGCGCGGTCTGCGCGGCCCCGTTCGGCAGCGCGAGCATTCTGCCGATCACCTGGATGTACATCCGCATGATGGGCGGAGCTGGCCTCAAGCGGGCTTCGCAATTGGCGATCCTCAACGCCAACTACATTTCCCGTCGCCTCGAAGAACACTACCCAGTGCTCTACACCGGCAGCAACGGTCTGGTCGCCCACGAATGCATCCTCGACCTGCGCCCGTTGAAAGACAGCAGCGGCATCAGCGTCGATGACGTTGCCAAGCGCCTGATCGACTTCGGCTTCCACGCACCGACCATGTCGTTCCCGGTGGCCGGCACGCTGATGATCGAGCCGACCGAAAGCGAATCCAAAGAAGAGCTGGACCGCTTCTGCGACGCAATGATCCGCATCCGCGAAGAAATCCGCGCAGTGGAAAACGGCACCCTGGACAAGGACGACAACCCGCTGAAAAACGCGCCGCACACGGCTGCGGAAATCGTTGGCGAGTGGACGCATCCGTACAGCCGTGAGCAAGCGGTGTATCCGGTGGCGTCGTTGATCGAGGGCAAATACTGGCCACCGGTCGGTCGGGTCGACAACGTGTTCGGCGACCGCAACCTGATTTGCGCTTGCCCGTCGATCGAAAGCTACGCTTGATCTATGCAGGGGGGCGGATTCACCCGCCCCCCTCCGTAAGGACACGCCTCCCCCTGTAGGAGCAAGGCTTGCCCGCGATAGCCGTTACAGGGTCCACCTGATTGACCTCATCATCGTTCATCGCGGGCAAGCCTTGCTCCTACGGGTTCGCGCTGCGCCTATAACAAGAAACCGGAGAACAACCATGTCGTTAAGCGTGTTCGACCTGTTCAAGATTGGCATCGGCCCCTCCAGCTCTCACACCGTTGGCCCGATGCGCGCCGCTGCGCGCTTCGTCGAAGGCCTGCGTCGTGAAAACCTGCTGGCAGCCACCACCTGCGTCAAAGTCGAGCTCTACGGCTCGCTCGGCGCCACTGGCAAAGGCCACGGCAGCGACAAGGCCGTGTTGCTGGGTCTGGAAGGTGAACACCCGGACACCGTGAACACCGAGAACATCGCCGCCCGCCTGCTTGAGATTCGCAGCAGCGGTCGCTTGAACCTGCTCGGTGAGCACGTCATTGAATTCAACGAAAAACTCCACTTGGCGATGATTCGCAAGCCACTGGCCTATCACCCCAACGGCATGATCTTTCGTGCCTTCGATGCGGCCGGCATCCAGATCCGCAGCCGCGAGTATTACTCGGTCGGTGGCGGTTTTGTGGTCGACGAAGACGCTGCCGGCGCCGACCGTATAGTGGAAGATGCGACGCCGCTGACCTTCCCGTTCAAAAGCGCCAAGGACCTGCTCGGCCATTGCACCACTTACGGGTTGTCCATCAGCCAGGTGATGCTGACCAACGAAAGCGCCTGGCGCCCGGAAGCGGAAACCCGCGCCGGTCTGCTGAAAATCTGGCAAGTGATGCAGGACTGCGTGGCCGCCGGTTGCCGTAACGAAGGGATTCTGCCCGGTGGCTTGAAGGTCAAGCGTCGTGCGGCGGCGCTGCATCGACAACTGTGCAAGAACCCGGAATCGTCGCTGCGCGATCCGCTGTCGGTGCTCGACTGGGTCAACCTGTATGCGCTGGCGGTCAACGAAGAAAACGCCAACGGCGGGCGCGTGGTCACGGCGCCCACCAACGGTGCAGCCGGGATCGTCCCCGCGGTATTGCATTACTACATGCGCTTCATCCCCGGCGCCAACGAAGACGGCGTGGTGCGATTCCTGCTCACCGCCGCCGCCATCGGCATCCTGTACAAGGAAAACGCTTCGATCTCCGGCGCTGAAGTCGGCTGCCAGGGCGAAGTCGGCGTGGCCTGCTCAATGGCTGCCGGCGCGCTCTGCGAAGTGCTCGGCGGCACGGTGCAGCAAGTGGAAAACGCCGCAGAGATCGGCATGGAACACAACCTCGGCCTGACCTGCGACCCGATTGGCGGACTCGTGCAAGTGCCGTGCATCGAGCGCAACGCCATGGGCTCGGTCAAAGCCATCAATGCGGTGCGCATGGCCTTGCGCGGCGACGGTCAGCACTTCGTCTCCCTCGACAAGGTCATCCGCACCATGCGCCAGACCGGCGCCGACATGAAAAGCAAATACAAGGAAACCGCCCGTGGCGGTTTGGCGGTCAACATTATCGAGTGCTGATCTTCATTTAACTCCCTCTCCCCTCTGGGGAGAGGGCTGGGGTGAGGGGGAGATCCCAAGCCCAACCCATATTTCAAGGAGTCCCGAATGTCCACCGAACAACTGTTGAAAACCCCGCTGCACGCCCTGCACATCGAACTCGGCGCCCGTATGGTGCCATTCGCCGGCTACGACATGCCGGTGCAATACCCGCTCGGCGTGATGAAGGAGCACCAGCACACCCGTGATCAGGCCGGGTTGTTCGATGTCTCGCACATGGGCCAGATCCGCCTGACCGGCGCCAACGCCGCCAAGGCCCTGGAAACTCTGGTGCCGGTGGACATCATCGACTTGCCGGTGGGTATGCAGCGCTATGCGATGTTCACCAACGAGAACGGTGGCATCCTCGACGATCTGATGGTCGCCAACCTCGGGAACGACGAGTTGTTCCTGGTGGTCAACGCCGCCTGCAAGGACCAGGACCTGGCGCACCTGCGCCAACACATCGGCGATCAATGCAGCATCGAACCGTTGTTCGAAGAACGCGCCCTGCTCGCCCTGCAAGGCCCGGCCGCAGTGACCGTGCTCGCGCGCCTGGCCCCTGAAGTGGCGAAGATGACGTTCATGCAGTTCACCCGCGTGACCTTGCTCGGCGTCGACTGCTTTGTCAGCCGTTCGGGCTACACCGGTGAAGACGGTTTCGAAATCTCCGTGCCGGCCGTCAATGCCGAAGCCCTCGCTCGGGCCTTGCTGGCCGAACCGGAAGTCGCGGCCATCGGCCTCGGCGCCCGTGACTCGCTGCGCCTGGAAGCCGGCCTGTGCCTCTATGGCCACGACATGAACACCGAAACCACACCGATCGAAGCCAGCCTGCTGTGGGCCATCTCCAAGCCACGGCGTGCCGACGGTGCGCGTGCCGGTGGCTTCCCGGGCGCCGAGACCGTATTCGCCCAGCAACAAAACGGCGTCAGCCGTAAACGCGTCGGCCTGCTGCCTCAGGAACGCACTCCGGTGCGCGAAGGTGCGGAAATCGTCAACGAAGCGGGCGAAATCATCGGCAGCGTCTGCAGCGGCGGCTTCGGGCCGACCTTGGGCGGTCCTTTGGCCATGGGTTACCTCGACAGTGCTTACATCGCACTCGATACCCAGGTTTGGGCGATTGTACGTGGGAAAAAGGTGCCTTTGCTTGTAAGCAAAATGCCATTTGTTCCACAACGCTACTATCGTGGTTGATTGACTGTTCCTATAAGTAACGCGGTTGCGTAACAGTGCACTAATCTGTAACGCAACCGCCATAAAACAGTGCATACCTGGATCAGGCACTTCGATTGTGAACTTGACTTATATCAATCGAAAACAATTGAACGACACTATCGAATAAGCTGCACTATCCATCCTGTGAAACAGTCATCAAGCCAAGCAATACGCGGCTTCCACGGGGCTTGTTTTTTCTCCCGTAGTTGGCGTAGAGTTTGTTCACTGTGTTTGCATGGGTCGCTTGGAATCGTGACCTGGGCAGTAGCCTACAAGTTAGCTACATCCCGTTCGACGCCTCTTACTCTCCTGCAACCAGCTCCAGTACTCTTTCATCAGAAAGAGGCTGTCATCAATTTTTGCGTCAAAGGAAATAAGAAATGTCCCAACGTCAGAGCGGCACCGTCAAGTGGTTTAACGACGAGAAAGGTTTTGGTTTTATCACTCCAGAAAGCGGTCCGGATCTGTTCGTGCATTTCCGCGCCATTCAAGGTAGCGGCTTCAAGAGCCTGAAAGAAGGCCAGAAAGTCACTTTCATCGCTGTGCAGGGCCAGAAAGGCATGCAAGCTGACGAAGTACAAGCAGAAGGCTGATCTTCTGTAACGAAAAAGCCCCTGATGCTGACATCAGGGGCTTTTTTGTGCGCGCAATTCCGTAAAATGGCTTCTTTTTTCAGCCGAGAACCAGTCCATGTCGAAACACCTGCTAAGCCCCCAGGGTGAATTTCCCATCGCCGGCCTGGGCCGTCGCCTGGCAGCGATGTTTTACGACTTCCTGCTGTGCACCGCACTGCTGATCGTCACCGGCGGTATCTACAAGATGGTGCAGATGGCAATCATCAGCGAAGAGAAGATGCGCGCGTTGACCGAGGCCGGTGCGCTAGACGGTGATCCGCTGTTCTCGACCATTTTGCTGTTCGTGCTGTTTGGCTTCTTTGCCAAATTCTGGACCTGGTCCGGCCAGACCCTCGGCATGCAGGTCTGGTGCATCCGTGTGCAGAACGCCGATGGTTCGGCGATCAGCCTGTGGCAGGCACTGTTGCGCTTTGTGGTGTCGATCGCATCCTTGCTGTGCGCAGGCCTGGGGTTCTTCTGGGTACTCTTCGACAAACAGCAGCGCAGCTGGCACGACATGTACTCCAACAGCCAGCTGGTGCGGATTCCAAAGAAGAAAAAATAACTCCCCTAAACGCCAAACCCTGTGGCGAGGGAGCTTGCTCCCGCTGGGGCGCGAAGCGCCCCTAAAACTGCCAACTCGATTTGCCGGTTAAAAGTGCATGCAGGACTTTACGACGGCTACGCCGCCGAGCGGGAGCAAGCTCCCTCGCCACAGATGATCAGGCGTTACCCGCCAGCTTCATCCGCGCTGCCGCAGTGAAGTCGAGCATGCGCTTGAGCGGGCGAATCGCCTGAGGGATCAGCGCCGGCTCGACGAAGATCTCGCCTGAGCCCTCACGCAGGCACTGAAGCGTGCGTTCAAGGGTGTTCATCGCCATCCACGGGCAATGCGCGCAACTGCGGCATGCCGCGCCGTTGCCGGCGGTAGGCGCCTCGATGAAGACCTTGTCCGGGCACAGCTGCTGCATCTTGTAGAAGATGCCGCGGTCGGTCGCAACGATCAGGGTCTTGTTCGGCAGGCTTTGCGCAGCGGCGATCAGCTGGCTGGTGGAGCCTACCGCGTCGGCCAACTCGATCACCGCTGTCGGCGATTCCGGGTGCACCAGAATCGCGGCGTCCGGATACAGGGCCTTCATGTCTTCCAGCTGCTTGGCCTTGAACTCTTCGTGAACGATGCAGGCACCGTCCCAGAGCAGCATGTCAGCGCCGGTCTTGCGCTGGATGTAGGTGCCCAGGTGTTTGTCCGGGCCCCAGATGATCGTCTCGCCGTTATCCATCAGGCTCTCGACAATCTCCAGCGCGCAGCTGGAGGTCACCACCCAGTCCGCCCGCGCCTTCACCGCTGCCGAGGTGTTGGCATATACCACCACCGTGCGCTCCGGGTGTTGATCGCAAAACGCCGAGAACTCGTCGACCGGGCAACCCAGGTCCAGCGAGCAGGTCGCCTCCAGGGTCGGCATCAGTACGCGTTTTTCAGGGTTGAGGATTTTTGCGGTCTCGCCCATGAACTTCACACCGGCAACCACCACGGTCTTGGCCGGGTGAGCGTTGCCGAAGCGGGCCATTTCCAGGGAATCGGAAACGCAGCCACCGGTTTCTTCGGCCAGGGCCTGAATGATCGGATCGCAATAGAAGTGGGCAACCAGCACCGCGTCCTGAGCCTTGAGCTCGGCAGCGATGGCGGCGCGGTAATGGGCTTGTTCTTCGGCGCTCAGCGGTTTGGGCTGTTTGGCGTCGAGGTGGGCTTGTACCAGAAGGCGTTCGGAAATTTGCGTCATGATCGCAAGACCTACGGGCGCTTTCGCGCGAAAGTCGAGTATACACCCGGCTCCGGACCACAGAAGGTACCGCCGGGAGAGTGAGTATTCATCAGGCATGGACAGCGTTGAAGCTGCGCAAGGCTACAGAATATCCCCGAGATGCAAAAGATCATTCTGACCTGCGTCACGCGGTGCAACACCCGGATTGAGCCAGGCTCAAATCACGGGCAAAAAAAAACCCGGAAATCCTCACTTACGTGGGCCTTCCAGATTTTTTAAAATGGTGGGTCGTGTGGGATTCGAACCTACGACCAATTGGTTAAAAGCCAACTGCTCTACCAACTGAGCTAACGACCCGCTGTGTGGTGGCGCGTATAATACTGATTTTTAAGGACTATTCAACACCTAATTTGAAATAAATCAAAAATAAGCGGTTGGGTCGCTGATTCCGGCCGCCAGGAAGCCTTCTGCACGCAGACGGCAGCTGTCGCACTTGCCGCATGCACGGCCATTATCGTCCGCCTGATAGCAGGAAACCGTCAGTGCATAGTCGACGCCAAGCTTCACGCCTGCCTGGACAATTTGCGCCTTGCTGAGGTTTTGCAGCGGTGCCTGGATACGGAAACCGTTCCCCTCTACCCCGGCCTTGGTCGCCAGATTAGCCATGCGCTCGAAGGCTTCGATGAACTCGGGACGGCAATCCGGGTATCCGGAATAATCCACCGCATTCACGCCGATGAAAATGTCGCGCGCACCGAGCACCTCAGCCCAGCCCAATGCCAGGGACAGGAACACCGTATTGCGGGCCGGCACGTAAGTGATCGGGATACCTTCGCTCGGCGCCTCAGGCACATCGATGGAACTGTCGGTCAATGCCGAGCCACCAATGCCGTTCAGGTTCAGGCCAATCACCTTATGCTCGATCACGCCCAGATCGCGCGCTACACGTTCGGCAGCCTGCAACTCGGCGCGGTGGCGCTGACCATAGTCGAAACTCATGGTGTAGCAGCTGTAGCCGTCAGCACGGGCCATCGCCACGACCGTTGCCGAGTCCAGACCGCCCGACAGCAGGATGACCGCACGTTTTTCAGTAGTGTTCAGTTGTTCAGTCATTTCAGCGCCCTGGCTCGTCGTTCCAAAGATATTTATGCAGCTGCAATTGCAGGCGCACCGGCAGGTTGTCCGCGACAATCCAGTCAGCCAGCTCTCGCGCGCTCAAGTCATGGTGACTCGGCGAGAACAAGACTTCGCCGGCACGCTGGCCAAGACCGTACTGAATCAGCTTGGACACCGCCCAGTCGTAGTCTTCGCGAGAGCAGATCACGAACTTGACCTGATCGTTGGCCGTCAGCAGTGCGATGTTCTCGTAGAGATTGCGATGCGCTTCTTTCGACCCGGGTGTTTTCAGGTCGAGCACTCGGCTGACCCGTGGATCAACCGCCGAAATATCCAGGGCGCCGCTGGTTTCCAGCGACACCTCGTAACCGGCGTCACACAGCTGCTTGAGCAAAGGGATAGCGTTAGGTTGTGCCAACGGCTCACCGCCGGTGACACAGACGTAGCGCGGACGAAAGCCGGCCACTTGCTCGAGGATATCGTCGAGCGGGCGAACGGTGCCGCCAGTGAAGGCATAGGCGCTGTCGCAGTATTGGCAACGCAATGGGCAACCGGTCAGGCGCACAAATACAGTGGGCAGCCCGGCAGTCCGCGTTTCACCCTGCAACGAGTAAAAAACTTCGGTAATTCTCAATGTGTCTTGCATAGTCGCCACGGGCGTAACAGCTAAACAGGCTGTCCGCCTCCGTCAGGCACTTAAAGGAACCCCGCCAACGCGCAGATCCCAAAAAGCGGTGTTTCATAAAAAAGGGGGGTGAATTCTAACGAAAAAACCCGCGGCAAGCGCGGGTTTCTTGTAAACGGGTCAAACAGCCTTACATGCGCTGCAGATCGCGTTGGGCCAGCTGAGCGGCGGAAGTACCCGGGTATTGGGAAACCACCTGCTGCAGAATGCCTTTGACCTTGTCGGTATGACCCAGGCGGCGCTCTACATCAGCGAGCTTGTACAGCGAGTCAGGCACTTTGGCGTGCTTGGGGTACAGCTGCGAAACCTTGGCAAAAGCCTGACCTGCACCTTGCAGGTCGCCCTTGGCCAGATTCACTTCGCCCAACCAGTATTGGGCATTGCCCGCGTACTGACTGTTCGGGTATTTGCGCAGGAATGCCGCAAACGCCTGGCTGGCCTTGTCGAAATCCTTGGCTTTGATCAGGTCGAAGGCCGCATCGTAATAGAGCTTTTCCTTCGCCGGATCACCCGGTTCGCTGCTGGCCGCAGGGGGTTGAGTGGCAGCACTCGCACCTGCAGCTGCACCGGCGGCATTCATATCGCCACCGGCTGGAGAATTTTGAGGAGCCGCAGCGGGTGCACCGCCGGTTCCAATACGCCGATCAAGATCCTGGTATCGCTCCAGGTTTTCCTGCTTCATGCGCGCTACATCATTTTGCAGAACTTCGATTGCACCTTGTTGGCGCGCGATTTGTTCCTGCATTTGTTGCAGTTGGTTGAACAGCACGCCCTGTGCCGAGGCAGGGGCCGTAACCCCTCCCCCGGCATAGGCGCCGTTCGTACCGTAACCCGCAGGCGGATAACTGCTCCCGCTATTGTTATAACCGGAGTTGTCATCGACCACAGGAACCGCAGCCCACACCGCAAGCGGTGCAAGACTGAGAGCCAGAACAGTTACAGCACGACGGCACGTTCGCATGACGAATTACTTACGCAGTTCGACGCGACGGTTTTGAGCCCAGGACTGCTCGTCGTGGCCAGTAGCAACTGGACGCTCTTTACCGTAGGAAACCAGTTCCGCCTGAGCTGGGGAAACACCTTGCAGTACCAGGTAGCGTTGAACGGCTTTCGCACGACGCTCGCCCAGTGCCATGTTGTACTCACGAGTACCACGTTCGTCGGTGTTGCCTTCCAGAACAACGCGAGCGCCGTTTGCTTTCAGGTCTTTGGCGTGAACGTCCAGAGCGCGCATGGCTTCTGGCTTCAGGTCCGAACTGTCGTATTCGAAGTAGAAGGTGGTGATTGCGCGCAGAGCAGCTTCTTCGCTCAGGGAGCCGTCAACTGCACCAGTGTTAGCGCCGTAACCAGCGTTTGGATCTACAGCGCCTGCACCGGCGTTGTCGCCGCCTTTGGACGAGCAACCTACAGCTACAGCCATGGCCAGGGCCAGCGCAGCAAACTTACCAAACTTCAGCATTTCCATCGTGAAACTCCTAATGAACCCCAATGTGTTAAGTAAAACGTGTAGCGCCGCGTCAGTTCAGGTAAGGGGACCAGGAAGGTTCTCTGACTTCGCCTTGAGCGGTAGGAAGCGGGAGCCTTACGCGTCCATTGATGGACACGAGCATCAAGACTCCCCGGCCCTGCTGGGCGGTGGCGTAGATTACCATGGTGCCGTTGGGCGCAACAGTGGCTGACTCATCTAGGTTGGTGTCTGTCAGGATCTTTACACTACCGCGCTGCAAATCCTGAGCCGCCACCCGGAAATTGGTGAAGCCATCCTGACGGTGAATCATGACAAGCGTCTTTTCGTCAGCCGACAGTTTCGGGTTGGCGTTGTAGTTACCGATAAAGGTCACACGCTCCGCACCACCACCATTGGTGTTGGTCTTGTAGATCTGCGGCTTGCCGCCACGGTCGGAGGTGAAGTAGATGGTCGAACCATCCTTGCCCCAGAACGGTTCGGTGTTGATGCCAGGACCAGCCGTCACACGATTGATCTGACGCGAAGCCAGGTTCATCACGTAGATGTCCGGGTTACCGTCCTTGGACAGCACAAACGCCAGGCGAGTACCGTCCGGCGACCAGGCTGGTGCGCCGTTCAGGCCTTCGAAGTTGGTGATTTGCTCGCGGCGACCGGTGTCGATGTTCTGCATGAAAATGCGCGGACGCTTCTGCTCGAACGACACATAGGCGATGCGCTTGCCATCCGGAGCGAAACGCGGCGACAGGATCGGCTCACGCGATTGCAGCAGGGTCACGGCACGAGCACCGTCGTAGTCCGAACGCTGCAGGGTGTAGCGCGTGTTGTTCACCGAAAAGCGCTCGGCCGTTACATACAGCAGGCGTGTGGAGAACGCGCCCTTGATGCCGGTCAGCTTTTCGAACGACTGATCGGAGATGTAGTGCGCCATGTCGCGCAGTTGATCGACGCCACCCGACACGCTACCGGTCAGCACTTGCTGCTCGGTCGCGACGTTGAACAGTGCGTATTGCACCTGCAGGCGACCACCTGCCGGAACAATGCTGCCGACCATGATGTACTGGGCGCTGATCGCCTTCCAGTCACGGAAAATGATTTCGCTGGCCTGGCTCGGCTGGCTGATCATTTGCTGCTTTGGAATTGGCGAGTAGTAGCCCGAGTTACGCAGGTCATTACCAATGATTTCGGCCATGTCGTCCGGCAGGACGGTGCCGCCCTGGAAGCCGAACGGTACGACTGCGATCGGGGTAGCCCGATCACTGCCGCTGGTGACCAGAATGTTTTTTTCGTCTGCTACCGCCATCCCTGCCAGGCAGCAGATAACGACAAGCATTCCTCGAAGAAGGTTTCTCACAAGGCTAGATCCTCAGGTGTGAATGTCATCTTGAATGAACGATACGGAGCGAAATCGCTCGGCTTCATTCCCTGCATTTCTGTCAAACGTCCAATATTCTTGACCGCTGCCACAGCCGACGAGTCAAACGGACCATCGCCACTGGACTTGGCCACGCTGACCGAAGTCACCGTACCATCGGGCAACATGCCGATTTGCAGCACAACCGTCATGCCTTTGCGTGCCGAAGGAGGACGAGCCCAACCTTCCGCTGCCCGAGCACGAATCAGATCGTCGAAACTGCCCGCGGTTTCATCGCCCTGCTCATCGGCCAAGGCTTGCTGACGCTGCGGCGTGTCGGAAAGCAAATCAGCCAGGGCCTGAGCCTTTTTCTCTTCGGCAGATTTACGCGCCGCTTCCTGCGATTTTTTCTTCGCAGCATCGGCAGCAGCTTTCTTCTTCGCATCCTCGGCGACTTTTTTCTTCGCCTCGTTCGCTTCAGCTACCTTCTTGGCGTCTTCCGCGGCTTTCTTCTTCGCGTCTTCGACTATCTTTTTCTTCGCTTCTTCAGCGGCCTCTTTCTTGGCCTCTTCTTCAGCGGCTTTCTTGGCTTCTTCTTCAGCTTTCTTCTTGGCTATATCAGCCAATTGTTTCTGTTCGGCCTTTTTGGCTTCGGCGGTCTTCTTCGCTTCATCGGCTTTCTTGGCTTCATCAGCCTTTTTCGCCTCTTCCGCTTTCTTCGACTCGTCGGCCTTCTTGGCTTCCTCGGCTTTTTGAGCCGCCGCTTCTTTCTTTTGTTCCGCAGCCTTCACCGCTTCCTGCTCGACCTTCTTCTGTTCCATCTGTTCGACTTCGGTCTGGCGCGCAGCGGATTTCTGCGCTTCACCCGCAATCTTCTGATTGGTCTGGGTAGTCGCCCGACTTTTCGATTTCAGTTGGTACAGGGTCGCCTGGACGATCGGCTTGGCCGGCGGCAGTTCCGGTGTCATGGAAAAACTGACGAACAGCATGCCAAACACCAGCACGTGCAGGCCGATCGCCCAGACACTAGGCCAGAAGTAGCTTTCCGAGGCTGTCGGCTCTCGCTGTTGCTGCATCAGGGCGCCTCGGTAATCAAGCCAACATTACCGACCCCGGCTTTCTGCAACCCACCCATGGCGCCCATGACGGAGCCGTAATCGACGCTCTTGTCGCCACGAATGAAGACCTGGGTGTGCTTGCCGTTTTCATTACCCGCGCTGATGATCTTGGTCACGGCACTGGTCATCTGCGGCAGGGTCATGGCCCTGTCCTGCTGCTTATCGGTGTCGACTTCGCTGCCAAGGTTCCAGTAATAGGTCTTGTCAGCCTTGATCGAAATGGTCAGGACCTGAGTGTTGTTGTCTTGCGGCAAGGCTTCGCTGGAAACCTTGGGCAGATCAACTTTCACGCCCTGATTGAGCATCGGTGCGGTCACCATGAAGATGACCAGCAGTACCAGCATCACGTCGATGTAAGGCACCACGTTCATCTCGGCAACCGGCTTGCGCTTTTTGCGAGCTCGAGCGATTAAAGCCATTGGGAATTACCTGCTTATTCTTCGCTGGTGTGCACTTTGCGGTGCAGGATCGCCTGGAACTCGTCGGCGAAGGTGTAGTAACGGCTAAGCAAGGTTTCGCTGCGAGCGGCGAAACGGTTGTAAGCGATAACGGCCGGGATCGCCGCGAACAGGCCGATTGCCGTTGCAACCAGCGCCTCGGCAATACCCGGAGCCACGGTGGCCAGGGTCGCTTGCTGGGCAGTTGCCAGACCACGGAAGGAGTTCATGATGCCCCAGACCGTACCGAACAGACCGATGTACGGGCTGACGGAACCGACGGTGGCGAGGAACGGCAGGCTCTGCTCGAGCTTTTCTTCTTCACGGGAAATGGCCACGCGCATGGCACGTGCCACACCTTCCATGACCGCTTCCGGATCAACGCCTGGCTGCTGACGCAGACGGGAGAACTCCTTGAAACCTGCACGGAAGATCTGCTCTACGCCGGAATCCGGGTCAGGGTTGCTGCCGGCCTGACGGTAGAGTTTGGACAGGTCGATGCCGGACCAGAAGCGCTCTTCAAAGCTCTCCAGGGCACGTCGACCGGCGCGCAGCAAATTACTGCGCTGAAAGATCATGATCCACGAGGTCACCGATGCGGCTACCAGGATCAGCATTACCAACTGCACCACAACGCTGGCATTGCTGACCAGGCTCCACATGGAGGAATGGTCGACGACGTTAGCTTCCACGCTTTATCTCCTGCTCTGAGTGTGTACCCGCGCCGCTCACGTCGGCAAAGGCCGCACGTAGAGCTTCGGGAATGGCCCGGGGTTTCAAACTATGGGTGCGCACACAGGCCACCAAAAACTGCCCTTCGCAGAGCAGTGCATTATCCGCGGCTCGCCTGACCTGCTGTTTAAAGCGCAGGCTGACGCGGTTCAATTCGATTACTTCTGCACTTACCAGAAGCTCGTCGTCCAGTCGCGCCGGCGCGTGATAGCGCGCTTCGCTGGAATGCACGACGAACAACAGGTCCTCACCAGCAAGCTGCGATTGGGCAAAGCCCAGCTCCCGTAGCCGCTCGGTTCGAGCCCGCTCCATAAACTTAAGGTAATTAACGTAATACACGATGCCGCCGGCATCGGTGTCCTCGTAATAAACGCGACAACGATGTGCGAACGACTCAAGCCCGTTTTGCGCGCGCATACTCTAGTGGTTACTCCTCAGGTTGCCAATCCGGCCAGGCAACTGTTTTTTCATTCTTGAACGACTTTCGTGCGAAAGATCGGCAATCGCAGTCCCCTAGGACCGCACAAAGCCGAAATAAATCGGCACGCAGAGGTCGTCATTCGTCTACTGCATCAAGAAACTCGTCTACCACAGGCATTTCACCCAACCGAGACGGGATATTCAAACCGAAATGCAAGTACGCATGCCGGGTTACGACCCGACCACGCGGGGTCCGCATGATATAGCCCTGCTGAATCAGATAGGGCTCCAGCACGTCCTCGATGGTGTGCCGCTCTTCGCTGATCGCCGCCGCGAGGCTGTCCACCCCGACCGGGCCGCCATCGAACTTCTCGATCATGGTCAGCAGCAGACGCCGGTCCTGGTGATCGAAGCCACGCTCATCGACGTCCAGCAGGTTCAGCGCCAGATCAGCAATCGGTTTAGTGATATGCCCCTTCGCCCGGACTTCGGCAAAATCGCGCACCCGGCGCAACAAGCGGTTGGCGATACGCGGCGTGCCACGGGCCCGACGCGCGATTTCAAAGGCGCCCTCCGGGTCCAGCGGCAAGCCGAGGATGTTCGCCGAGCGACTGACGATGGTCGCCAGATCCGCGGTGTTATAGAACTCCAGGCGCTGAACGATACCGAAACGGTCACGCAACGGATTGGTCAGCATCCCGGCGCGGGTGGTGGCGCCGACCAGGGTGAACGGTGGCAGGTCGAGCTTGATCGAACGCGCCGCCGGCCCTTCACCGATCATGATGTCAAGCTGGAAGTCTTCCATGGCCGGGTACAGCACTTCTTCGACAATCGGCGACAGCCGATGAATCTCGTCGATGAACAGCACATCATGCGGCTCGAGGTTGGTCAGCAACGCCGCCAGATCCCCCGGACGCTCAAGGACCGGCCCCGAGGTGCTTTTGATCGACACGCCCATTTCCTGGGCAATGATGTTGGCCAAGGTGGTTTTACCCAGCCCCGGCGGACCGAAGATCAGCGTGTGATCGAGGGACTCGTTGCGCCCGCGGGCAGCCTGGATGAACAACTCCATCTGCTCGCGAACGGTCGGTTGGCCGATGTATTCGGCCAGGCTGACGGGACGAATCGCGCGGTCCTGGACTTCTTCGCGGTCACGGGGGCCACCCGTGGCGGCGATCAGACGATCAGCTTCAATCACTTAAATCATTCCCTTCAGGGCGCGACGAATCAGGTCTTCACTGCTCAAGCCTTTCTCCTTGATGGCAGAAATCGCCTTGCTGGCCTCCTGCGGCTTGTAGCCCAGGGAAATCAGCGCACTCACCGCGTCATTTTCGGCGGTGGCCACTGGTATTGGCGCATCCGGCTGATTCGGCACCAAGGCGAACATGCTTGGCACGGTTTCCCAGGCCTTGAAACGATCCTTGAGTTCCACCAGCAAACGCTCGGCGGTCTTCTTGCCGACGCCCGGCACCTTGGTCAACGCCGATGTGTCCTGCGCCTGCACGCAGCGCACCAGCTCATCGACTTCAAGGCTCGACATCAAGGCCAGCGCCAACTTGGGGCCCACGCCATTGAGGCGGATCAGTTCACGGAAAAAATCGCGCTCACGCTTGCCAATGAAACCGTAGAGCAACTGGGCATCTTCACGCACGACCAAATGGGTGTGCAAGGTGATCGGCTCTCCGACCGACGGCAGTCGATAAAGCGTGGTCATCGGCACTTCCAGCTCATAGCCCAGACCATTTACATCCAGAATCAGGTGCGGCGGCTGTTTCTCAGCCAAGGTGCCGCGCAAACGTCCAATCACGTTTCAAATCCTTAAGCGTTGGCCAGATCTGGCTGACGAGTACCAAAGTGAGCGTGGCGGCCGACAAAACAGGCGCAAAACGCTCAACGGATAAAATGAATGGGCTGATGCTATCAGATCAGAGGCGAAGGCGACCGCCACGACTGCGAGCCGTCCCCAGACCATGAGGTAACAGGCTGGAACGGGTGTGAGCATGACAAATGGCGATTGCCAGGGCATCCGAGGCATCGATTTGCGGTTTGCTGGTCAGTTTCAGCATGTGCATGACCATCATCTGCACCTGCTCTTTATTCGCCGCGCCCGTCCCGGTCACCGCCTGCTTGACCTGGGTTGCGGTGTATTCGGCAATTTCGAGGTTTTCTTCGGCGCCGGCAACGATGGCCGCGCCACGAGCCTGGCCCAGCTTCAGGGCCGAATCGGCGTTACGGGCCATAAAGACCTTTTCGATCCCCATGGTGACCGGGCCGTAGGTCTGGATAACTTCACGCACACCGCGGTAAACAATTTGCAGCCGCTCATGCAACTCGCCGCTGCCGGTACGAATGCAACCCGAGGCGACATACACGCAGCCACGGCCGGTATCGCGTACCACGCCGTAACCGGTAATACGCGAACCGGGGTCGATACCAAGAATTAAAGTCATAACGCCTGCGGGTTTAGAGAGTGAGGCCAGCACAGAGCAGGCTGTGCCGGGTGCACATTTTGCAGCCCTGCCGAAAACCCTGTGGGAGCCGGGCTTGCCCGCGATAGAGGTAGAACATTCAACATCAATGTCGAGCCTGCCGACGTCATCGCGGGCATCGGAACGCCGCCCGGCCCGCTCCCACACTAGATCTGCGTCGCGCTTCAGCCCAGCTGCGCGGCCACCGACTCTGGAATATCCGCATTGGAATAAACGTTCTGCACGTCATCCAGGTCTTCGAGCATGTCGATCAGCTTGAGGATCTTCTCGGCGCCTTCCAGGTCCAGTTCGGCACTGGTGGTCGGCAGCATGACGATTTCCGCGTCGTGACCTTTGAAGCCGGCAGCTTCCAGGGCGTTACGAACCGAGTAGAAGCCGGCGAACGAAGTGAACACGTCAATCGAGCCGTCTTCGTGGGTGACCACGTCATCGGCGTCAGCTTCCATGGCCGCTTCCATGAGCGCATCTTCGTCGATGCCTTCTTTATCAGTGGCAGGCCCGAAGGAAATCTGCCCCTTGCGCTCGAACAGGTAGGCCACCGAACCGTCGGTCCCCAGGTTGCCGCCACATTTGCTGAAGGCGTGACGGACAGCCGCTGCGGTGCGGTTGCGGTTGTCAGTCATGCACTCGACCATCACCGCTACGCCGCCCGGACCGTAACCTTCGTAGCTCAGCTCGACCATGTCGTCGGTGTCGGCAGCGCCAGCACCACGAGCCACCGCGCGATCGATGATGTCACGGCTCATGTTCGCGCCAAGGGCTTTGTCCAGCGCCAGACGCAAACGCGGGTTGGAGCCCGGATCACCGCCACCCTGACGGGCCGCGACAGTCAGTTCACGAATCCACTTGGTGAAAATCTTGCCCTTCTTGGCATCCTGACGTTCTTTGCGGTGCTTGATGTTCGCCCACTTGGAATGACCCGCCATAACTCGCTCCGAATTCTCTTTAAAACAATTCTCTATAAAACAATGCCCGCACGCCCATGAAGGCGAGCGGGCAACACAATCTGGATCTGACACCCTGGCGCATCGCTTGATGTGCCAGGGTGCTCGGTCTTACTCAGCCTTAGGCTGTTCGCGCAGGCGAATGTGCAGCTCGCGCAGCGCCTTGGCGTCGACCAGGCCAGGAGCCTGAGTCATGACGCAGGCAGCGCTCTGGGTTTTCGGGAAGGCAATCACTTCACGGATCGACTGGGCGCCGGTCATCAGCATCACCAGACGGTCGAGGCCGAAAGCCAGGCCACCGTGCGGCGGCGCGCCGTATTTCAGGGCATCGAGCAGGAAGCCGAATTTCTCTTCCTGTTCCGCTTCGCTGATACCCAGCAGGCGGAAGACCGATTGCTGCATTTCCTTGCGGTGGATACGGATCGAACCGCCACCCAGCTCGGTGCCGTTCAACACCATGTCGTAGGCGCGGGACAGAGCGGTCGCCGGGTTGGCTTCGAGCTCTTCCGGTGTGCACTTCGGTGCGGTGAACGGGTGGTGCAAGGCAGTGAAGCTGCCGTCGTCGTTCTCTTCGAACATCGGGAAGTCGACAACCCACATCGGTGCCCACTCGCAGGTCAGCAGGTTCAGGTCGTGACCGACCTTGATCCGCAGTGCGCCCAGCGCTTCGCTGACGATCTTGGCCTTGTCGGCACCGAAGAACACGATGTCGCCATCAACCGCGCCAACGCGATCGAGGATCACATTGAGGTTGGCTTCAGGGATATTTTTGACAATAGGCGATTGCAGCCCCTCGACGCCCTTCGCGCGCTCGTTGACCTTGATGTACGCCAGGCCCTTGGCACCGTAGATGCCGACGAACTTGGTGTAGTCGTCGATCTTGCTGCGCGGCATGCTCGCCCCGCCTGGAACGCGCAGAGCGGCGATACGGCTTTTCGGGTCGTTGGCCGGGCCACTGAAGACCTTGAAATCAACTTCCTTGAGTTGGTCGGCAACGTCAACCAGTTCCAGCGGGTTACGCAGGTCCGGCTTGTCGGAACCGTAACGACGCATGGCCTCGTCCCAGGTCATGTGCGGGAATTCACCGAATTCCAGACCCAGCACTTCCTTGAACAGGTTGCGGATCATGCCTTCGGTCAGGCCCATGATCTCGGCTTCGTTGAGGAAGCTGGTCTCGATGTCGATCTGGGTGAATTCCGGCTGACGGTCGGCACGCAGGTCTTCGTCGCGGAAGCATTTGGCGATCTGGTAGTAACGATCGAAGCCGGCGACCATCAGCAGTTGCTTGAACAGCTGCGGCGATTGCGGCAAGGCGAAGAAGCTACCTGCGTGAGTGCGGCTCGGCACCAGATAGTCACGTGCGCCCTCTGGGGTTGCACGAGTCAGGATCGGCGTCTCGACGTCGAGGAAGCCATTCTCGTCCAGGTAGCGACGGATGCTGGTGGTCATGCGCGAACGCAGACGCAGCTTCTCGAGCATTTCCGGACGACGCAGGTCGATAAAGCGATAACGCAGGCGGGTTTCTTCGCCAACGTCGGAGAATTCGTTGAGCGGGAACGGCGGGGTTTCCGCTTCGTTCAATACTTCCAGCTCGTAGCCCAGCACTTCGATCATGCCCGAAGCCATGTTGGCATTACCGGCACCGGCTGGACGCAGGCGCACCTTACCGGTGATCTTGACCACGTATTCACTGCGCACACGGTCGGCGGCGGCGAAGGTTTCGGCGCGATCCGGATCGAACACCACCTGGGCCAGACCTTCACGATCACGGATATCGAGGAAGATCACCCCGCCGTGGTCACGACGACGGTGGACCCATCCGCAAAGGGTAACTTCCTGACCTTCCAGGCTTTCGTTCAGTTGGCCGCAATAATGGCTGCGCATCATGGTAGTGGTTTCACTTCTCGTAATTCGAAATTCGTTTGGAGGCCTTGCCGCACCACCGCACTTCAATAAGGTGCCTGATGATGCAAGAGCTCACGCGTGTCGTTCAACTTAGTCAGCTTTGTCGCCGCCGGCCAGATTCTTCTTCGAACCGGTTTTGAAATCGGTCTCGTACCAGCCGGTGCCGCTGAGGCGGAAGCCTGGCATGGACAGCATCTTTTTCAATTCGGGTGCCTGGCAGGCAGGGCAGTCGACCAACGGTGCTGCGCTGATCTTCTGAATGGCTTCCAACTGATGACCACAGGAAGCACATTGATAGTCGTACATCGGCATGGGGTTGTCTCGGCAATCAGATTATTACCGCGCAAACGTCGGGTTTCGCGGCAAAGGGCGGGATTATATCCATTAAATCGAGCCTGTGCAGCCGTAACACTGCACAGGCGTATGCTCACCCGGATCCGCCGACGACACGACACCTGACCACGCGGGCCGTCCCCATCACGTAGCCGCACGTCATTCAACGCTACAGGAGTCCCCATTCAAACTGTGTACAACGCACACCACCCGGACCAGCCCGCTGAAATTCTTTACCCCGCCATGACGCAGGTGCACCTCTCTATCAACGTAGGAAAGCAAAGCGCTCACCGAGCAACAGTTGATTTTCGCCATCCTGGCCAAAATATCCCAATAGACCTGCTCAAGGCGCAAACAGGTGGCAAATCCATTCAAACGGACCGATCTGGACAGTGGGCGCGCCAGCCCCATATCAAACTCCCGAACAAAAGGATCTCTCTTCCCCTCCTGCCTTACATCTTGAAACCGAGCGACTTCGATTGTCCCTTGCCCTATTCCTTGACTCATACCGTTGACACTCCTTTGTCATACTTGCTTTCAACGAGAGCAACCCTCTGTTTCCTTATAGAAACGCAGGCGGATAGTTATATCCAGATGACTTTATGACCATCAACGTAGGACAAGCCAACAACCTTAGGGAGACCATTAACACGGTCCTACATCTGTCTATAAAGCAGAAATTCAGCGCAGGAAAAATCAAAACCGCCGAGCGAAAACAGCCGAAAAAGGCTCAGACGTCGCCCTGTCAGAGAATCATCTCCCACCACGGACAGGGGAAGCACTGACGGCGCCGGGGCACCACCTGACACTCGCTCGACTCTCCCCCCTCTATAGAAGAACGACACCCTGAATCCGCAAACCCAGGGCGTTTTATCTGCCTGCAGCAAGCAAAAAAGCCGATCGAGCTCTCTAGAACAAGCCTTCAGGCAACACCTGCAGACAGTACCGCGCAAACCGCCTCCCTCCCCCGCCGCCGCGCCCTCTGCACTTGATTTGAGAAGGCCTGGGCTTTGCTGTTAAATAGAGGCGTGTCGCTGCCTCTATTTTCCTGGGTGCAGCGCATAGGCTGATACCGGGTACGTGTCCAGCGCCTCCCATTGTTCAGAAGCGAACCGTGCTCAATCAGCTCTTCCTTGTGATCCGTCTTAACGTGAGTCAATCAAAATGTTGAAAATCGTCCACCTGCTAACGGGCGCAGCGGCTTTGCTGCTGTCCTTCATCCCTAGCTTGCGAACCGAAGCCGCACCTTACCTGCAACAACCTGACGCGCTGTACCTGGCGTTCTTCGGCTTGCTCAACCTGACCCTCGCGCCGGTTATTCCTTACTGGAACAAAGGTCCACGTCACCAACTGCAAAATCTGGTCAGTGCCTTGCTGGTGCTTGCCGTTGTTGTGCAAACCCTGACCCTCCTCGCACCGATGCCGGTCATTGGTGGTCAGCCCGCAGTCCTGCTTAGCCTCATCGTCGCCCTGATCGCCGTACTTCTGCACCTGGCCATCAGCTTTTATAAATCCTCTCCTGCTGCCGCTACGCAAAATTACGACATGACCAATCGTGATACCGGCACCGTCAAATGGTTCAACACCTCCAAAGGCTTCGGTTTCATTTCTCGCGATTCCGGAGACGATATTTTTGTGCACTTCCGTGCAATCCGTGGTGAAGGTCACCGCGTCCTGGTCGAAGGCCAGCGCGTGGAGTTTTCTGTCATGAACCGTGACAAGGGCCTGCAAGCTGAAGATGTGATCGCCGCTTTGCCGCGCCGCTGATTTCAGTACCGCAAAAAAAACCGCGATGCAGCCAAAGCGCATCGCGGTTTTTTATTGCCTGTCGAATCGTTGCCGCAACCAGTACTCAGTAATGTGGCGGCGGAGCTTCTTCTTCGAAAGACTCGAACTGCCCGACCATCTCTTCCTGGCGCTTGAGTAACGCGGCCATTTGCAACTGCAAGCGTTCGACCACTCGCTGCTGCGTCACCAGCACATCATTCATCGCTTCAATAGTGTCATCCTGAAATGCCAGACGACTTTCAAGATCGGTAACGCGTTCTTCCAGGCTCATGGTTCAGCCCTCCAGAAACGTGAAGTCATCGGTCAAGACCAAACGCAGCCGTTCGCGAATTACTGCCACTTCTTCGGCACTGTAAGGCTTGGCCGGGTGTTTGCCCCAAACCGGGGCTGGCCAGGCAGCATCATTGCGCTTACGCACAATGACATGCATGTGTAGCTGACTGACAACATTACCCAGGGTCGCGACATTCAACTTGTCGGCATCGAACGAATCCTTGAGCGTTTCGGCCAACTCGGTTGTTTCCCGCCACAACTGCTGCTGGTCGGCGACATCCAGTTGAAACAACTCGCTGATATCCTCACGACGCGGCACCAGGATAAACCAGGGGTAATTCGAATCATTGGACAGCAACAACCGACTTAGTGGGAAATCCCCAATCGGCAGGGTGTCTTGTTCAAGTCGTGGATCTAAGGCGAACACCGCGCGCACTCCCGCACTTTGCATGAGACTCAGTTTAGCGCCCAGCCCGAAGGCTAATCGCCCGTATATAACAGCAGCATACCCGCGAACGCCGCACGGATCACTGCGAAAAAAGGGCACACAGCCCCGAGCCGGACGACCCGGTACAAACGCTCAACGCATGAGCGCCCCGGTACTGAACATTTTCATTCTCGACGCACCACCTCAGCACCAGACCTCGGCGCTTCGTCAAAAAATCAACGACCTATCAGCGGATGTAGATCTGCATTCGAGGTCTTCGTTGTACGAATTTCGTACAGCATTGAAAATTTTTTGCACCAAATCTGCACACTGCGTCTACGCTGAAAACGTCGAGCATCCGCCGTCTACTCACCCGCGAGGGTGGAGCAGTAACATTTGTGTGCTAATACCCATGCTCTTTGATGGTGCAACACTAGAAGAACCGCGGCGTCAAGCTCAAACAGATCGGCCTTGAAAGCCCCGGTTTCATGAGGCTTTAGTCATTAAGACAGGTTTTTTTGAAAAACCCGGCAACAAAAAGCCGATTTGTGCACGCTTGTTGCATTCATACACACATCGCCTGTAAGGCATCCGCTGGAAGTCGGAACCTTAAGGCTCATAACAATAGCGGCATGGCTGCCCAGGGAGCTTCAAGTGCAGGACAGGGATTTCTTTTTCTGATACTGAAGCCTTGGAAAACAACGCTGAAGTTGTCAGTCCGAAGGCAAAAAAATTGTGAAATTACGACCTCTACAGCGCATTTTGCGACAGGGCCGTAAAGAAGCTGAAAGGTTAGATACGCAAGTATCGCCAACATTGTCGGCGTGATATAAGTTTGCGCCGACACAAAAAGAAAGAGCCGCCCAGATAATAAATCAGGTGGGACGGCAGTACTCTTCTAAAACCAAAGGAGCAAATCACGATGCGCGTGATGAAGTGGAGCATGATCGCCCTGGCTGTTACTGCAGCTACCGGCACCCAAGTCGCTATGGCCGAACCGTTTGTAACCGACCAGGCTGACGCAAAAGGTTTCGTTGAAGGTGCCTCGGCTGGCGTAGTTCTGAAGAACTACTACTTCAACCGCGACAAGATTGACGGAAAACACGACGACCAGATCGACTGGACCCAAGGCGTACTGGGCAAATTCAGCTCTGGTTATACCCAGGGTACTGTTGGTGTTCGTGTTGAAGGCTTCGGCGATGCCGGCTTCCGTCTGGACGGTTCCGACGGGCATTCGGGCACGGGTAACATGAGCGTCGGCCAGGACAACAACGGTAATAAACAAGTCAACGACAGCATGGGTAAAGCGGGCGCGGCAGTCGCTGTTCGCATCTCCAAAACCGAGCTGAAATTTGGTGACCAGTCGCCTAGCACCGCTCCAGTATTCGCCGTTGGCGGCAGCCGTCTGTTCCAACAGACCGCTCGCGGTTTCCAACTGCAGAGCAGCGAGATCAAAGACCTCGACCTGGAAGCCGGTCACTTCTACGCTGGCAGCAGCCAGGATAAGACCTCAATGCAGGGCAACCTGTGGACCCAGTACGGGAACACGCAGGTTGAGAGCGCCGATTACGTAGGCGGTAAATACGGCATCACTGAGAACCTGAGCGTTTCCCTCTACGGCGCCAAGTTCAAAGATACCTGGAACCAGTACTACACCAACGCGAACTACACCCTTCCGTTGGCAACTGACCAGTCCTTGAACTTCGACTTCAACCTGTATCAGACAAACGATACCGGTGCAGCGAAAGCAGGCAAAATCGATAACACCGCCTTCTCGCTCGCAGCTGCCTACTCCTTCCTGAAGGCGCACACCGTTACTCTGGCCTTCCAGAAAGTCCGCGGTGATGAACCGTTCGACTACGTCGGTGTAGGTGACAACAACCGCGGCGGCGACTCGATCTTCCTGGCCAACTCCGTTCAGTACTCTGACTTCAACGGTCCTGGCGAGAAATCCTACCAGGTACGTTATGACCTGAAGATGGCTGAGTACGGCGTACCAGGCCTGAGCTTCATGGCCCGTTATGTACATGGTTCGGGCATCGACGGTACCAACCAGAACAGCATCTATGCTAACAGCGCTAATAACAATGCGTTCGGCGCAGATGGCAAGCACTTCGAAACCAACCTGGAAGCCAAGTACGTAGTTCAGGCCGGTCCTCTGAAAGACCTGTCCTTCCGTGCACGCCAGGCTTGGCACCGCACCAATAACGACGGTGGCGATATCAACGTCAACGAGTTCCGTCTGATCACCGAGTACCCAATCAACATCCTGTAATCGCTACGGCTACAGTTGTTCGATTGATATAAAAAAGGCCCATCACTGATGGGCCTTTTTTTGTGCCTGCTTTATGGCAATACGAAATCAACCTTAATAAGTAGCCAGCTAATAATAAGCCCGCACTCTATTCCGCTTTCAGAACAACAAAACTGCAGACTGTAAAAACACTCAAGGGGCTTATCGCCCCTTGAGTTCGTTACCGATACTTGACCAAAAGGCCAAACAACAAACCGGCATTGGTTACGCCGTTTCCTGAACCATACGGATAACTCGTTGCGGGTACGGAATATCTATCTCTGCCGCCTTCAAACGATCGCGGGCGTGTTCATTGAACTTGAACAACACATCCCAGTAGTCCGCCGTTTTCACCCAAACACGCAGGGAAACCGTAATCGAGCTATCGCCCAGGGTCGACACTACCGCTACCGGCGCAGGATCGGCCAACACGCGCTCATCCTTGGCCAACTCCAGCAGCACCTCACGCGCCTTCTGCAAATCGGCGTCGTAATTCACGGCGATGTCAAACACCACTTTACGGGTCTGTTGACGGTTGTGGTTGGTGATTATGCCGTTCGACAGATTACCGTTAGGCACGATGACGGTTTTGTTGTCACCGGTGCGCAGCAGGGTATGGAAGATCTGAATGCTGTCGACCGTGCCGGTAATCCCCTGTGCTTCGATCACGTCACCGATACGGAACGGACGGAACAAAAGAATCAACACCCCGCCAGCGAAGTTCGCCAGGCTGCCTTGCAACGCCAGACCGATCGCCAGGCCCGCAGCACCGATAGCCGCGACAAACGAGGTGGTCTCAACACCGATCATCGATGCGACGCTGACCATCAGCAACACTTTGAGGATGATGTTCGCCAGGCTGCTCATAAACCCCTGCAACGCCAGATCGGCGTTGCGCAGGGCCAGCAGCTTGCCAACCTTGTGGGTCAGCTTGTTGATCAGCCACCAGCCAATGGCCAGGGTAACGGCGGCCAGCAGCACACGGCTGCCGTATTCCATGATCATCGGGATCCAGGCCTGGGAAGCCTTGACCAGGTTGTCCACTTCAGCATTTATGTCCATCTATCTCTCCTGATTCCCGGCTACCCGGCACGTAAAAACTGCACGGCAGAAAGACCGAGCCAGTGAAGATGGCTCAATCGTTTCCGCCGTTACATGGGCCTCGGACGTCATTAACGCCCGGAGGTTCCCTGAAGACTGATCAGTCGCGGAAGTTGTTGAACTGCAGCGGCATGCCAAATTCCTTGGCGCGCAGTGCCGCAATGGCTTCCTGCAGGTCGTCACGCTTCTTGCCGGTGATCCGTACCTGCTCGCCCTGGATGGCGGCCTGGACCTTGAGCTTGGCGTCTTTGACGTGAGCAACGATCTTCTTCGCCAGCTCCTTGTCGATGCCTTCCTTGAGCACGGCATCCTGCTTCATCAGCTTGCCGGAAGCATAGGCGTCTTTTACCTCAAGGCACTGCACATCGATCTTGCGCTTGACCAGTGCCAGCTTGAGGATCTCGATCATCGCTTCCAGCTGGAAGTCGGCCTCGGCAGTCAGGTTGACAGTCAGGTCCTTTTCCTTGAACTCAAAGCTGCCCTTGCCTTTCAAATCATAACGACGGTCGAGTTCCTTGACGGCGTTCTCGACCGCGTTGGTGAGTTCGTGTTTGTCCAGTTCGGATACCACGTCGAACGACGGCATGTAATCTCTCCAATAAAAAAGGGCGCGCTCAATAGCGATGGAGCACGCCTGGCTTGCGGTTAAAATCCGCGCTGATTATAACGGGTCTTTACCTTCCTACGCTGCGAGCCTCACATGCGTCTGCCAATCCGAGCAAAAAACTGATGTCGACCACCTGGCACGTCCTTGGCGCCGGCAGTCTGGGCACCCTGTGGGCCACGCGCCTGGCACGGGCTGGCCTGCCGGTGAAACTGATTCTGCGCGACACGGCGCGCTTGCAGGCCTATCAGGCCGCCGGCGGGCTGACCTTGGTCGAACAGGGCGAAGCGCGGCAGTATGCGATCCCCGGCGAAACTGTCAGCAGCGCGGGGCCGATAGACCGCTTGCTGGTGGCCTGCAAAGCCTACGACGCCGAAAGTGCGGTCGCGCAACTGGCAGCGCGTCTTGCACCCAACGCCGAGCTGATTCTGTTGCAGAACGGCCTCGGCAGTCAGGACGCCGTCGCCGCACGTGTCCCGCAGGCACGCTGCATCTTTGCCTCAAGCACCGAAGGCGCGTTTCGCGATGACGACTGGCGCGTGGTGTTTGCCGGTCATGGGTACACCTGGCTCGGCGATGCCAGCCACCCTACCCCGCCGATCTGGCTGGATGACCTGAGCGCCGCCGGCATCCCCCACGAATGGAGCACAGACATCCTGACCCGTTTGTGGCGCAAACTGGCGCTCAATTGCGCGATCAATCCCCTGACAGTCCTGCATGATTGCCGCAACGGTGGCTTGCAGCACCACCATTGCGAAGTCGCTACCCTCTGTGCCGAACTGAGCGAGTTGCTGGAGCATTGCGGTCAGCCCGCCGCCGCAGACAACCTGCAGCAGGAAGTCGAGCGAGTGATTCAAGCGACAGCCGCCAACTACTCGTCGATGTACCAGGACGTTGCCAATCAACGCCGAACCGAGATCAGCTATCTGCTGGGGCATGCCTGCACTGCTGCGTCGAGACACCAACTGGTGCTGCCGCACCTCAATCAATTGCAGCAGCGGCTGATTACGCACCTGCACGCACGCGGATTGCCCAGCGACTGAGCAACGGCTACGCTGCCTTCCTGTTCCTTTTTAGCGACGACCTCGATGCCATTGCGCCAGCGCCTTGAAAACCTGCCGGTCGGCCAGAAACTGCTGGCCGCCCTGTTGGTGCTGTTGACCACCGTGTTGCTGGTGGCCAACCTGACCTTTATCAGCGCCGCCTATTGGATCTCCCAGGAAAGCATGGCCCCGCAGGCCTTGCAGACCATCGGCCGACTGGTGGCCAACCCGTCCATCGCCGCCCAGGCGCTCAACTCGCCAGAAGAAGCCCAAAGGCTGCTCAACGAACTCAACAGCTATTCACCGCTCAAAACGGCGGCACTGTATGACGGCAAAGGCCTGCGCCTGGCCCAGGTGCAGCACGGCGAAAAACTCAAGTTGCCCGAGCACTATCGGAATATCGAAGCCTGGCAGGCCACCGAATTTCGCAGCAATCAGCTGATCACCCTGTTGCGCCCGGGCGAGGAGCCGGGCCATCTGCTGCTGGTGGCCAGCAGTGAATTGCCGATGGCTTTCTACACCGGCACCCTGACCGCCAGCCTCGGGATTCTGATTTTCAGCGTGCTGCTGTGGCTGGTGATTGCCCGGCAGATCAAACGCCTGATTACCCGGCCGATCCATGAGCTCGAAGAATTGTCCCGCCAGGTTACCCGCGAAGAAAACTACGCCTTGCGTGCCTCTCGCGGTAACCACGACGAAATCGGCAGCCTCGCCGAAGCCTTCAATACCATGCTCTCGCGCATCGAAGCCCGTGAGCAGCAACTCAAACGCGCGCGGGACGACTCCCAGGCTGCCTACGACCAGGCCCAGGGCCTGGCCGAAGAAACCCGTCATACCAACCGCAAGCTGGAGCTGGAAGTTCAGGTGCGGAGCAAGATCGAGAAGAAACTCACCGGTTTTCAGAACTACCTCAACAGCATCATCGACTCGATGCCTTCGGCGCTGATCGCCCTCGATGAACAGCTCTACGTGACGCAATGGAACCAGGAAGCCAGCGCACTTTCCGGCACGCGTCTGGACGAAGCGCTGAACCAGCCGATTTTCCTCGCCTTTGAACCGCTGAAACCGTTCCTGCCGCAGCTCAAGGAAACCGTCGAGCAACACAGCGTGGTCAAGATCGAGCGCGTCACCTGGGTCAAGGACGACGAACCCAAGCATTACGCGCTGACCTTTTATCCATTGATGGGCGGTGCCGGACGCGGCGTGGTGATCCGCATCGACGACATTACCCAGCGCCTGTCCCTCGAAGAAATGATGGTGCAGTCGGAAAAAATGCTCTCGGTCGGTGGCCTCGCCGCCGGCATGGCCCACGAAATCAACAACCCCCTGGGAGCGATCCTGCATAACGTGCAGAACATTCGCCGGCGCTTGTCGGCCGACCTGCCGAAGAACATCGAAACCGCCGAACAGATCGGCATCGAACTGGACAGCGTCAATCGCTACCTGCAAAGCCGCGAAGTCCCGCAACTGCTCGACGGCATTCAACAGGCCGGCGCCCGAGCCGCGAAGATCGTCACCCACATGCTCAGTTTCAGTCGTCGCAGCAACCGCCAGATGGCCCCGTGCGACCTGCCGGCACTGATCGATCAAGCCGTGGAAATCGCCAGCAACGACTTCGACCTGGCCATCGGCTTCGACTTCAAGGGCCAGGCCATCATTCGTCAGTTCGACCCGCAACTGGGGCCTGTGCCCGGCACCGCCAACGAGCTCGAACAAGTGCTGCTCAACCTGCTGAAAAACGCTGCCCAGGCGATTCACCAGCGCGAAGACGACAGAGAGCCGGGACGGATCATTCTGCGCACCCGACTGAACCCGCCGTGGGCGGAAATCCAGGTCGAAGATAACGGCGTGGGCATGAGCGAGAATGTGCGCAAACGCACCTTCGAGCCGTTCTTCACCACCAAGGAAATCGGCCAGGGTACCGGCCTCGGACTGTCGGTGTCGTACTTCATCATCACCAACAACCACAAGGGTCAGATGGAAGTGCAATCGACCCTCGGCCAAGGCACGTGCTTTACCTTGCGCCTGCCATTGGCGGGCACTACTCCGCTCGCCTCTCACGAACTCAAACAACTGGAGCGCTAAGCATGGGTTTTCGCTTGTCGAAGATTTACACCCGCACCGGCGACAAAGGTGAAACCGGGCTTGGCGACGGTCGCCGCGTGCCGAAGGACCATCCACGGGTCGAGGCCATCGGCGAAGTCGATACGCTGAACAGTCAGCTCGGGGTGCTGTTGGCTGGCTTGGCCGAGCAACGCCACGCTCATCCTGGCCTGGCCGAGGTGATTGAGGTGCTTGAACCGTGTCAGCACCGGTTGTTCGATTTGGGGGGTGAGCTGGCTATGCCGGTGTATCAGGCCTTGAATGCCGCAGAAGTCGAACGCCTGGAAGCGGCGATCGATGTCTGGAACGAAGAGCTGGGACCGCTGGAGAACTTCATTCTGCCCGGCGGTTCAGCCTTGATTGCCCAAGCCCACGTCTGCCGCAGTCTGGCACGCAGCGCCGAGCGACGTTGTCAGCATCTGAACGCGCTGGAGCCATTGGCCGGGGTTGGCCTGGCGTACATCAATCGCTTGTCGGACCTGTTGTTTGTGGCGGCTCGGCTGATTGCCAAGCGCCAGGGGATTGCCGAGATTTTGTGGCAGCCTGCGGCCAAACCCCAAGCTTAGTCAGGAGGATGATCGTTCCCATGCTCTGCGTGGGAATGCCGCCATGGACGCTCCGCGTCCGCCGTTGACGCTGTGACGCAGAGCGTCACGGGATGCATTCCCACGCGGAGCATGGGAACGATCATCAGGTCGGGCGTTACGCTTCAGGCCAAAACGCCCGAATCCCCGCCACGCCCTGCGCGCCCGCCTCCCAGGCTTTTTGCCGTTCGGCAGGCCCCACACCACCGAGCAGGAACACCGGTTTGCTGAACCCTGCAATCAACTGCGAGGCCTGCTCCCAGCCGAGTGGTGACGCATCCGGGTGAGTCTGGGTCGGCTGGACCGGTGACAGGGTGACGAAGTCCACGCCCATCTGCTCGGCCAGGCTCAGTTCTTCAGCGTTGTGACAGGACGCCGCCAACCAGCGCGAGGCGGGTACCGGACGCCCGGCGCTGGCGTATTTGCGCAATTGCGCGGCGGTGAGGTGCCAACCGGCGGCCGGGAAATCTCCCAACCACTCGAACGGCCCCTTGAGCATCAGTTGCGCCTTGCCGGCACACAAACCCACGGCATCCACCGCCAGATCGCGGTATTGCGGGTCATAGCCATTAGGCGCACGCAACTGGATCAGCTTGATCCCGCCAGCGATGGCTTTCTGAATACCGCGCAGCAGGGCCGGCGTTTCCAGGCCTTCCGGGGTAATCAGGTAGTCGCCTGGCAGACGCGCAGCCGCTACGATCGGCTGGTTGGCGGCCGGAAACTCGTAGTCGCGCAGTTCACGCGCCGTCACCCACGCCAGAGGCTGGCCTTCGGCGCCATGAGGTTCGCCGGTAAATGCCGAGACCTCCCAGACATCCAGCAATACCTGCTTGTCCAGATAGTCGTGCTGAACCTTGATCAATGGTCGAGCGGCACTGACCACAATGCCCAACTCTTCCTGCAACTCGCGGGACAACGCGGCTTGCACCGCTTCGCCGTCCTCGACCTTGCCGCCGGGAAACTCCCACAGGCCGCCCTGGTGCTGGGTATCGGCGCGGCGAGCGATGAGGATCTTGCCGCTGGCATCACGGATGACAGCCGCTGCTACATGAACTCGTTTCACCGCGCTATTTCCTCCAGACCGGCTTTCTGCCAGGCCTTGAAGGCTGGCCATTGGTAAATCGCTTCGACATAGGCGGCATCCGCCGCCGGCAACGCGACTTGATAAGTACGCAGGCGTACGGCAATCGGCGCGAAGAAGGCATCCGCCAGACTCACAGCACCGAACAGGAAAGGACCCGGTTCGGTGGCAACCGCGCGGCATTCAGCCCACAACGCCAGCATCCGCTCGATCTCCACCTGCACTTCAGGCGGCATCGGCGACAGCGGCGCATCGTGGCTCAGGTCAAACGGCATGTTGCCACGCATGGCGAAAAAGCCGCTGTGCATCTGCGCGCACGCCGAACGGGCCTGGGCGCGGGCAGCAATGTCCTTCGGCCAGAGGTGGGCGTTCGGGAAACGCTCAACCAGGTACTCGGCGATGGCCAACGAGTCGGCAATGGTCCCGTGTTCGGTTTTCAGCAACGGGACTTTGGCGGTCGGTGAATGCTTGAGCAGGCGTTCACGGGTGTCCGGCTGGTTCAGCTTGATCAGTTCTTCGGTGTAGGTCGCGCCGGCCAGTTCCAGCGCCAAAGCGCCGCGCAGGGACCAGGAGGAATACAGTTTGTCGCCGATGATCAGGTGGTAGCTCATGTTCAGGCGCCTTTTGATGAGGGACAAGCGGGAGGCCTGCGGCCTCCATCGCGGGCAAGCCTTGCTCCTACAGAAGCATGACTTGCCCACCATGAATTATGTGCGGTATTCGGCGTTGATCTTCACGTATTCGTGGGACAGGTCGGTGGTCCAGATGGTTTCGCTGCAATCGCCGCGGCCCAGCTCGATACGAATGGTGATTTCTTCACGCTGCATCACCGCCGAGCCCTGGGCTTCGGTGTAAGTCGCGGCACGGGCACCGCGGCTGGCGATGCAGACTTCACCCAGGAACACGTCGATCTTGCTCACGTCCAGGTTCGGCACACCGGCACGGCCAACGGCCGCCAGGATGCGCCCCCAGTTGGGATCGGAAGCGAACAACGCGGTCTTGATCAATGGCGAATGCGCCACGGTGTAACCGACGTCCAGGCACTCCTGGTGAGTGCCGCCGCCGTTGACTTCAACGGTGACGAACTTGGTCGCGCCTTCGCCGTCGCGAACGATCGCCTGGGCGACGTCCATGCACACTTCAAACACTGCCTGCTTCAGCGCCGCGAACAGTGGACCACTGGCGGAGGTGATCTCCGGCAGCGCGGCTTTACCGGTGGCGATCAGCATGCAGCAATCGTTGGTCGAGGTGTCGCCGTCGATGGTGATGCGGTTGAACGACTTGTTGGCGCCGTCCAGCAGCAGGTTCTGCAACACCTCGCGGGAAACTTTGGCATCGGTGGCGATGTAACCGAGCATGGTCGCCATGTTCGGGCGAATCATGCCGGCGCCTTTGCTGATACCGGTGACGGTGATGGTCACGCCTTCATGCTGGAACTGCCGGCTCGCACCCTTTGGCAGGGTGTCGGTGGTCATGATCCCGGTGGCTGCAGCTTCCCAGTTATTCTCCGACAAGTCGTCGAGGGCAGCTTGCAGCGCGCCTTCGATCTTCTCGACCGGCAGCGGCTCACCGATCACGCCAGTGGAGTACGGCAGCACCAGGCTGGCGTCGACGCCGGTCAATTCAGCCAGCTTGGCGCAGGTGCGCTCGGCGGCAGCCAAACCAGGCTCACCGGTACCGGCGTTGGCATTGCCGGTGTTGGTCAACAAATAACGTACCGGGCCCTGCACACGTTGCTTGGCCAGAATCACTGGCGCAGCGCAAAAGGCGTTCAACGTGAACACACCGGCCACCGTGGAACCTTCAGCGCAGCGCATGACCACGACATCTTTGCGCCCGGGGCGCTTGATGCCAGCCGAAGCGATACCGAGTTCAAAACCGGCAACCGGGTGCAACGTTGGCAAAGGACCAAGACCAACAGCCATGAAAGCGCTCCTCTTAATGTAATGTCTGCACCGTCGTCGCCCTGTTCTTTTTAACCTGGCATCGGTGTTTTAAATGGTAAAACGCCGCGACGGCTGATGCCGGTCGCGGCGCGGGTATTTCAATGTCTGGCAGAAATCTTAGTTGATCTGGCCGTGACAGTGTTTGAACTTCTTGCCCGAACCGCAGTAGCACAGCTCATTGCGGCCCAGCTTCTGCTCGTTGCGCACCGGAGCGGCAGCGAGCGCCACATCGACCTCTTCACCCAACAATTCCGGTTGCTCGAGGCCTGGGGCTTCATCGTGCTGGAATTGCATGCGTGCGGCCAATGCCTCGGCTTCCTGACGCAGGCGTGCTTCTTCTTCGATCGGATCTTCGCGGCGAACCTGAACATGCGACAGCACACGAATCGAGTCGCGCTTGATCGAGTCCAGCAGTTCGGAGAACAGTGTGAACGACTCGCGCTTGTATTCCTGCTTCGGGTTCTTCTGCGCATAGCCACGCAAGTGGATGCCGTGACGCAAGTGGTCCATGGTCGACAGGTGGTCTTTCCACAGGTCGTCCAGAACGCGCAGCACGATTTGCTTCTCGAAGGTGCGCAGCGCTTCGGCGCTCGCCTGCTCTTCTTTCTCGTTGTATGCCGCCAGCAGCTCGTGCATCAGCTTCTCGCGCAGGGTTTCTTCGTACAGGTGATCGTCTTCGTCGAGCCATTGCTGGATCGGCAGTGTCACGCCGAAGTCGCTTTGCAGGGCAGCTTCCAGACCAGCGACGTCCCACTGCTCTGGCAACGATTGCGGCGGAATGTGCGCGCTGACCGTTGCGTTGAGCACGTCCTGACGGAAGTCGGCAATGGTTTCGCCGATGTTGTCCGCGGCCAGCAACGTGTTACGCATGTGATAGATCACTTTACGCTGTTCGTTGTTGACGTCGTCGAACTCGAGCAGTTGCTTGCGAATGTCGAAGTTACGACCTTCAACCTTGCGCTGAGCCTTTTCGATGGCGTTGGTCACCATGCGGTGCTCGATCGCTTCGCCAGGCTGCATGCCCAGGGCCTTCATGAAGTTCTTCACCCGGTCAGAGGCAAAGATGCGCATCAGGCTGTCTTCCAGCGACAGGTAGAAACGGCTGGAACCGGCGTCACCCTGACGACCGGCACGACCACGCAGCTGGTTGTCGATACGGCGCGATTCGTGACGCTCGGAGGCGATCACCTGCAAACCGCCCGACTCGAGCACTTGCTGGTGACGCTTCTGCCAGTCGGCCTTGATCTGGGCAATCTGCTCGGGCGTCGGATCCTCAAGGGAGGCGACTTCCACTTCCCAGTTACCGCCCAACAGGATGTCGGTACCACGACCGGCCATGTTGGTGGCGATGGTCAGTGCACCCGGACGACCGGCCTGAGCGATGATTTCAGCTTCTTTTTCGTGGAACTTGGCGTTCAGAACCTTGTGTTCGATGCCTTCCTTCACGAGCAGGCTGGACATGTGTTCGGACGTTTCGATGGTCGCGGTGCCCACCAGAACCGGACGGCCCTGAGCCATGCTTTCCTTGATGTCGGCAACGATGGCCGCGTACTTCTCGTCCGAGGTGAGGAACACCAGGTCGTTGTAGTCTTTACGCGCCAGCGGCTTGTTCGGTGGAATGACCATCACCGCCAGACCGTAGATCTGGTGGAACTCGAACGCTTCGGTGTCCGCCGTACCGGTCATGCCGGACAGCTTGCTGTAAAGACGGAAGTAGTTCTGGAACGTGGTCGACGCCAGGGTCTGGCTTTCGGCCTGGATGTTCAGGTTTTCCTTGGCTTCGATGGCCTGGTGCAGGCCTTCGGACAAACGGCGACCCGGCATGGTACGACCGGTGTGTTCGTCGACCAGTACGACCTGACCGTCCTGGACAATGTATTCAACGTTGCGCTGGAACAGTTTGTGCGCGCGCAGACCGGCATAAACGTGGGTCAGCAGGCCCAGGTTGTGCGCCGAGTACAGGCTCTCGCCTTCAGCCAGCAGGCCGATACCGGTCAGCACTTCTTCGATGTACTGGTGACCGGCTTCGTTGAGTTCAACCTGGCGGGTCTTCTCGTCGACGGTGTAGTGACCGGCCTTGGTGACTTCGCCTTCCACTTCTTCGATATGCAGCTCCAGTTGCGGGATCAGTTTGTTGATCTCGATATAGAGCTTGGAGCTGTCTTCGGCCTGACCGGAAATGATCAGCGGGGTACGGGCTTCGTCGATGAGGATCGAGTCGACTTCGTCGATCACGGCAAAATTGAGTTCACGCTGGAATTTTTCTTCCATGCTGAACGCCATGTTGTCGCGCAGGTAGTCGAAACCGAATTCGTTGTTGGTGCCGTAGGTAATGTCGGCGGCATAGGCCGCACGCTTCTCTTCCGGCGGCTGGAACGGCGTCACCACGCCGACGCTCAGGCCGAGGAATTCGTAGAGCGGACGCATCCAGTTGGCGTCACGACGAGCCAGGTAGTCGTTCACGGTAACAACGTGCACGCCCTTGCCGGACAGCGCGTTCAGGTAAACCGCCAGTGTCGCCACCAGGGTCTTGCCTTCACCGGTACGCATTTCGGCAATCATGCCTTCGTGCAAGGTCATGCCGCCAATCAACTGAACGTCGAAGTGGCGCATACCCATAACCCGCTTGCCGGCTTCACGGGCAACCGCGAAGGCTTCAGGCAGCAGTTTGTCGAGGCTTTCACCTTTGGCGATGCGGGCCTTGAACTCATCAGTCTTGGCGCGCAGCTGATCGTCCGAAAGGGCCACCATTTGCTCTTCGAAGGCATTGACGATCTGTACCGTCTTGAGCATGCGTTTGACTTCACGCTCGTTCTTGCTTCCAAAAAGTTTCTTTAACAAAGGCGCAAACATATCGGCAGGATCTTCCACACAAAGGGATGGAGGGCGGCCCCGTGAGTCGCCCGTGCAGCCCTCATGGCCGCATGCGAACGAGCATTCTACCCGGAAACGATGGTGAGGAAAGTGGCGTTGTTCCACGATGCATGCACAGCGCTGTTACGGGGCTCACTTAAAATAAGGGCATTTTGCTGAACTTCAAGCCATTCACGCCAGAAGTTACTCGTTGATTTAATGAGTAAAGCGCTCACAAAGCAATGGCTCAGGCGCATCAAGTGCTTTCTGCTACCATGGCGGCTCTGTTACTTCAGGTGCCCCCTCATGGCATTTCGCCCTCTTACGGCCAGAGCACCCGCCGTTCTGCTTCGCGAAGCCAAACCGTTAAAAGCCATTTTCGGCCACGCACAACGCCTGGGTCATTTACAGCGTTTGCTGGAAAGCCAGCTGCAGCCGGCCGCCCGTGAACATTGTCATGTGGCGTCGTGGCGCGAGGGCAGCCTGTTGCTGATCGTCACCGACGGTCATTGGGCAACCCGTCTGCGGTATCAGCAGAAGCGTCTGCAACGGCAATTACAGATGTTCGACGAGTTCGCCAGCCTGACGCGAATCCTGTTCAAGGTACAACCACCGACCGTGCAACAAGGCGCCGTCGGCCACACCATGGACCTGTCGAGCGATGCGGCGGCGACCATTCAGGCCACCGCCGACGGCATCAGCGATCCGAAATTGCGCGCAGCGCTGGAACGCCTGGCGGCGCACGCCAAACCGAAGACCTAGAAGCAAGATCAAAACATCGTCCGAATGCGGCCCGAACCTGCGGCCGCTCCTACACCATTGCATGCAAGCGGCAGCAGGCTGCGATCTTTCGCATTTTAGCGGCGCGATCGGCCGCCTGTCGCATCGCCGATTTCAAGCCCCTAAGTTTTAGTCCTGCGCAGCCGATAGATACAAGCAAGGGACCAGACTGAAAATCAGGTCCGATAATTCCGAAGGACAGACGGAAATATCAGCTTATGTGCGACAGCGCCTGGTTTGCGCGCTTTTCAAAGCAACACGCCCCAACAATAAGACATTAGCGGACACCCCAAGCCATGAACAAAAACCTGCGCTTCAGCCACAAAATCCTGCTTGCAGCCGCGCTCATCGTCATTGCCGCCTTCGCTTCGTTCACGCTGTACAACGACTATTTACAGCGCAATGCGATTCGCCAGGACCTGGACAATTACCTGCATGAGATGGGCGATGTCACGTCCTCCAATATCCAGTCCTGGCTCGCCGGGCGGATTCTCATGGTGGAAAACCTGGCCCAGAACATCGCTCTCAACCCCGAACACGGCAACGTTGCCAACCTGCTTGAGCAGAATGCCCTGGCGTCGACCTTCATGGCCCGGTACCTGGGCGATGCCAGCGGCACGTTCATCAACCGCCCGGACTCCAAGATGCCGGACGGCTACGACCCAAGGGTTCGCCCTTGGTACAAAGGCGCAGAAAACAGTAACGGCTCGACACTCACCGAACCGTATATCGATGCGGCAACCGGCCAGACCATCATCTCCATCGCCACCGCCTCGAAAAAAGCCGGGCAAAGCATTGGTGTGGTAGGTGGTGACCTGAGCCTGCAAACCCTGATCGACACCCTGACCGCGCGTGACTTTGGTGGCATGGGCTACGCCTTCCTGGTCAGCGCCGATGGCAATATCCTGGTTCACCCGGATAAAACCATGGTGATGAAGTCCCTCAGCGAGGCTTACCCGACGAACACCCCGCGTATCGGTGGCGGCATCACTGAAGTCGAGGTCAATGGCAAAACCCGCATCGTCACCTTCACCCCGATCAAAGGCCTGCCATCGGTCAACTGGTACGTCGGTCTGTCGGTGGACAAAGACAAAGCCTTCTCGATGCTCAGCAGCTTCCGCACCTCGGCCATCATTGCCACGATGATTGCCGTGGCAATCATCATCGCCTTGCTCGGCATGCTGATCCGTATCCTGATCCAGCCATTGCACGTCATGACCCGTGCGATGCAGGACATTGCCGACGGCGAAGGCGACCTGACCCGCCGCCTGACCATTCAGAGCCAGGACGAGTTCGGCATCCTGGGCAGCGCGTTCAACCGCTTCGTCGAGCGTATCCACGGCTCGATCCGCGAAGTGTCGTCGGCGACCGAGCACGTCAACGAAGTCGCTCTGCGAGTGGTCAGCGCATCGAACTCGTCGATGCTCAACTCCGACGAACAATCGAGCCGGACCAACAGTGTGGCGGCCGCGATCAATCAGCTGGGCGCTGCAGCTCAGGAAATCGCCCGTAACGCGGCGCAGGCCTCTCATCAGGCCAGCGATGCCCGCAGCCTGGCCGAAGACGGCCAGCAAGTGGTCGACCGCAGCATTGCGGCGATGAATCAGCTGTCGAGCATGCTCAGCGCCTCCAGCACCAACATCGAGTCGCTGAACAGCAAAACCGTGAACATCGGGCAGATTCTCGAAGTCATCACCAGCATCTCCCAGCAAACCAACCTGCTGGCACTCAACGCGGCGATTGAAGCCGCGCGGGCCGGTGAGGCTGGACGTGGTTTTGCGGTGGTCGCCGATGAAGTGCGCAACCTGGCGCACCGCACCCAGGAATCGGCACAGCAAGTGCAGACCATGATCGAGGAGCTGCAAATCGGCGCCCGCGAGTCGGTCAGCACCATGAGCGACAGCCAGCGTCACAGCCAGGACAGCGTAGAGATCGCCAACCTCGCCGGTGAACGCCTGAACAGCGTGACCTTGCGCATCGGCGAGATCGACGGCATGAACCAGTCGGTGGCCACCGCCACCGAAGAGCAAACCGCCGTGGTCGAGTCGATCAACGTCGACATCAGCGAAATCAACACGCTGAACCAGGAAGGCGTGGAAAACCTGCAATCGACACTGCGCGCCTGTTCCGACCTGGAGCAGCAAGCGGCGCGGTTGAAGCAGTTGGTCGGTAGTTTCAGAATCTGACGCACCCTTGAAGGCCCCATCGCGAGCAGCCGGTCGACGTTCCGTCTGCTCGCGATAGCGGCCTGTCAGCCACCACAACACCTCACTGACACCCCGCCACAAATCCCCAACCAAACATCTATTCTTCATAAGGGACAACCCTAAGGAGAACAACGGATAGAAGGGAGGGTTATCGTGCATATCGCTGACATCACCATGTTCTACGCACCGGCCAGCGGAGGCGTGCGTACTTATCTGGATGCCAAGCACCGCCGCCTGGGCCGCAAGCCGGGGATTCGTCACAGCTTGCTGGTCCCGGGAGCCCGCCTGAGCGAGCAGGACGGTGTTTACACGGTGCCCGCCCCGGCCCTGCCCTTCGGCAAAGGCTATCGCTTCCCGCTGCGACTGACGCCCTGGCGCAATGCCCTGCACGACCTGCAACCGGACCTGATAGAAGTCGGCGATCCTTACCTGACAGCCTGGGCAGCGCTGGATGCGCGGCGTGAACTGGATGTTCCAGTGATTGGCTTCTATCACTCCGACTTGCCGCTTTTGGCGAGCAACCGTGTGGGCAACTGGGTCACGCCCAATGTCGAAGCGTATATCCGCAAGCTGTACGGCAACTTTGACCGGGTGCTGACGCCGAGCCAGATCATGGCCGACAAGCTCATGGGGCTTGGGGTCAAAAACGTTTACGTCCAACCCTTGGGCGTGGACCTGCAAACCTTTCATCCAGACGCCCGTGCCCCGAATCTGCGGGCGAAGCTGAAGATCGCCGAAGACACTCGACTGCTGATTTTCGCCGGGCGAGGCTCCAAGGAGAAAAACATTCCCGTCCTGCTCAATTGCATGAAGCGTCTGGGAAACCGCTATCACTTGCTGCTGGTCGGCGCCTCGGTGTCGGCACAGGTACCGGATAACGTCACGCTGATCGATGAGTTCTGCCCCGCATCACAGGTGGCACGGCTGATGGCCAGCGCCGATGCCTTGCTGCACGCAGGCGATCAGGAAACCTTTGGTCTGGTCGTTCTCGAAGCCATGGCCTGCGGTATTCCAGTGGTCGCAGTGGCAGCGGGCGCCTTCACCGAAATCATCAATGAGCACTGCGGCATACTCTGCGCACCCAACAATCCAGTGGCGATGGCCAACGCTGTGCGCGAACTGTTTGCACAGCGTAACGATCTCGGTCGATACGCCCGCCGCCATGTCGAACAGCATTACGCCTGGGATTCAGTGGTCAACAGCCTGCTGGGTCACTATTACGCGGTCCTCGGCGCCCCTTTGCCGCAGCTGAGCAATGGCTGACGCCATGAACACGCCCAGCCTGCTACTGGTGCTGCATGACGTCACCCCGCAAAGCTGGGCCGACTATCAACCGTTTGTCGAAGCGGTGGACGCGCTCGGCGAGGTGCCGATGACGTGGCTGGTCGTTCCCGACTTTCACAAACACTACCACCTCGATAGCCATCCGGATTTTCGGCGCGTGCTGACCCGCCGCATCGAGCGCGGTGACGAACTGGCACTGCACGGTTACTACCATTGCGATGACAGCCCGCTAACGGCGCGCCCCCGTGACTGGTTCATGCGCCGGGTCTACACCCATGAAGGCGAGTTCTACAGCCTTTCGCAACCGGCTGCGCTCGCCCGCCTGCTCGCCGGGATCGAATTGTTCAGCCGTTACAACTGGCCACTGGAGGGCTTTGTGGCTCCGGCCTGGCTGATGAGCGAAGGCACGCGTCAAGCCCTGCGCCAGTTACCGCTGAGCTACACCAGTGATCCGCAGCATCTGTATCGCCTGCCGGACTTCTCCCGGGTCAACGCCCCAGGCCTGGTCTGGAGCGCGCGCAGTGCCTGGCGTCGTGGCGTGTCGAAACTAGTCAGCGCTCAACGCGAACTGCGCTGGCAGCACGCTCCGGTGATTCGCCTGGGCGTGCACCCGGTGGACATGCGCCATGAGTACTCCCGCACATACTGGCTGCACACCCTCGAACGCTTGCTCAATAACGGCCGAGTGCCAATGACCAAGGCCCAGTGGCTGCGCACGCAAAGCGCTCAGGTCAGTAGCGCCGCATGAGTCGTGTCCTGTGGCTGGTCGCCGCCCTGCTTTGCGCGGTGCTGATCCCGCTATTGCTCGGCGCCAATGAACTATGGCCACGACTGCAGCACTTCCCGCTGACATTGTTGCTGACGATGCCGGGCATGATCCTGCTCTGCTGGTTCACCAACTCATTGCGCTTGCACTTGTTGCTGGGTGAACAGCGCAGCCGGATAGGCCGCCTGAAATGCCTTGGGGTGGTGATGTCCACCGAGTTCGCGATTTGCGCGACCCCGGGCGGCGGCGGTGGACCGCTGACACTGATGGCCCTGCTGGCCCGCAATGGCGTGCGCCCGGCCCATGGCAGTGCGGTGTTTGCCATGGATCAGTTGAACGATTTGCTGTTCTTTCTCTGCGCGCTGATCGCCATCGTGGTGTATGCGCTGTTTCAGCACCTGAGCCAGAACCTGGAGTGGATGCTGACAGTCAGCGCCATTTCGATGCTCGGCGGCCTGTTCAGTTGCGTGTTGGTGGCACGCTACCATCGCCTGCTGATTCGCCTCAGCGGTCGCGTGCTCAAGCACTTCAAGCTCAACGCTGCCACCCGGCGCCGTTGGGCACGCAAACTGCTGCACTTTCTTGCGGCCTTCACGGACACACTCAAGTTGCCTGCACACACACTGATCAGCGTATTTGCGCTGACCTGCGTGCACTGGTTACTGCGCTATAGCGTGTTGTATCTGGCCTTGCGGGGGCTGGGCACGGATCTTCAGTGGGCCTGGAGCTTTTTGATCCAGATGCTGTCACTCAGCGCCGGGCAGTTCAGCCTGTTACCGGGCGGTGCCGGCGCGGCGGAATTGACGTCGGCAGCGCTGTTGGCGCCCATGGTGGGAAAATCGACGGCGGCGGCAGCGATTCTGATCTGGCGAGCGGTGACCTATTACTTCTACTTGCTGGCCGGCGCACCGGTGTTCCTGGTGATGGCCGGCAAGCCACTGCTGAACAAGCTGATGAAGATCAAACAGGCTTAGGGGCAATCTTTTCAGGATCCACCGTTTCATCACCAACGTCTGGCTTCAACTGCTCCCACAATTGCGCGGCGCCGGGAAACTCCGTGCCGTCTTCAGGGCTCAGCTCATCCGGGTCATACCGACTCAGACACCCCTCGCCCAATGTCGCGGGGGCTTTGGATGTTGCCTTATCCAGTGGATCAGCCATCTCCCGTACCTCACGCTGAAAAAAAGGGCCTGAAGCGATTGAACGCCCAGGCCCTGTTTTTTTTCAATCAGCACTGATCAATCAGAACACCACGGTCTTGTTGCCATGCACCAGCACGCGGTCTTCCAGGTGATAGCGCAGACCGCGGGCCAGCACCATCTTCTCGACGTCACGGCCGAAACGCACCATGTCTTCAATACTGTCGCTGTGGCTGACGCGCACCACGTCCTGCTCGATGATCGGACCGGCGTCCAGTTCTTCGGTCACGTAGTGGCAGGTCGCGCCGATCAGCTTCACGCCACGCATCGACGCCTGGTGGTACGGCTTGGCACCGACGAACGATGGCAAGAAGCTGTGGTGAATGTTGATGACCTTGTGAGCGTACTCGGTGCACAGCTCCGGCGGCAGGATTTGCATGTAACGCGCCAGCACCACCACTTCGGCGTCGTGCTGTTTGACCAGGCGCGAAACGTCGGCAAATGCCGGCTCTTTGTTCTGCGGGTCCACCGGCACATGGTAGTAAGGAATGCCATGCCACTCGACCATGCTGCGCAGGTCGTCATGGTTGGAAATCACGCAGGAAATTTCGCAGTCCAGCTCGTCGCTGTGCCAGCGGTGCAACAAGTCAGCCAGGCAGTGGGATTCGCGGCTGGCCATCAGCACCACGCGTTTTTTCTGCGCGGTGTCGGTGATACGCCAGTCCATCGAAAACTCTTCGGCGATCGGTGCAAAGGCCTCACGAAACGCCTCAAGGCCGAACGGCAGCGAATCGGCACGAATTTCGTGACGCATGAAGAACCAGCCACTGAGCGTGTCCGAGTGATGGCTCGCTTCAGTGATCCAGCCATTGTGTGACGCCAGAAAGTTACTGACTTTAGCAACGATACCGACGCGGTCCGGGCAAGCAATCACTAGCCGAAAAGTGCGCATGGGGGAAAAACTCCAGAACTTCGCAAAGGCCGCTATTCTAGCGATTACGCAGCAAAACTGCAGTACTCCTGACACCAAGCCCAGTAATGCATTGCCTCGCCCCACCGACTGGCGGCCTCTGAACGCTCAACAATGTTCTATTGGCGAAATACGCAAGCGGGCTTTTGTGAGTATCTGTGATGAAAGCCTGACAAGTTTTAACAGCGGCGTGAGGCTTTTTTCGCTGAACACTCTAATTAAATTAAATAAAAGCCGGCTTAAATGTTTACTTGATGAAACACCCTGACTATTATTGCGCCACTGTACCCTGTCATCCAGCGCCCAACATAAGGTAGTCCTCATGTCCTTGATCAACGAATACCGTGCCACCGAAGAAGCTATCAAAGAGCTGCAAGCCCGTTTGAAGAACCTGTCCCAAGACGACAAACTGCAAACCGAGCTGGAATTCGAAGGCAAACTGCGTACCCTGATGGGCGAATACTCCAAGTCCCTGCGCGACATCATCGCCCTGCTGGATCCAGAGTCCAAAGTTAAAGCGCCACGCGGTGCTGTAAAAACTACCGGCACCAAGCGCGCTCGCAAGGTTAAACAATACAAAAACCCGCACAACGGCGAAGTCATCGAAACCAAAGGTGGCAACCACAAGACGCTGAAAGAGTGGAAAGCCAAGTGGGGCGGTGACGTGGTTGAAGGCTGGGCTACCCTGCTGGGCTAAGCCGCAACCCGCTTCGCAGGTTCATTTGCGAACACCAGAAAACGCCAGCATCCGCTGGCGTTTTTTTATGCCCCGCTTTCAGGTATTTGTACAGATTGTTTCAAAGCTCCAAACGCTTGCGTAATGAGTCGACATACTCGCGCCACTCGTCCAGTACCTGTTGCTGAATCGCTGTAGCACTAAGCGAGCATTGCGTCATTGCCTCATTAAACCCCTGCAAGGTATTGGGCGCTCCCCATCCGGCGTCTGACAAACGTTGCTGACAGAATAATCTCCAGCGCTCGTGCTCCTCGTGACTCAAGGTCTCGGGAAAGTTACGGGCACGATAACGAAATAATAATTCCGGCAAACGTTCATCATCGAACGGCCATTGCTCTTGCGCTAATTGCATCGGGTCCGCATTTCGGACTTGTTCGCATAAACGCCGGTCCCGATCGCCAATGAAGCCGTCGTATAACTGTTGTTCAGGGTCCTCGCTCGGCGTGAAATCCTCGCGGGCATAAATGGCCAGAACTTTATCTCGCCATACTTCTTGTGCGTCACTTAGACGCAGTGCGCGCGCTTCATACTGCGCCATGTCCAGTTGCAATCGTTGCCGGTCTTCGGCGCGCAACACCGACAACGGTGCCACCACCGGGCAACGGTTGATGTGAATCAGTTTGAGCGGCACCGGTAATTCGCCTTCGAGCAAATCGTCACGACGGGTGTACAAACGCTGACGCAAGGTCTCGGCGTCCTGGTCGAGTAGCCCCTGCGGGTCGAGATGCAGGTCGCAGACAATCAGTGCATTGCGATTGCGCGGGTGCCAGGCCAACGGCAAGACCACCCCGACATAGCTGCGGGCTGCCGAGAAGCGCCCCGAGATATGCACCATCGGTTGCAACAGACGGATCTGATCCATGACCTTCTGCTTGCTGCGCAGCTTGAACAGCCAGTCGTAGAGTTTTGGCTGCTTGTCGCGGATCAACCGCGCCAAGGCAATAGTCGCGCGCACATCGGACAACGCATCGTGAGCCTGACCATGATCGAGGCCATTGGCAGCAGTCAGGCGTTCGAGTTTCAACGTGACGCGACCTTCCTCTTCAGGCCAGACGATACCGTCCGGGCGCAGCGCATACGCCGCACGCACCACATCGATCAGATCCCAGCGACTGTTGCCGCCCTGCCACTCCCGCGCATACGGATCAAAGAAATTCCGGTACAGGCTGTAACGGGTCATTTCATCATCGAAGCGCAAGGTGTTGTAACCGGCACCACAGGTTCCGGGGGCTGCGAGCTGCGCATGAACCCGGGTCATGAAGTCGGCCTCGCTCAGGCCTTGCTCGGCCAGGCGGCCGGGGGTGATGCCGGTAATCACGCATGCCGCCGGGTGAGGCAGGATGTCGTCACTCGGCTGGCAGTAGAGGTTGACCGGCTCGTCGATCTCGTTGAGGTCGAGGTCGGTGCGAATCCCGGCCATTTGCAGCGGACGGTCGCAGCGCGGTGAGATGCCAGTGGTTTCGTAGTCGTACCAGAAGATGGAGGTCACGGGGCGTTCCTGAACTTGAGACGGGCGAAGTCTAGGCGCTCAAGCGCGGCGCCGACCAGCAATCTTGCTATTCAAGCATTTCTGGTTGATACCTTGTCATACATAGTTATGTCGTTAGCACGACGAAGGCTGCTAGCATCGAATCGTTATTGAATCCCAACCATCAGGTTGATCATGCGCAAGACTTCAGCACCGCCAAGGAAAGCAACGCTGCCCCCGCCACTGGACACGCGGCATCAGGTTGAAACGCCGGAAGGCATCGATCTGCCGCTGCGACCTGCCGGGTTGATGCCCCGTGTACTGGCGTTTGCCATCGACCTGGGGCTGCGCGGGCTGGTGCTGGGCTTGCTGTTTATTGTCCTGGCCTTGCTGGGGAGCGTCGGCATCGGGCTGGGCTCGGTGCTGCTGTTTCTGGTCAGTTGGTGGTACATGGTGCTGTTCGAGGTCCTCAACCAGGGCCGCTCGCCCGGTAAACAGCTGATGGGGCTGCGCGTCGTGCATGACGATGGAACGCCCGTTGGCTGGCCAGCCTCGCTGATCCGCAACCTGTTACGGTTCGTCGACATGCTGCCGTTCGGCTACAGCCTTGGCGCCATCAGTTGCCTGCAGCATCCGACCTTCAAACGACTGGGCGATATTGCGGCCGGCACACTGGTGATCTACCGCGAACAAGCGGCCACCCGACCACAGATTCCGCAAGCCCTGGCACTGCACCCGCCCTTTGCGCTGACCCTCAATGAGCAACGCGCGGTGCTGGGTTTCGCCGAGCGTCAGACGGAGCTCTCCAGTGAACGGGTCAATGAGCTGGCCGCCATCCTCGCCGAACCGCTCCATGTCTCACCGCCCCACGCAGTCGCCAAACTCAATGGCATCGCCCGCAGTTTGCTGGGGCCGGCATGAAACAGGGCCTTTTCGAAAATTGCCATCGAGCCGAATGGGATCAATTTTCCCAACGGCTCGATTTGCTTGAGCGTGGCAAAGCCGACGCCAATGACGGCACCTCGTTCCCCAAGGATTACCGACGGCTGTGCCAGCACCTCGCGCTGGCACAGGAGCGCGGCTACAGCAGCTACCTGATCGACCCCTTGCAACAGCTGGTACTGCGCGGGCACCAACAGCTTTACCGGCATCGCGGTCGGGTCGGCGCCCATCTGCTGGCCTTTGTCCTCGCCGGTTTCCCGCGACTGGTTCGTGAGCAATGGCCTTTCGTGCTGGTCTCAAGCCTGCTGTTTTTCGGTTCGCTGATGGGCATCGGTGTGCTGGTGTACCTGTTTCCCGAGCTGGTTTACAGCCTGGTCCCGGCCGGACAGGTGTCCGAGATGCAAAGCATGTACGACCCGGCAGCCGGTCACTTGGGGCGCCTGGGTGAACGCGCCGCCAGCGACGACTGGGTCATGTTCGGTTACTACATCATGCACAACATCGGCATCGCCTTTCAGACCTATGCCAGCGGATTGCTGTTTGGCCTGGGCAGCGTGTTTTTCCTGTTCTTCAACGGTTTGATGATCGGTGCGGTCGCGGGTCACCTGACGCACATCGGCTACGGGGAAAACTTCTGGTCGTTCGTCATCGGCCATGGTGTCTTCGAACTCAGCGCCATCGCCCTGGCCGGTGCGGCTGGCCTGCAACTGGGCTGGGCGCTGATCGCCCCCGGGCGCTTGCCACGCAGTGAAGCGCTGCGCCTGGCGGCGCATAAAAGTGTCTTGATGATCTGCGGCGTGATGCTGTTTCTGCTGCTTGCCGCGTTTATCGAAGCCTATTGGTCATCCCGCACCGGGCTTGCCCCGTTGATCAAATACCTGGTGGGCGCAGCCCTCTGGTTAGTGATGGCGACTTACCTGATCGTTGCCGGACGTACACGCCATGCGCCTGAGTGACGCCAGCGTGGTCATTCGCCCTCGTACCACCTGGGAAGCCATGGACCTCGGCGTCCTGCTGAACCAGCAACATCGCCGCCTGCTGATGACCAGTTGGGCAATCGTCACGCTGCCGGTGTTTGCCCTGCTGACCCTACTGCTGTGGGACTCGCCCTCAATGGCCGTGCTGCTGTTCTGGTGGTTGAAACCGGCGTTCGAACGGTTGCCGCTGTACATCCTCTCCAGCACCCTGTTCGACGAAACCCCGACCTTGAGGCAGGCGTTGCGCCAATGGCCGCGACTGCTCAAACCGCAGTTGCTGGCCAGCCTGACATGGCGGCGCTTTGGCCTGAGTCGCAGCTTCATCATGCCGGTCGTGCAACTTGAAGAGCTCAGCGGTCTGGCACGCCAGCAGCGCCTGGCCGTGCTGCAACAACGCGATCGCGGCGCAGCACGCTGGCTGACGCTGATTGGCGCGCATCTGGAAGCCGCCCTGTGGATCGGCCTGATGGTGCTGTTCTATTTTTTGCTGCCAGCGCAAATCGAACTGAACTGGGACTGGCAAACGCTGATCGCTACCCCTGAACAGGACTGGCTCTGGCTGGACCACCTGATCAATGCGCTTTACGCGCTGATCCTGATCATCTGGGAACCGATCTACGTCGCCTGTGGTTTCAGTTTGTACCTGAACCGTCGTACCCGACTCGAAGCCTGGGATATCGAACTGGTGTTCCGCCGTCTGCGCCAGCGCCTGAGCAGCGTCGCTGCCTGCCTGCTGATGCTCGGGCTACTGTGGTTGCCCGCCACGCAGCCACTCTGGGCCGCCGAACCCGCCAACGCCCCCGACAGCCCGCGCCTGCTCCAGCAACCGCTGACCAGCCAGGCCGCCAGCAACAGCATCAAGGCCATACTCGACACGCCACCGTTCAAGAATCCGCAGACCGTCACCCACTATCGCTTTGGTAAAGAAACGCCCGATCAACCTGCCGACACGCAAACACCGGGTTGGCTCAAAGCGTTTTTTGCACTGCTCGACAGCCAGCGCTTCGCCGGTCTGGCTCAGGTCATCGAGGTGCTGCTGTGGGCGAGTGTCATCGGCGCCATCGCGTTGCTGATCTGGCGTTACCGCGACTGGCTAAGGACCTTTGTCAGCCACCGTCCAAAACTGCGCCAAACGCCCGCGCACCCGGCGCCGGCCCAGCTGTTCGGCCTTGATCTCGATCGGGAAACCCTGCCGGACGATATCGCCGCCAGCGTCGAAAGCCTCTGGTCGACCCAGCCCCGCGAAGCCCTCGGCTTGCTCTATCGGGCCTTGCTCAGCCGTTTGCTGCACGACTTCAACCTCCCGCTGAAAAGCGCCGACACCGAGGGTCAGGTGCTGGAACGGGTCCAACAACTACAAGAACCGGCTCTGCATACCTTCAGCAGCACGTTGACAGTGCACTGGCAGAACATGGCCTATGGGCATCGCTTGCCACCGGCACATCTGCAACAGGAACTGTGTGATGGCTGGCGGGCGTTGTTCGGCCCGGGAGCTTCGCGTTGAATCGGCGCCTGATCCCTGGCCTGCTGATTGCCGGGCTGCTCGCTGCATTGGCTGTTTATCTGTACCAGCAGGCCGCGCCCTATCAGGAAGTCATCGACCACGGCCCTTCCCCCGAAGCCCGGGCCAACCCGTATCTGGCGGCCGAACACTTTTTGCGTCAACAAGGGCTGACCGTGACTCACGCCAACAGCCTCGACATCCTGCCGTATCTGGAACCGCATCAACAGAGCCTGTTACTGCTCGGTGATCGCGCCAACATGACCCCGCGCCAGGCCGATCAGTTGCTGAACTGGACCCGTGCCGGTGGACGTCTGCTGTTTGTGGCCGAAGCCTTGTGGAATGAAAAAACCGGCAAGAGCGGCGACCTGCTGCTCGACCGGGTGCAACTGCATCAATCCATGAGCAAGGATCTCGGCAACCCACCACCCGATGCCGAAGCAGACCCTTACCCGAACCTGACCAAACTCTATCTCGAAGACGAAGACGCTCCGGCCTACGCCAGCTTCGATCTGCAGTTCCATCTTGAAGACCCAAAAAACCTCGCGCAGTCCTGGGCCAACAGCGCGCTGGCCACTCACATGATGCAACTCAGTTATGGCCGGGGTTCCATCACGGTGGTCACCGACGCCGAATTGTGGAAGAACCCGAACATCGGCCGATACGACAATGCCTGGCTGCTCTGGTACCTGCATTCGGACACGGGCGTGACCCTGCTCTTCACGATTGATCACGAGAACCTGCTGACCTTGCTGCTGCGTTATTTCCCGCAGGCACTGGTGGCGCTCGTCGCGTTGATCGGCCTGTGGATCTGGCAAGCCGGGTTACGTCAGGGGCCCATGCAGGCTCCAGCCCCCAAAGCCCGTCGGCAACTTCAGGAGCACTTGCGTGCCAGTGCAGACTTCATGCTGCGGCGCAACGGTCAGCACAGCCTGCTACTGGCTCTGCAACACGATGTGCTGCGCCGCGCCCGACACCGTCACCCAGGCTTCGAACAACTCGGCGTTGCCGAACAATGGCAGGTGCTCGCGCGCCTGACCGGCCAACCGACCCGCGCCATCAGCCAGGCACTCAGCCCACGGCCCGAACAGCGGCACTCCAGCGCTGAGTTCAGCCGTCAGGTCGCCCACCTGCAAACCCTCAGGAATGCCTTATGAATGACTCCACCGAACCTGCCGGCCTGACCCATGCCGCCCAACAACGCCAGCGCGCCAGCCAACTGGCGCAAGCGGTGCGCCTTGAATTGCAAAAGGTCGTCATCGGCCAGGACACGGTAATTGACGATGTGCTCAGCGCACTGATTGCTGGCGGACATGTGCTGCTCGAAGGCGTTCCGGGGTTGGGCAAGACCTTGCTGGTACGCGCCCTCGCCCGCTGCTTCGGAGGCGAGTTTGCGCGCATTCAGTTCACTCCGGACCTGATGCCCAGCGACGTCACCGGGCACGCGGTGTACGACCTGCAAACCGAGCAGTTCAAACTGCGTAAAGGCCCATTGTTCACCAACCTGCTGCTGGCCGACGAAATCAACCGCGCACCGGCGAAAACCCAGGCTGCGCTGCTCGAAGCCATGCAGGAACGCCAGGTCACCCTTGAAGGACGCGCCCTGCCGATTGCACAACCGTTCATGGTGCTGGCGACGCAAAACCCCATCGAACAGGAAGGCACTTACCCCCTGCCCGAAGCGGAACTCGACCGTTTCATGCTCAAGGTGCGCATGGACTATCCAGACGCCGATCAGGAACTGAACATGGTCCGCCAGGTCAGCCGCTCGACCCGCGCCGACATGCTCGATGTGCAACCGCTGCGCACCGTCCTGCAAGCCAAGGATGTACTGGCCCTGCAACGGATCGCCAGCGACCTGCCGCTGGATGAACAGGTGCTGGACTATGCCGTGCGCCTGGCGCGCACCACCCGTAACTGGCCCGGCCTGACCCTCGGTGCCGGCCCACGGGCGACGATTGCCCTGGTGCGGGTCGCACGGGCACGGGCGCTGCTGCGCGGTGGCGAGTTCGTGATTCCGGATGACATCAAAGGCTGCGCACTGGCCGTGTTGCGCCATCGCGTGCGCATCGCCCCGGAGCTGGACATCGAAGGGCTGGAAGTCGACCAGGTGCTCAGGCAGTTGCTCGATCAGGTACCGGCGCCAAGAGCGTGAGCAACGCCCTCCTGCCGACGGGCTCCCCTGTGGCGAGGGGGCTTGCCCCCGTTGGGCTGCGAAGCGGCCCCAAAACAGGCCATCGAGTAATGTCAGGTAATACGCGTCTCTCGGTTTTACGACTGCTTCGCAGCCGAGCGCGGGCAAGCCCGCTCGCCACAATGGTTTTACTCCTGGTCGATGAGCCAGACCTCTACCGGAGAGCCGCTACGCCATGAAACCCACCCGCCTACTGCTGATCTGGCTCTCTGTCTTGCTCGGGCTGAGCATCGTGCTCGGTACATTAAGGGCGCTGGGTTTGCGCGTTGCACCGAGCCTGCTGTCGATCAACTGGGGCTTGCTGCTGGCGCTTCTATTGCTGGCGCTGCTCGATGCCGTCCGGCTGATGCGCCTGCCGTCGCCCAGCGTGCAACGTCAGATGCCCGGCAGCCTCGCGCTCGGACGCTGGAGTGAGGTGAGCGTCCGTATTCAACACGACTATCCGCAACCCTTGAATGTGCAACTGTTCGACCACGTCCCCGACGGCCTGAGCTTCGAACACCTGCCACAATCGGTCGAACTGCAACCCGGCCAGCACAGCCTGATCAGTTATCGCCTGCGCCCTCTGCGGCGTGGCCATTTCAGCTTCGAGCGCTGCGAAATCAACCTGCCCAGCCCCTTCGGTCTATGGTCCGCCCGGCGCTACCTGAACGTCACCGACAGCACCCGCGTCTACCCGGATTTCGCCCGTCTGTACGGTGCGCAGTTGCTGGCCGTCGACAACTGGCTCAGCCAGCTCGGCGTGCGCCAGCGGCAACGTCGTGGGTTGGGTCTGGAGTTTCATCAACTGCGCGAATTTCGCGAAGGCGACAGCCTGCGCCAGATCGACTGGAAAGCCACCGCCCGCCAACGCACACCGATTGCCCGTGAGTACCAGGACGAGCGCGACCAGCAGATCATCTTCCTGCTCGACTGCGGCCGCCACATGCGCAGCCTGGACGGTGAACTGGCGCATTTCGACCATGCGCTCAATGCCTGCCTGCTGCTCAGCTACGTGGCGTTACGTCAGGGCGATGCCGTGGGTCTTTGCACCTTCGCGGGCGATCAACCACGCTACCTCGCCCCGGTCAAAGGTACTGGCCAACTCAATGTGTTGCTCAACACCGTCTACGACCTCGAGAGCAGCCAACGCCCCGCCGACTACCAGGCGGCTGCCAGCCAATTGCTGGCCCGGCAAAAACGTCGGGCGCTGGTGGTGCTGATCACCAACCTGCGCGATGAAGACGATGACGAATTGCTCAGCACGGTCAAACGCATCGGCCGCCAACATCGGGTGTTGGTGGCGAGTTTGCGCGAAGGAATACTCGATCAGGTACGGCAGTCCCCCGTGCAAACCCTGGATGAAGCCCTGACTTACTGCGGCACGGTGGATTATTTGAATGCCCGGGCCGAACTCCATGAGCGGTTGAGCGCTCATGGAGTGCCAGTGCTGGATGTGCGGCCCAGTGAACTGGGCGCGGAATTGGTGACGCGGTATTTGAGTTGGAAAAAAGCCGGAGTGCTTTAGCGCTTGTCGGGCTCGATGATAACGTCTGGGTCAGACTCACGGGTTTGCGCGGCCACTCGACACCTCACGCCACCCACAAAGGTTGAGTCCCTAGAGGTGATCACAAATGCAAACTCCTCTCCCACCGGAACTTGGATGTTCACCGTCCAGTTAAACCGGCCATCCACTTTTTGGAACTCACCCGCCGGAGGCGTAAATGTAACCTCCGGCCGAGCGCTAAAAATTGCATACTCTTTGCCCTTCTGCTCGTCCATCGGGAGTATCCCTATTGCAATGTCCCGGTTCTGCCTCATTGTCACGAGCACTTCGGGTAGAAAGACAGGATTGTGATTCACCCAGATATAGTCAGGCGATGAATAAACCCAGACTTTTTTCGATAGCGTCAACTCATTCCCCGCTCCCGCATTCACCGTAGCACTCACCACAGCAAAAAGACTGTCGGGCACCTGTGTCGGGGTGAACATCTTCGTTGCCCACCCCTCGGCATTGGTTAACGATTTGGTGTCCGGCATCCCTGTAAATTTCCAGAGCACCTCGGTCCCCTGCGGCACACCTTCTACATGAGCATCTGCGGTCAAGTCCGAGCCAAGAAGTACCACCGAACGGGACACCTTCATCTCGGTTATTCCGTAAAATTTCACAACAGTGAAAACCAACGACTCGCTGGTACCAAAACCTACCGTCGCCGTCAGCGAGTGCTCCCCTAACTCCGGCGGTATGAAGGTTATCCGCGATGTTCCATCCTCCTCGGTGGCGGTTGGCGGCAAGGTCAATCCCGGGAACGCCCACCGGACTCTTATCCCCCCAACAGGCTGTCCATTCGCACGGGAAACCACTGTCACCACAGCATCGGCTTCTTGCCCCAGCTGAATACTCGGCTCAGAGCTGGTCAACGACTCGATCACCGGGACCAGCCCGCCGTACAGCAACTGTTTCGTGTCCCAGCCACCCACACCGCCTCTGACCGTAGCCATCAGCACTCTGTTATCTCCCGCAGTCAGCGCGAAGGTCAACGTTGCAATGCCGTCCTTGTTGGTGATCGAGGACGGCAACGCTTGACCCGAGAAGTCCCACATGACCTTGACGCCTTCCAGCGGCTCTCCGGTACGGCTGGAAACGACCTTTGCTTGTGCACGAGCCTCTGATTCCTCAGCAACACCTTTTTCAACAGTATTGACCTCAATGAGCTCAAGGATCTTGCGTGGCTCGTTCAGCGTAAAGGCCAAGGATACGGAGTCTGAGTGAACTGCATCCCCCACCGTTGCCGTCAGCTCACCGGCTCCTGTGGTGAGCGGTTTGAAGCTGATCCTTGCCACGCCGTAGAAGTCGGTCAGCGTTTTCACCACCCCAAGGTCGGGGCTGCGCCAGGTCACGATCCGGCCGACCATCGGCTTGCCACTGATGGCAGACACCACCTTGACTTGTTCATGAAGCTCCTGTTCCCAGTCGAGCGTTTGATGAACGCGGTTGTTCCCGATGATTTTCAGCACCTGCGAACCAGTTCCCAACGACATGGCATTGGCCGGTGACAGGTTCTGCAGCCTTGACGCCGCCAGGCGCAACGCGAAGCTCCCGTCCGTCAGATCATCACATTTGAGCGTGTAGCTTAATTTCCCCTCACTAAACCGCTGCGGCACACCGAGGGCCGACGAAAACTTCAGGCCAAGGGCAGTAGGGCCGGTCCCGGTCAACCCAAGCATCACCTCCTGACCAAGCAGTACGCTGTCCTCGTCCACCCACAGTTCCATACGGTGATCACCCTTGCGGCGTGGGAAATACGTTTGGGCCCCCCAAGGCTGGGGGGGTTGCCGGTCAAACTGAACGACAAGCCCCTTCCACGGATCGCTCTTCAGCACGTTGACCGTCATGGGGCGTTTGTCCTCATACTCGTCATAAGGGCTGAAAACGAGTGCCTCGACGTTATGCGGTTGCGCGGTCGCCGGCACCAAGGCATAGCCGGACCACCCATTTTCATCGGTATCCACCTCGCTCGAAGAACCCGCCGTCCACTTCACAGGCACCTGCGCTACCGGCTGCCGGGTGAAGCTGGAGATCACCTGCACCCACTGCCACGCACGATCTTGCCCGACGACCGGGTCCACGGCCGCGTCGTGCAGCGCGTCGATCCTGACTTTGTTATGCCCCAACTGCATCACATTGGCCGTGGACGTCAGCTTGAGCTGAGGCAGCTCCAGCTCCAGCGCAAACTGACCGTTTTTCTGACTGGCAGTGAAGTTCAGCGCCCAAGGCGCGCCCCCGGCGCTGATGACCTGAAGCAGGTGCAATGCAGGGGTAACGGTGGCGTCCAGTTCGTCGGCCGACGTGCCCGACCATTGCAGCATTAAATTCAACCCAATCAACGGGCTCAGTGCATTGGGCAGGAAGTTGAAGTAATGAAGAGCCCCCAGGCACGGATAAAGCGTCTGATTGCCAAGGTTTGCCGACACCTGATCAAGCACGACGCGCCCTTCATCGGCCAGATTTTCGGACAGTAAACGCCCGGAGAACTCCCGAACGGCTCCCGGCAATCCGTCACTCATGAGCGAGAACTCGAACAAGCCACTGCGGCTGGTGCGTGCCTCAGAGCGCAACGGCCATTCCCAACCACCTTCCTGCGTGGCGATCGGTTCTCCGATCGTTAACCCCAAACCCGGATCGTCAGCGCGCCAGGTCAAGGTCATGGGTTTGCCGGCCACTGGGCTACCCGCCGCCGGCGTCACGCGAAAGGTATGCGACTTACCGCGCCGACAGGCAATCCCGACAATCGCCCGATCCACCGACTCGCCATCCAGATGAAACTCGACTTGATTCTTCCAAGGGCTGGTCGCCAGCGCCGTCACAGCAAACTCACGCTCAACCGGCTGCATCTCCACGTGCGCCCTGACCTTGGCGATGATCTTGTAAGGGCCATCCGTCTTCGGTGTATCCAGCACGCTCGCCCAGCCACCCTCACCCGTGACGGTGGACACCGTGTCGTTGGGTCCCACCCAGTCAACCAGCGCATTGACCACCGGATCACCGGAGCCGCTGGTAACAAGATGCAGCACCTGCACCATCAGCAGCACACTTTCCCCTTCATCCACTACCGGGGATTTGTTCGCCTCTCGCACCTCGCCGATCTCGACCACATTGCGCGCCAGCGACATTGGTTTTTTACGCGAAGGTAACAACAGCTTCGAGCAGCCCAGCAGCAGTTCGAATTTGCCGTCGAGACGATCATCGCAGGTCAGCCACCAGATCAGCTCGGTGCCAGTGACTGGCACAGGCTCTTTAAGCTCTGGACTCACCGTCACACCCAACTCGGCAGGGGTGTCGCCGTCCCATTGAAGCCACAATTGGGTTCCCAGTAGCGGGCTGTCGGCAGGCAGTTTCAAGGTCACCGGGTATTGATCGCCGCGATTGGGGTAACCGGTCTTCTCGTCCCAAAGAGTTTCCTTACCGTCGACGACCGCCATGACCTCTTCCCAGGGATCGGTCGCCAGCACCCGAACGTCAAACGATTTGGTGAACACATCGCCGGGGTAATACAGACTCGCCACCGATGCCGTGATGACAGACTCACCAGCAGCAGTCGGTGTGTAATTGAAGTAAACCCAGCCTTCATCGTCGGTGAGGAGGGTCACTCCCTGCCGTTCTCCATTGACACTCCAGGTGACTTCCTGTTCGGCAAGCACTTGTGCGGTGTAATGCGACACCACTTTAACGCCCAGCCGAACGCACTGTCCGTACTCGAAAACCGGGTAGTAGGCCGCCTCCAGCACCTCACCGAACTTGAGTCGATGATGCCCAAGCGAAGCCTTGATCGGGTAAGCCTCAGCGGTGTATTTGCTCAGCAGGTTGAACGAAAACTCATAGGGCGCGTCAGCACCCTCGATCACAGGGCAATCGAGCGACCACAGTTTATCGAGCGGATGATCAACCCCCAGAGCCGGCGTCGTAACCACCGCGCCCTGTGGGTTGTCCTCGCTGATCAAGGAGGCGTGAGTGTCCAGCCACGCATTATCCGCAACAGGCCCAAAACCAAGACTGTGAGCAAAATTCCCGGTCGCCCCCAGACACAGGTACAACAGACGATCTGGCGACTGTGGCGTGCCGTCAAACGTCAGCTGTTGCAATTCCAACGGCCCCAGATGCAGGTGGACGTTGATTCGGGTGATGTAGATGATCCTCTCATACTCATTATCCTGGCTTCGCGGGCTGAAGACGCTGACACGAACCTTGTCGTTTTGTTTGAGCGGCAGCGTCAGCTTGACCTCGTACTCGACAGGCTCGAAGGCCAGCGGTTGCCCATCAGCACGATGCGCCTTGTTCACCTGGTTATTGCCTGGAGGAAGCGGGATCACCTGCGCAGGTTCCGAGCTCCCTTCAATGCTGATTTCCAGCCTGCCGGCTTTGTCATGCCACGATTCGCAGAGAAAGCTGATGACGTAACAAGCATCAGCGCGAAGGTCCTTTGGCGCCTCGATAACCTGACTGACCGACGCTTCATTCCCGACCGTCAGACAACGAATTCTTTCGCCCTTATAGATAACTTCTACGATCTTGGCCCAGCCGGGAATGGGCTCGTCCTTTATCCAGTGATTAATCCCTTCGCGAAAATCACCATTGAGTACCAGGCTCGCTTTGGCCTGGATGACCGGTTCACTCATGACTGACTGCTCCTTTCCCTGTTCGGTTTATCCGGTGCGGATCAACGGTCAAACACGCCGGAGCGGATCATCCTGATCGGCGCGCTTGACCAGCTCTTCGACTTTTCGGGTGAATGTCGGGTCGCCCACCTTGGCGGTGTAACGAACGCGCACGATGATGTCGGTCAGCGAGGCCAGCATGGATTGTTGCGGCTCCTTGAGTGGCCACGGGAAGTGCAGCGTCCAGTGCGAGACCGCACCGGTGCATTCGAAGGGGTTGAGCAAGCCTTCATCGGGTTTCACCGTGGCCATACCGGTATCACCAATGCCCACCGACAAAGCGATTTGCTGACCACTGCGCAGGCTGCGCCGCACATCGGCAGGGGCCACCGCGTTTTCAGGCTTATGCAGGTACTCCACCGAACGGGTCGAGGCCTTGGTGGCGGTGAAACTGCTGACCTGCAACAACGTAGCTTTGATATTTTCGTGAGGCCCTATCAGCGCGGGCAGATCGACGTCCACCGTGCTGATCTGCCGGCAGTAGTGGCCCGGGTGGTCACGGTCAAAGAGCAACTGCGTGAGTTTGAAATCCAGCGTGCCAGTGCGTTGCAGCTCCGCCAGCGCGTCCTCCCAGGTACTAAAACCTTCTTGTGGATCCACATCCTTGTCATTGAACAATTGCCGCAGGGAGATGGTCTTGACCAGCTCCAGCCTTCGCTCATGGCGACGCAAGTATTCATGCTCCATGCGCAGCAGGTGCACCCGCAGATGTTCACCCGCCGTAAGACCGTGACGCTCGTCCAGCCAGACCTGTGGCAGGGGAATCTGCGAATCGTAGTCACCGGTCTCAAAGCTCAACGAGGCCTGCGCACTCATGCACAAACTGACGACGGCGTCATGGGCCTGATAATGCAGGGCCTTGAGTTGGCCCAGCAGCCAGCCGAACAGCTCGGCATTGGTCGCGCGTTTTTTGATGAAGGTGTAGAGCGTCAGCGCGTGGGCATTGGCCCGCAGGGTTTGCCGCAGGTTGGCCTTGGCGGCTTCGACGGCATGATTTTGCGCGGTGATTTGCTCGGTGAGTGCGCGCTCTTCAGCTCGTGCCTGTTTACCCTGTAGTTCCCAATCATTGCAACGACGGCGGTAGGTTTCAGTGGTGGCGGTTCGTTCGGCGTCCAGGGAATGCCCGAGGGCGACAATATCGAAAACGCTACCAATCCCTTCGAGTATCCCCCCGGGGTTCGCCACACCGAATGACGTACCGGCTTTGTTCGGGACGACCGTTTTAGCGACCGCTCCCGCCGCTTTGAACCCAATACCCACACCGTTGAAGATTTTCGCCAACAACAGGGCATCCATCACCTGATACTCCGCATTACTCACATTGCTCACAACCTTTGCCTCATACGCAACAGCACGCTCAGTCGCCACCGCCTTGCTCTGTTCCAACGCGGTCACACTCGCTTTCATCTGCTCGATGATTTGCTCCTGCAAGGTCTGGGCGTACGCCCCCAGGTCCACCAGATGGCTGTGCTGCAACGCTTCCATTTCAGCCCGATCACGCTGTTCGAGCAGGCGCAGTATCTGATTGCCATAATCCTGCAACGTCTGCACCGCCCGCAGCGCGGCCTCGAACATGACCCGCCAGCGGAACGCCACAACCTGCACCTGCCCGCCCATTGGCCGTGGCGAACCGGCGCCGCCGGCAGCCAGATCCTGCAGCAACTGGTTAGGGTCTGTCGGTGGACTGAACAGCGGAATCAGCAACGGCTTGCCGTCGAGGGTGAGGTTGTTGCGCAGGTTATGCAGGCGGCTGCCGGGCAAGTCGAACAGTTCGAGCAATCGCTCATTGATCGGCGGCTCAAACGGTTCGATGCCAATCAGGCCGAGAGTGGGCGCCACCTCAGCCTTGGCCGGTACATCTGCCAGGGTGAACGCAAGGTTTTTTTCGAACTGCTCCAGCGCGGGCCGGGAATTGGTATTGGCCATCAGTTGAGCGACAGTTTTCGGTTGCCAACGGTTGACCGTCCTCGCCGTGGGTGCCTTGCCCATCAAAAACTCGGCCTGTACATAACACAACTTGGCCGCTACCAGACTGTCACGGGTAAGTTGGCGGTAATACCAGTCACCCCAGGCGATCAGGTTTTTTACATATTCAGTGAACGCAACGATCTGAAAATGCTGAGGGGCTGAATAACCGATCGCATCCGGGTCGGTCGGCGCCTCGGCTTCACAGCCCAGGTTGCCGGGCCCCGTCAAGGGGCGGCAGCGCCAATAAAGGGGTTTGTGTGGTTTGGTTGTAGAATCTGCCGGGGCCTGAGGGTCGAACAGATAATGCAGCCATTGCTGTGCCTCCAGAAAACGGTTCTCAGCGCTCAACCGTGACGCCACCAGGTGCGGCAGGTGGAAAAACAGTTCCCAGAAAAACAGCCCGTTGGCGCCATCGAACGGGCCGTTCGGCTCGTCAATGGTACCTGCGGCCGGGTCCGGTTCTTTCAGATGCTGAGTTTCCCAATCCAGCACGGCATCGACCGAAATATTGGCGCGCTGCACCAGATCGGGACCGAACAGTGAGTTCAGACGAACCTGTTTGAGGTACGGCTCAGGCAGGTTGAGCTTGAGAAACTGCGCGCCCTGGGCGTTGGTCTTGTCCAGTGACGGTGGGACAAAAGAGGCGACCGTGCCCACTGTCACTACATATTTTTTGCGCCCGAGGCCATCCTTTAGGGTAGAACCACCGAATGTAAAAGTGACAGGTCCGGTAAAACCGTCCGCCTGCCGGTGAACGTCCATCCAGGGTGTACTCCAGCCACCGCTATCGGAGAAAAGTCCTTTGATCGGATAAGGATCCCCTGCTGCCGGATTGAGCAATGTCAAATCAAAGTCCTTTTTCGCTCCGGCGGAGTCAGACTTCACCGCGCAAAGCCCCCTGACCAGAAGAACATCGTCCTCGCCAACACGCAAAACAACCGCTTGCAAGGAGTAGTAAGGCGTCAAGGTACCGGTGGGGTCGTTGGACTCGCCAATAGTCGAAAGATTTTGTCGCAAGATCGGATGCTGCACGATGCCTGAGTCGACAAAGCGATGGTCTGCCAATGGCTCCAGTAAGCGCCCATCTTCAGCGACTTCACGGAACAGGACATCACGTCCCAGGTACACATCGATAGGATTCTCGGGAGCCGCCCCCCCCTGACGACTACGGTTAGTCAACAACACCCCCAACTTGCCTTTGGGATGCAGCTCATCGACCAATACCGTGGCAATCAAACGGCTGCCGGTCGAGACGTCGGTATTGCGCTCCTCGCTGTGCAATAGAAACGGTGCTGACCAATGACCGTTCTGAGCCATGAACGCCAATTTGATCTCCAGCTTGCAAAGCACGGGAGGAGCGAAGTCCACACTCGCTGCAATGCCTTCACGCCACTCAGCCCAGACCACACACAAACGCCCGCCCCAGAACACCGGCCGTATATCCAGCACCTTACCCCCGACTGGAATCTCGACCGGCTGCCATTCACGCCACGCGGCCGGGTTGATTGCCCGGCAACTGGGCGTCAATTCAACCTCGGCCTTGCGCCAGAAATACTGAAAAGGCTGAATCCGCTGCTGGGCAACAAAGTAATAATCCGCTCTCGTGGGTGTAAGGGGCGCTGTCAGCGAGGTGCCGTCCATATAGCAGCTAATGACATCCAGGTTGCAGGTCTGCTCGAACTCTTGCAGGTATTCCTGCAATGCCACCTGCACGGAATCAGTGCTCAGGCGCGTCTGGTTCAGATTGTTCTCAAGGGTTTTGAACAGGCTGGTCTTGCGCCGACGTACATGGGGGTTAATAAAGTTTTCCGGGTACAGGGCGATCATCTGCAACGCCGCCCAGTCCGGGTAGTTGTTGTAGAGTTCCCAGGTTTGCAGATCCCACTTATCGAATTCGTGACCTGAATACCCCGGTTCCAGCTTGCGATACACCGCATGGATGTATTGCTGGGCACAACTGATGGCTTCGGCGACCCTGGAGCTCTGCACCGGGTAACTGTCCAGCGGGTCCATGCGCAGGAGCTCAAGCAGGTCCTCCGGTGTTCTCAGGAAGTAGAACTCGTCATCAGGAGGCAAGCCCTTTTTGACCTGCCCGATGCAATACTCGATCAATGCCGTACGACGTTGTTCGAGGAGTCCGGCGATCTTGTTGTTTTCCATAACCCTTGCTCCTGAGGTCTCACCAAGTTGTACGCGGCTGTGCAGAGGTCACCTGACCGTCAGGCATCCGTTTCCACGGAAAGAGGACCGGCGAAGGTAATAGCGTCAAAAAATGCTGTTTCAGAGCTGTCCCGGCTGGTAACGCCGACCTCGAATGTCCCGCCTGTGGGGCTGGAGACGAAGACTCGCGTGATCCCCTCCTGATTGGTCACCCCCTCGGCTGGCCGGATAATCAACGAAGGTATCGTCGTCCCGGGATCAGACTTGACCTCACTGCTCCACTTCACTGGCATGCCAATACCCCGATTGCCATGACGGTCCTGCATCACGGCATACAACTCGACTTCCGCACCAGCCTTCACAACGCCATCCGGCACCTGGGACTTGAGCGGCCCCGGAAAAAACATTGAGGTTTCATCGGCACCGATCTTCACACTCTGCGCTGTCTGTTCCTTATACAGGTCCAGCCAGAAGCGTGGCACTGCCGTGCCCATGACCTTGCCCGGGATGAACTCGGCGGTCGCCACTCCATCTGTCCCGGTAGCGGTCTGCTCGATGCTGCCCAGGGTGGTTTTCCAGTACACATTGACCCCGATCAAACCCTTGCCCGCATGGTTATTGACGGTCACTTCGAAGGTGGCTTTTTCCCCCGGCTTATTGGCCACCAGCACCGTACGATCCACCTCGCAGGTGAGCTTGAGCATGTGTTCCAGGGCTTCATCTTCATTGGGGATCAGTGGCGCCGGCGAGGCTTTCAGACTGAGCAGTGCATGTTCGGCAGCCCGTGCGTAAGCCCGTTTGTCGATTGCTGCCGGGAGCATGCCCATCAGGAAAATCGTCAGGGCATCCATGCCGCTGCGTGCTGACAGCTCACGGACGCGGATCAACAGATCCAACTGCGCCAGGTTTTTGATCAGCATCATTTCCGGGTCGACCCGTCTTGCGCACTCGCGCACGTCCTGAACACTCCAGGCGAAAAAAATTGCCAGCCTGATCGCCGCAGTCTCTTGGGCCAGCGCCAGGGCATCCTCAGAGAGAGGCTCAGGCAGTGCGTTGACCTGACGCAGGTAATCAAGCAGTTTTTCCGGTGGCTGCTGACCCAACGCAAAGGCCTGGTTGAGCACGCTCAGGTAGTAAAGCGTACTCAGCGTGAACTCATGTTTGTTATCGCGGCTCAGCCACGTTTTATAGCCGTAGGCCAGGTAGTCCTCCAGCAGTTCGACGCTAAGGTCCAGCTTCACCACCACCGCACTGCGGCGCCGCAGATCGGCCAATAGCGTGAGCAGCGGATTACCTTCGTCCGCTTGTTGCCGCCGACGTCCACTTGCGGCGCCGTCATCGTGCCTTGCACCTTCGAGTGCAGACTTGAGCACCTGATAAACCGTCCCGCCTGCCCAGGTGAGTACGGTTAATACCAGCTCGGACTTCAGACCCGCGTAGACCGCCAGGCATTCCTTGATCACCGACACCTGCCCTGCCCTGGCTTGCAGCAATACACCGAGCATTTTTTCGACGATCAGCGCACGCGACTCTTTATCGCCTTCGCCAATGCCGATGCTCACCGCCTCATCGAGCCTCTGGCGGGCAAAGGTCAGGTAGTCGAGTTCAATCGACTCCGACAGCACTTGAACCAACCCGTTGCTGTCGACCAGAGCGGTCAGTAAATCCAGCCAGCTCGCACCGCCCGCCAGCGGCGGGACACCGGCCATCAGTAACGCCGTTTCGGAAAACAAGGCCGCAGACAGCAGACTTCGCAGCTGTTCGAACAACTGCCGCTCATTCGACGATACCGCGGGTGCCACGATCGGCGAAACCTGTTGCAGCATCCAGAGCACCGGCATCTCACGCTCATGACACCAGCGAACACAGGACTCCATGGCGTGGATGATGTTCAGCGCATCCGGTGTGCCTTCGTGCTTGTTCGACTTGAGCTCGGGCACGCCGGCCAACGCCTTGAGCCAACTGTCGCCCCCCAGAATAATGAGCAACAGAATGCCCTCGACCGGACTGATGCCCAACATTCGGGGCAGTTTCACCATGCGGTAAAAGCTTGATAGGGTTGCCGGGTCGCAGATCAGCGTGTCCTCGCGATCATGGGCTTGGGCAATTGCCAGTGCCAGCTGACGGTAGGTATGCAGGTCAATCTTCAGGCCACTGCAGAGTTGATTGACGGTTAACCCGTCCTCGCCCGGCGCCGGAAACACCGGAAACGTGTGGCCATCGAGTTGCAGCGGCCTGGGGAAATGCGCCTGGGCATTAAAAATGCGATCAAACTGCGAAAGCACTTCGCCACGGCCGAAAATCGACAGCTCATCGATAAACACCGCGAAGTCCTCGGCGGCACAGCCATAACGCTCGCGTAACTCTTGAAACAGGCCGATGGCCTGCAGGGTGTTTTCTGATATCCAGCAGTCGGGCTTCGGCGTCTGGGTATGGGCTTCGGCATTGATTGCCGCCATGAGCAGGCAATCCACTTGTTCGCTGGACAGGCCTAGCCAGTTGTCCAGGCGCAGCTTGCGGTTCATTCGGTCGAATCGGGTGTGGGAGATAGATTTCAGTCGGTGCAAGATCTCACGATTCGTCCCGCCCCTAAAATCGATATCCACAGCAGGGAACGAACCCGCATTGAGGTAAACCGAACCCGAATCCGCTCCGCTGGGAGACGACTCACCACTTTCTGAAGGAGCATTGCTAGACCGCAGAGGAGCGAAACTTCGAACCGAAAGCAACGATTCGAGCCCAATGGTGTCGAGTTTTGTCCTTACACAGAAAAACTTCACCTCGTTCATGTCCCCCATCTCCACACCCTCAGCGCCAAAGTTCAGGCGATAGAAGTGCTCCTGCTGCTCTTTGGATTCTTCGGAGTCATCGTCGGGAACCGGATCCTCAGTCAACAACTCCCGCTGATAAGGCCCCAGCCGAGACGCATGAAGCAAGGCCCGCTCCCCATCACCGCCCTGGGCATTGAGTTGCAGAAAGTACGGAATGAACGGATCGACCACACGGGCCACAGCCCCTACCGACAGGTCATGGTGCCGGGCGACAAAATCGATCGTCTTCCAGTCCTGGCAATGGGGCAGCCCATTGGGATAACGGGCCTGGCGCAGGGCATCATCGATATCACCGCCCGCCTGGCCGTGGGCCTTGATAAACGCTTCCAGCACCGGGACGATGATGTCCACCGATGACACGGCTTGATGCACCGCCTTGTGATTGATGAGCAACGACTGCAGATCCGTGCGCCGTCCCGTGAGCGGCATTCTTTCGTCATCACCACGAGCTTCGATTTTGTCTCTGATCCACATCAGCAACTCAATCAGATACGCAACGGGTGAAGTCACCGACTCCAGGGCATCAGGCGGGCATAAGCTATCGAAGGGTGGATAAAAAATTTTTTCAAAACTGGGTCCCGTCACCAATGATAAAAGCCCGCTCATCGGTCTCATGGGTTCTGTTTTATCGCCGGTCAACTCCTGCTCGATAAACTTCCGTCGCACATAGATTGCCAAGGCATTGGCACGCCGCAGAAACATTTGCGCGTCGTCCCGGTTCAAGCCGAAGTCACGTACCAGACCTTTCACACCCTCTGCCACCAGAGGGAAAACCGATCCATCCTGTTCGATGTATCGGCTCAGCGAATCATTATCCTTGCGCTGTTTCTCACTGAACACTTCGCGGTAGATCTGCCGAAGGGGGGAATTCTGTGAGGCAGCCATGATGACACTCCTTGTACGGATGACAGGACGCTGAACACCCTGATGAGCGCGTCGCCGGGTTCAATTCACTGGTTGAATTTGGCGCCAAAGCGAAGCCTGCGTCTACTGTCATAACTGACAGTAGCGCCGACCGCTCGTCGGAAGCCCTGAAGGCGGTTACTCAGACGAAGGCTTCGGCGATTCAACCTCGAAGCGTGCGCTTTCGGCCCGGCGAGATGACTCCGTTCCACCCGCAAGGCGTTGCTGAAAGCAGACCCAATACCCCCCCCGCCTCAGCTCCACTTGAGCCGTGGCCTGCCAATCTGCCTCAGTGATCACGATGTCTCTGGCCAGTTTCAGTTCAGGGTTAAACCAGGCAAACAGCTTACCCATACCGTCCAGGCCTTTGCCTTCGAACGCCACCGGATCAGTGACCCAGCAGCCCTCTGCCGGCACATTGATCAGTGGCTGATAAGCGCCCAAGCGAATCAGCCGTTCAGGTGACGGGGCAGAAGCGAAGCCATCGCGCGATTGCACAGCGATCAATTTATGAATGCCGCCCGGACGGGCGAGCGTGATCCGTATCGACCAGCTCCGGTCAGCAAGAACCTGGACTTGCCCCAGCGCCGTTTGCGGAGCATCGGCGAGCGCCACCGTGACCGTATCGCCCGTATTGTCCGTATAACCAAACCCGGAACACACCACCTCGTCCTGTACGAATTCGTCAGGGGCCGGGGTTTCCATGAACGGCGCATTCGGCACCACGTTACAGGTCAGCGGGGGGCTGTCTTTTGACGTCTGCTGCTCAACGGTTTGCGTGGCCTGGATGACTATTTCGCCGACCAAAAACAACATCACCGGACCTTCCCAGTGACCGTTTTCGTCAACGAGAATATCGTGAAGCAGAGGTACCGGATTGCCTTGGCGCCATACCGAAACCCGGGCACCGGGCAGGCCTTGGCCTGAAATGATCGAGGTGCGCGGTAGATCGCCTCCTGGCTGCGGCACCTCGAACGTTGGCGGCAACAGCACCACCCTGAACGTGCACACCTCGCTACGCTCCGACTCCCGCACGCTGTTGCTCTGCGTCGCGTCAATGCTGTATCGACGAAACGCCAGTCGCTCATCGAGAGCTACTGACCAAGGGCCGTCAGCGCTTAGAAGCCTGGAACCCAATATTGAGCTGTTTTGAGCGTCCCGGATCTTCACCGTGGCGCACTTCACCCCGTTGTCACCTTTAACGATCAGGTCAGGGCCCACCTCTTCGTCTTTACCTGGCTCAGGTGATGTGATGTCCAGTTTAGGGAGCGGGATAGTGAACATCTCGCTCGCCGATTCCGACGTTTGCGAGTCGAACGTCTGGGTCACGGTGACTGTATGAGTGACATCGTGGGCAAAGTGATCGGTACGTTGAAAGGTCCAGGTGCCGGAGGCTCCGGAAGGATTGTGCACCGTGGCGCTGTCGCTGTATGTCAGATTGACCACGGCCCCAGGCCAGCAGGTGCCGGTGATGATCGGCGACGATCCATCGTCGGTAATAGTGATCTCTGGTGCCAACAGTGGGATGGTCACCAAGATTTCTACCCAGCCGACGGACCACCGATCATTCAGGCCTTGCCTGATATGGACCTTGCGCTTGGTCGTAGGTCCCCACACTTGCGAAGCGGTGCTTGACCATCCGCCACCCACTACCTCGACATTCGGTGCAGCGGTTGCACCGCCCTCAAACGCGATGACAACGGTGGCCCCGGTATAGCCCTTTCCAGAGAAGGTTGGCGTGTAGTCCACTACCGTGTAGGTCACGTCGGTCGGGCTCGCCACTTCCCAAGTACGGTCGAACCGATAGTCCTGCGACAGGATCCAGCCACTGGGTTTGTCCGGAACTTTTTGTATCGCTGACAGGACATAGCTGCCCGGCACCCAGCCCGTGACAGTCACCTCCCACGCATCTTTTTTCACTTCGCTGGTGAGTAAAACTGCTTCGCCCGGCCCACTGACTTTAGTGATCTCAACCGTGGCACCGGTGTAACCGGATCCTGAGAATTTGACTTGCTCATTGGGGAGTGGCGTTACGGTGACGGCCAGCTTGGCAGGACGGACTTTGAAACTCTGAACTTTACTTACCCCAGAAGGCCCGCCATTAAGCACTTGCTCCGCGACAACGGAAAAGGGGCCTGGAATCATATCCCTGATTAGAGTCCTCAGCGTCCAAAGCCCACCAGCCTCCACGGGGCATTGCCCTAGTATGAAACTTGAATCAAAATCTTTGCGCACCTTGATGGTGGCTCCAGCAATGCCACGAGAGCCTGAAATCGACTCTCGCAGATCGACAATACTATTTGGACTCGGGGAAGTGATAATGGGCTCAGAAGCTGGGAGAGTATAGGTACGAGAAGACTTAGTGAGGTTACCCAATGTATGTCGGGCGTAGATGGTTACCGAAATATATGTATAGGTGAAATCAACGCTAACTTCCCAGGATCCATCGCCCTTAACGACGCCGCGCCCCCACTCAAAAGAGCCGGATTGATTAACAATTTGAATAACTGCGCCAGGCAAACCGTTATTTCCACGAATAGTGACCACTTGGTTAGCGAGCGACGCTTGCTCAGCAGGAAGCAAAATATCGGGTGCTCGAATACATTCAATCGTTAGAGGACTAGAATACCGAACAGCATGCTCCGGAATTTTTTCCTCAATAACAACTTGATAACGACCTGACCTTATATGCGCATGCAGAGTTTTGCTCCAAGAGCCACTGGAAGAAAAAGTAGAGCTCATTTCTCGAGCCGTAATATGCTCCACGACCCGAAGCGCACCAAAGCGCCCCTCTACGCCTCTAACAGAATTGATAGTTTGATCATAGGTGGTAATCCTGGGTTTACTGGCAACAAAAATATATTTTCTTCTTGACGGAGATTGCTGCTCATAATAATTCCACCATGTAACGTAAAAACCCTGCCCCTGCGGGAAATTTGTATTTTCTTTAATATTCCACCGAACGCCTTTATACCACTCACCTTCAGATATCCACTCAAAATAATCAGGACCAAAATACTGGATCCACACCTGATGTTCGCCATCCGATTGCGGAACATTAAATACAATGCTAGCGACTGTATCGAAGAGTTCTTCACTTTCATAACGTTGAATTTGCAGAGGATCGAGGGCGATAGTTGATCCAACATCGCCCTCTTCTAATGCACTTTCCTTATCGTTTGACATAACCCACACCTTTCGCGTCGCCTGCCGTTGAATGATCCACAGCTTTCTTTCTACGTCGCGCGCTGGGCATTTTCTACCTGTAAAAACTGACAGTCCCGACGAACGGCAACCCTGCTTACCTCATTACTCTCCCGTGTTTTCAACGCCTCAGTCAGCGGCTACACCTCCTTGCGCAGCGCCCTACAGTTACGCCAGAATCCGCCGGCTTGTGCACCTTGGCCCTGGCTTCTATTGTTCCCGTGTCGCTGCCCATCAGCGATCGGGTTTAGTCGCTCGGACGTTGTACGAAGGTGCACTGCGCTCCAGATGGTCAGGTATTCCCTATCCCTGAACTCTATGGTGGCTGTGCGCAGGGCGCCCTCGGGCGCGCCGGTTTTCGTACTCCGTCCGGTCGACTAACCTGCGTTCAGCCGCCACCCATTCGTTTAGTCGCGAGGCGGTGGCAGCTCCACCACGGAGTAATAAATATGTTCAAAGCCACACCGAATCCCCCCGAACACGACAACGTCTCCCCCTACGATTCCCCCGACTCGAAAAAGCTCCACGCCGCCGCGCACAAGGCGCTGGATCACTACCTCAAACCCGGCACCGGCAACCCGCGCGACTATGAACGGCGTTCGCTGAAGTTCTTCGCCGTGCTCCCCGACATCAACAACGAAGCCTTGATGGCCTACACCTACGAGACCTTCTGCTCGGTGAGCACGTTGATCCTCGACCTGTCCGACGACCTGGAAGACAAGCACCGCAACCTGGCGCTGGCGATCCATCAGTTGACCGAGCACGGGTTGTTGTTGGTCGAGAAGGCGCTGGACAACGAGTACCCGATCCAGCCAATCGAGTACGGGCTGCAGTTGTAAGCGTTTTGGGTGGCGACTGACTTCCCGGCCGCCACCCAAAAAACACCACCGCAAAACCTTGAGACACCTCCGTAGCAGCTGTCGAGCCTGCGAGGCGGCGTTCGGCTGCGAAGCAGTCGTGAAATCAGGCGACGCGTTTGTTCTGGAAAACCGCGTACGCAGGGTTGGCGAGGACTGCGTCCTCGAACGCAGCCTCGCGGGCTCGGCAGCTGCTACGGGGGCGGTGTTTAGTGAATGTGCGCAGAAGGATCAGACCGACGCCGGCATCGGGTAAAAGCTGAAGTACTGGTGCAAGGCACTCACCAGTTGCCCGTATTCAGGCGGTGCCCGTTGCACCTCGAAACCGGCGTCGTAGTGGTGGGGGGTGGCGTCTTCACGGCACCACAGGCAACGGGCACGCAGGTCGATGACCTGCAAGACACCTTCGCTGGCAGGGATTTTCAAGCGCAGGTCAAACGCTGCGCCGACCATCATCGGCAGCGGGCAAATGAGCATCAGGCCATCATCCGTGACATTGCCGATAAAGCCGACAGGCTTGTCGGTGACACTGTTGAACACTCTCAGAAAACACGGCAGTTGATGCCGCTCGATCCGGCGGTCAGTGAACAGGCTGTTTATCACGATGGAAAGCCCCCTGAGCAGGGTCGTACTGATACTTCGGAACGTGCCTGCCAGACAGGAGCGCTCTCCCCGATTCCGGTGCGAACGTCACCGCCGCCGGTCACAGGTATCAACGTGATTTAGGTTGAACATTCTAAAACGCGCTAATCGAAGATTAGCTCAAGGCGGGCACACACACCCTGATGCTCGTCAGTTAACGAATATCTATCGACTGGTGATCAATTGTGGCGAGGGAGCTTGCTCCCGCTCGACCGCGAAGCGGTCGTAATCCGGTAATCGCGTTCCATCTGAATATTCGCGGTGGCTGATTTTAGGGTCGCTTCGCCCGAGCGCGGACCGACCCGCGGGAGCAAGCTCCCTCGCCACAGGTTTTGCGTTCGGCACGCTTGTCTCTTGGCTGACGGGGATCAGGCACATACCATTACAGAGGCGCGGGCATACTTTTGGCGCTGCTGCGCGGTGGGTACCAACCCAGCGACTGCAAGGTTTCCAGCCGCGCTCGGGCGCGGTACGCGTACTCGTTGTCCGGGTACTGGGCGATGATGAACTGGTAGGTCTGGGCCGCGTCGACGTAGAGCTTCTGACGTTCCAGGCACTGGCCGCGCAGCATCGACACTTCCGGCTGTATATAGCGCCGCGCCCGGCTGTTGCGATCGACCTGGGACAATTCGAGCATCGCGTCCTCGCAATTGCCTCGGTCATAAGCGCGGTAGGCGTTGTTCAAATGATGGTCCATCGACCAACGGGTGCAGCCCGTGGCACTGAGGGCAAGGGCGGCAATGAGCACGAATCGCATGGGGGTTCTCCTGTCTTGTGCTCTGTATCGACCCGTTGGTGAAAATCTTCAATAACCGGATCAGGTGAAAAAAGCCCACTGAACCGCCAAGGCTCAGTAGGCTTTTGAACACAGGAAAATGTGCCGGTCAGATGACCGTAAATGTTCGAACCGATGACCAAGGCGAAACGACACCGTTATGAGTCTGGCGTGCCTGAATCTTATGCACACCTTTTGGCAGGTCTTGATCAAAAGTACCTGACCAATGACCGCCCTTTGACGTGATGAGTTTCAAATGCAACTGGTTTTGGTCGCCTGCCTCGGCAATGGTAACGACGGCACCTGGCTCAGCGGTTCCCGCTACCGTGACCTTGTTTTTCACTGTTGCGCCCTCTGCCGGGTCAACGATTACCGGAGCATGCAGTACCTGAGTATCCGTGGTCATAATTTTCATCTCCTTGACCCGTCACCTGTTGACGAGGTTTCAGAGCATTCAACCCCGCCCCCTAATGCCTGCCTACCTGTTAAAACTAACAGTGCCGACAAACGGAAGGTGCTTCTCAATGGACGGATCCGAAAATTTTCAGGAATGTTCGTTTCAATAAACAAACGAATAAGTAGTGCAAACGAACAATGACTACAGCATCGGACCATAGTAGCCTCACTCAGCGCTTGAACTCAGGAGTCTCTGCATGACCGTCCGTCGTACCAAAATCGTCGCTACCCTTGGCCCGGCCAGTAACTCGCCGGAAGTTCTCGAACAGCTGATTCTGGCTGGCCTGGACGTTGCCCGCTTGAACTTTTCCCACGGCACGCCCGACGAGCACAAGGCTCGCGCCAAGCTGGTGCGTGATCTCGCGGCCAAGCACGGCCGCTTCGTCGCCCTGCTGGGTGACCTGCAAGGCCCGAAAATTCGTATCGCCAAATTTGCCAACAAGCGCATCGAGCTGAAGATCGGTGATCAATTCACCTTCTCCACCAGCCATCCGCTGACCGAAGGCAACCAGCAAGTGGTCGGCATCGACTACCCGGACCTGGTCAAGGATTGCGGTGTGGGCGACGAGCTGCTGCTCGACGACGGCCGCGTGGTGATGCGCGTTGATACCGCCACCGCTACCGAACTGCATTGCACCGTGACCATCGGCGGCCCGCTGTCGGACCACAAAGGCATCAACCGTCGCGGTGGTGGCCTGACTGCCCCGGCCCTGACTGAAAAAGACAAGGCCGACATCAAGCTCGCCGCTGAAATGGAAGTCGACTACCTCGCCGTGTCCTTCCCGCGTGACGCCGCCGACATGGAATACGCCCGCAAACTGCGTGACGAGGCCGGCGGTACTGCCTGGCTGGTGGCGAAGATCGAGCGCGCCGAAGCCGTGGCCGATGACGAAACCCTCGACGGCCTGATCAAGGCCTCGGACGCCGTGATGGTCGCCCGTGGTGACCTGGGTGTGGAAATCGGCGACGCCGAGCTGGTGGGTATTCAGAAGAAGATCATCCTGCACGCACGCCGCCACAATAAAGCGGTGATCGTCGCGACCCAGATGATGGAGTCGATGATCCTGAACCCGATGCCGACCCGCGCTGAAGTGTCCGACGTAGCCAACGCCGTGCTCGACTACACCGACGCGGTGATGCTCTCGGCGGAAAGCGCCGCCGGCCAGTACCCGCTCGAAGCGGTCCAGGCCATGGCACGGATTTGCATCGGTGCTGAAAAGCACCCGACCAGCAAAACCTCCAGCCACCGCATCGGTAAAGTGTTCGAAAGCTGCGACCAGAGCATTGCCCTGGCCGCCATGTACACGGCCAACCACTTCCCGGGCGTGAAGGCGATCATCGCCTTGACCGAAAGTGGCTACACGCCGTTGATCATGTCGCGCATTCGTTCCTCGGTGCCGATCTACGCGTTCTCCCCGCACCGCGAAACCCAGGCCCGCGCGGCCATGTTCCGTGGCGTCTACACCGTACCGTTCGACCCGGCATCGTTGCCGCCCGAGCAAGTCAGCCAGGCTGCGATCGACGAGTTGCTCAAACTCGGCGTGGTCGAGAAAGGCGACTGGGTCATCCTGACCAAGGGCGACAGCTACCACACCATCGGTGGCACCAACGGCATGAAGATCCTGCACGTTGGCGACAAGATGGTCTGAGTCACCGACCGCTGAAACGCAAAAGCCCCGCAGTAAACGCTGCGGGGCTTTTTTCGTTTCAAACCAGTCAGATAGATAATTTCACCGATTGTCACCTGTCAGATCTGACAGTAGACGCCCTTCAGTTCAAACCCTTTAATCGATCTGGTCCACTGCTGCTATCGCTGTCATCAAGGCTTTCTCGCGCTTGGCGGTTGCGGCTCGTCATTGGCAGCCCTTGACGGATAACTCACTCCAATTAAAGGAATAGAACGATGAGCCAATACACAGCACTGACCGCTCGCGCCGCGGGTGATCTCGACCCAACGTTTGGTGATAAAAACGGCAAGAAGGTTCTAGCCTTCCCCAACACCAAAAGCACTACAGGCAGATGCATTGTCGAAGGTCCCGACGGCAAGATCTACGTCGGCGGTGGCGTTGACGCCCAGGGTATCGACGCAATTCAAAAGCTAGGCGTTGCCCGACTGCATAAAGATGGTTCTTCAGACGACGATTTCGGCATAAAAGATGAATCCGGTAAAGGTGGATTCGTGATCGTGACTTTTGGCCCTATGCAGGACACCCAATTGCTGCAGATCCTTTTCCTGACGGTTGGTGGTGAACCAAGAATCCTGCTGTCCGGTATCGATACGATAAAAGGCGAGGCTGTGCTTGCTCGCCTTCATCTCGACGGGCGTGTGGATGAACGCTTTGGTGTGAAAGGTCTGCTAACGGTCAAACTGCCTGAAAACCTTTCCAAAGTCCTTGGACTGGAGCCTCCATTCGTAACGACAACCGGCATCGACGCCTCGGGGCCTTGCACGGTAGCGGATGGAAAAATCTATGTGGTCACGAAAATTTACATGCCGATCTGGGTTGCCACCGTCGCGGTACTGATCCGGCTCAACAGTGACGGCTCGTTTGACACCAGCTTCAACAAGACCGGTTATGTCGCCGTTACCAATCAAGCGTTGGTTAATAGCACCCTCAGCGACGTCCTTGTGCTGAACGGAAAAATCATTGTGTGCGGAAAACTCAATGGCAATGCCATGGTGGCTTGCCTTAATGACGATGGCACTTTCAACACCGACTTCGACGAAATGGGGTTCAAACTGTTCCCCGAATCTGAACTTACGTTCGAAAAGCTCTCCCCGTATGGCAAAACAGGTGTTCTTGTCGCAGGTTGGGGGCCGAATCCACGTCATGGCGTGCTGGCCTGCCTCACCGAAAAGGGTGAACTTGAACCAACATTCAATGACGCAAAGGTACTGTTTCAATCCTTCGGAGAGGGAAGCATTGTCTTGTTTTTTGGTGTCGGGCTGGCTGATGGGAAAATCATCGTGTCAGGAAGGCTGCTGGGTAACGGCAAAAAACCCGCGTTCGTAGTAGCTCGCTTCCTGTTGGACGGAACACTGGATCACGACTTTGGCCACGGGAAAGGTTGGAGTTCTACCGAATTCGCGAACAATTACACAGTCGCCCACGCCATGGCGTTACAAGAGGATGGGAAGGTACTGGTAGCAGGCGACTGGGGGTTTTTAAGCCCCGCAGCCCTCATCGCCTGCTTCCTGAACCCCGCAGCCTCACGTTGAAATACAGTGCAGAACCGCCCCCGTAGCAGCTGTCGAGCCTGCTGCTACGGACGGACCTGCAACCTTCAGGCTCTGTTGATAAACCCCGACAACGCCGCAATCGCTTCCGGCGAGCGCAGCCGTTGGACAAACAGGTTGCCCTCCTCCTCGATCGCTTTGCGCAGCTGTTCGCGGTCCGGGGCTTTCATCAACTGCTTGCTGATGCGCACGGCTTCGGGCGCCAGTGTTTCGAAGCGCAATGCCATCTCGCGCGCCTTGGCCACTGCGGCCTCACCACTGGGCAACGCTTGGGTTGCGATGCCCCAGGCGGCAGCCTGTTCACCGCTGAAACCTTCGCCCAGCAGCAACAGCTCAGCGGCTTTAGCCTGCCCGAGCAAGCGCGGCAGGATCAGGCTCGAACCAAATTCCGGGCACAGCCCGAGGTTGACGAACGGCATGCGCAACTTCGCATCTGCGCTGATGTACACCAGGTCGCAATGCAGCAGCAGGGTGGTGCCGATGCCCACGGCGGCGCCGGCCACGGCCGCGATCACCGGCTTGCGGCATTCCAGCAGGCTGCGCATGAACTGGAACACCGGGCTGGCGAGGTCGCTCGGCGGTTCTTCGAGGAAATCGGCGATGTCGTTGCCGGCGGTGAAGCATTCGCGGGTGCCGGTGATCAGTATGGCGTTGATCTCGGGGTCGGCGTCGGCCTGTTGCAAGGCGTCCGCCAACTGGCGGTACATGGCGCGGGTCAGGGCGTTTTTCTTGTCCGGGCGGTTCAGGCGCAAGGTCAGCAGCCCGCGCTCACGTTCCAGCAGGATGGCGTTCGTCATGGTAAGTCTCGTGAAAGTGATTTCGCGTTCAACCCCGCGGCACGAAGACATCGGCCAATAGTTGATTGCGCGGCAGTCCTGCCAGGTACAGGCGCCGGGCAAAGGCGTCGACGCTGTCGGGGTGCCCGCAGAGTAAGGCCAGGGTTTGCCGGGAAACAAGGCGTAATTGCGCCAAAGCCGCCGACAGCTCAGCCGCCGTCAGCAGCTCGACGCTAAGGTTGGGACGCTGCGCCGCCAGTGCCGCCAAGGGTTTGGCCAGGTAATGCTCGCTGGCATCATGGGCCAGGTGAATCACCCGGATGGGGCCTTGATGATCCTGGCGCAATGCCTCGCGTAATACGCCAAACAACGGCGCCAATCCGGTGCCGGCCGCCAGCAGCCACAACGGCTGGGTTTGCCAGTCGGGGTCATAATGCAACGCGCCGCCGCGTAACTCGCCCAGACGAATCGGGTCGCCGATTTTCAGCAAGCGTGCCGCATCGCTGAATTCACCCGGCAAGCGGCAGTCGAGGTGAAACTCCAGAAAACGATCTTCCTGCGGCAGGCTGGCCAACGAATACGGCCGCGCCACGTTGCCGGCCCACAGCACCAGATGCTGTCCGGCCTGATAGCGCAACGGACGCTCGGGCTGCAAACGCAGGCGCAACACGCTGGCACTCAACCAGTCGACAGCTTCGACGGTGGCCGGCAAGCCGTCGCGTAGCGGATCGAACACCGCTACTTGCAGGTCATCGACGACTTCGCACTGACAGGCCAGCCGCCAGCCTTGCTCACGTTGCTCGGCGCTCAGCGCATCGGGACGTCGGTCGCTCACCTCGCCTTTGAGGCACTGCACCAGGCACGCATGGCAACTGCCGGCGCGACAGCTGTAAGGCACGTGCAGGCCGTTCTGGTTAAGCGCGTCGAGCAGGGTGCTGCCCGCTGCAACCGACCACTGAAGTTCGCCCACCTTTAGTTCAGGCATCGGCGTTTTCCCAAGCGGCAGCGCAGCGATTGCGACCGTCACGCTTGGCGCGGTACAGCGCCTGATCGGCACGCTGCAAGGCGTCATCCAGATTGTCACCCGACTCAAGCAAGGTCATGCCGGCGGACAAACTCAGGTCCCGCACGTTCAAGCCAATCAGCTCGACCTCGGTAAAGGCAATGCGCAGCCGCTCGCAGCAGGAGGTCAGGCGCTCGGGATCACAATCGGGTAGCAACAACACAAACTCCTCACCGCCATAACGCGCCAGTACATCGTCTTCACGCAGGCAGGCCGTGGCGACACCGGCGAATGCTTGCAACACCTGATCGCCGGCCGCATGACCATACCTGTCGTTGATGCGTTTGAAATGGTCGAGGTCTATCAGCGCCAGACCATGCACCATGCCCTCTTCCATGCTGCGCAGTTCGCGCGTGGTCAGGCGTAGAAAATGCCGGCGGTTGAACAGCCCCGTGAGTTCGTCGGTGGCCACCAGGTCTTCGAGTTGGCGCATCATCCCGCGCAAGGTGTCTTGATGCGCTTGCAAGGCAAAGCGCCGCTTGCGCATGCGTTGGCGTGAGGTCTGAACGTAGCCGGCATATAGCGTCAGCCAGACCAGCACGATAAACAACACGCAGACTTGCAGCGCCGCCAGCGCCGGGTCGACCGATTCGAGGTGATAACCTTCCCAGAGGTTAAGGCCCGCAAAGCTGAAAAAGACCAAGGCCGCACATCGGATGAACGCTTGGCGCGGCAGATGGAAAAGTCCGAATAACAGAATCAACAGGTAAAACACCAGGAAGGCGCCACGGGCCGAGTCCAGATGAGCGATCAACCAGGTCTGCCAGCCAAGCCCCAAGAGCACCTGAACTTCGGTCAGGCCCGGGTCGGCAAAGCGCAGATTGCGCCCAGTGAAAAACAGCGCGAACAACACCGTCTGGCTGAGTATCGCCAGCACCGTACCGATTACCGCGCTGCGCACCGACCCTTGATAGTGACCACTGAGAATCGCCAGCCACAGCAGCAATAACACCAGCGCATAGGTGCCCGTCGCCAGAATAAAGCGCTTGAGCAACAGACTCTGGAGAGCGTTATGGGTCAATCGTTGGCTCACCGTACGAAGGGGGACTGATAAGAGTGTCCTACCCTGAAATGCCAGATGCCACTTTAGTGTTGCACCTCAAGAATGACCATTCAATTTTGAGGTGATAGGCACGCACGATGCAATGCAGGCCAGGCAAACCTTTGTGGCGAGGGAGCTTGCTCCCGCTGGACTGCGAAGCAGGCCTAAAGCTTCCCACCTCGATGTCTCAGGCACACCTGGCTGGCTGGATTTGCGGCTGCTTCGCCCGAGCGCGGACCGGCCGAGCGGGAGCAAGCTCCCTCGCCACGCAAAGCGTCTTTGCCAACAGATGGGCATGCTTGACCCTATGCGACTTTGGTTTGACTGTCGGCGGGTGTGCCCGGCTTCGAGGCGCGTTATACTGCCGCGCCTTTTTAGCGTCGCGCCAGCAACCCCGGCGTGCCTTGAAAGGTGTTTGCAGTCGACCGATGCACCCCAACTGCAAGCACCTTATTGAATGTTCCCGTCTTTTAGAGGAGCGCGACTCATGACCGTGATCAAGCAAGACGACCTGATTCAGAGCGTTGCCGACGCCCTGCAGTTCATTTCCTACTACCACCCCGTGGATTTCATCCAGGCGATGCACGAGGCCTACCTGCGTGAAGAATCGCCGGCAGCCCGCGATTCGATGGCGCAGATCCTGATCAACTCGCGCATGTGTGCCACTGGCCACCGTCCGATTTGCCAGGACACCGGCATCGTCACCGTGTTTGTCCGTGTAGGCATGGACGTGCGCTGGGATGGCGCGACCATGGGCCTGGACGACATGATCAACGAAGGCGTGCGTCGCGCCTATAACCTGCCGGAAAACGTCCTGCGTGCTTCGATCCTCGCCGACCCGGCGGGCGCTCGTAAAAACACCAAGGACAACACCCCGGCGGTGATCCACTACTCGATCGTTCCGGGTAACACCGTGGAAGTCGACGTGGCAGCCAAGGGCGGCGGTTCCGAGAACAAGTCGAAAATGGCCATGCTCAACCCGTCCGACTCGATCGTTGACTGGGTGCTCAAGACCGTTCCGACCATGGGCGCTGGCTGGTGCCCACCGGGCATGCTCGGCATCGGCATCGGCGGCACCGCCGAGAAAGCTGCGGTCATGGCCAAGGAAGTGTTGATGGAATCCATCGACATTCACGAGCTGAAGGCCCGTGGCCCACAGAACCGTATCGAAGAGATGCGCCTGGAGCTGTTCGAGAAGGTCAACCAACTGGGCATCGGCGCCCAGGGCCTGGGTGGCCTGACCACCGTGCTCGACGTGAAGATCATGGATTACCCGACCCACGCCGCTTCGTTGCCGGTGTGCATGATCCCCAACTGCGCCGCCACCCGTCACGCGCACTTCGTGCTCGACGGTTCCGGCCCGGCGTCGCTGGAAGCGCCACCGCTGGACGCCTACCCGGAAATCGTCTGGGAAGCCGGCCCGTCGGCCCGTCGCGTCAACCTCGACACCCTGACACCTGAAGACGTGCAGAGCTGGAAGCCGGGCGAAACCGTCCTGCTGAACGGCAAGATGCTCACCGGTCGCGACGCTGCGCACAAACGCATGGTCGAGATGCTGAACAAGGGTGAAACCTTGCCGGTGGACCTCAAGGGTCGCTTCATCTACTACGTCGGCCCGGTCGATCCGGTGCGCGAAGAAGTGGTGGGCCCAGCCGGCCCGACTACCGCGACGCGGATGGACAAGTTCACCCGTCAGATTCTCGAGCAAACCGGCCTGCTGGGCATGATCGGCAAATCCGAACGCGGCCCGACCGCGATCGAAGCGATCAAGGACCACAAGGCGGTTTACCTGATGGCAGTCGGCGGCGCGGCTTACCTGGTGGCGCAAGCGATCAAGAAATCCCGCGTTGTGGCTTTCGCCGAACTGGGCATGGAAGCGATCTACGAGTTCGACGTCAAAGACATGCCGGTGACCGTTGCGGTCGACAGCAAGGGCGAGTCGGTGCACATCACCGGCCCAGCCATCTGGCAGAAGAAAATCAGTGAAAGCCTGGCAGTAGAAGTGCAATAAGCCTTTAACCGCTGGAAAAGAAAGCCGCACTGTTTGCAAAAACAGCGCGGCTTTTTTTCGCCTGTCATTTGCGCAAGACGCTACGAACTGACAGCGATGAAAAGCTCATTGGATAGGCCGATTCGTTCTAGAAAAACCCTTGAAACCTGTCAAGTCTGACAGGTTACGTCATGTACCCAACTTGGTAGCGTGAGCCATCCGCCCCCCCGCTCGCCAGGCTGGAACAGAATCTGACCATGGAAGATCAAGCCGCCCAAAACATCACCCCGCCTTCCATTGCCAAGAGTGCCGCGATTACCAGCATCGGCAAAAGCTGGGGCGCCATTGGCACCAGCGGTAAGGCTTCCTTCGAGCTACCGTTGCCGATCTCGCCGGGACGCGGCTTTGATCCGGCACTCGGGCTGAGTTACGACAGCCAGGCGGGCAATGGCCCGTTTGGCCTCGGCTGGCGCTTGACCGTCAACGCCATCACGCGCCAGACCAGCAAAGGCGTACCTCGCTACCTCGCAGACGATGTCATCGTGGGGCCCAGCGGTGATGAATGGATGCCCGAACGCGATCTGGCCAGGCACATCCAGTCCCGCCCCGAAGATCACTACAACGGTGAACCTGTCGGCAAGCACTCGGTGGTCCGTTACTGGCCTCGGGTCGAAGGCGCCTTCGATCGGATCGAGCTCTGGCAATCGAGCACCAAGCTTAACCAGCCGCCTTTCTGGCTGGTACACGGGGCCGACGGCAGTCTGCACATTTATGGCAAGAGCGAGGCTTCGCGGCGCGCCGATCCGAACGACGGGTTACGGGTTGGCGTCTGGTTGCTGCTTGAAAGCAAGAGCGCCCATGGCGAACACATCGTCTATGAGTACAAACCTGAAGACCCGCTCAACGATCAGCTCCACGATTACCGGACCCAGCGTTATCTGCGGCGAGTGTGTTACGGCAACGTCAACGCCAGCGAGCATCTGTACGCCTGGACCGTGGAAAACCCGGCGGCACTGGATTGGCACTTTCACCTGGTGTTCGACTACGGCGAACGCACGACGGAGTGGGACAAGAAACCCGTCTTTGGCGAACCGTTTCCACAACCGGACGATGACATCGGCGAGTGGCTGATTCGCCCCGACTCGTTCTTTTCCTATGGCTATGGCTTCGAATTGAGCACCCGCCGCCTGTGCCGGCAGGTTTTGATGTTTCACCACTTCCCCGATGAACTGGGGCCAAAGCCTGCGCTGGTCAAACGCCTGTTGCTGGACTATCACCCAGAGCCGGCGTTCTACAGCCAGCTGTGCGCCGCGCACTATCAAGCTTTTGACGCCCGTGGTGCAGTGGAAAACATGCCGCCCATGGAGTTCGGCTACTCGCCATTCGAAATCAACACCCAGTCGACACCGTTCTTCCCCTTCGAACACATGCCCGGTATTCAGGACGGGCAACACCATCAAAGTATCGACCTGTATGGTGAGGGTGTACCGGGTTTTCTCTGCCAATACGACCGGAGCTGGTACTACCGAGAACCGATGCGAGGGCCGAACCATCCCGATGAAATCATCTACGGTCCGTGGCAGGTATTGCCGACCCTCCCGGTTGCCGATGGCAGCAAACCGGTGAAGCAGTCGCTTAACGACCTGACCGGTGATGGCTTTTTCGACTGGGTCGTTGCACAACCGGCTTTCAGTGGTTTCTATGCCCTCAACCCTGACCGCAGCTGGTCGCCGTTCAGCCCCTTCACGTCCTTTCCTCTGGAGTTCTTCAACGCTCTGGCACAATTCGGAGACCTGACGGGCAGCGGCCTCAGTTCACTGGCGCTGATCGGTCCAAAAAGCGTACGTCTTTATCCCAGCCTTCGGGAAGACGGTTTTGGGCCCGCGAAGGACGTGCACCATGAACCGAACGGCGACAGCCTGCCATTGTTCAGCAACTCACGCAGCGAACTGGTGTTTCTGGGCCATATGCTCGGCAGCGACCTGCCGGACCTGTGCCGCATTCGTCACGACGAAATCAAATGCTGGCCGAACCTGGGCCACGGACGTTTCGGCAAAGGGTTCGTCATGGATACCTTGCCCTTCGAGTACGGGACGTTCGACGCTGCGCGGGTGCGAATCGTCGACATCGATGGTTGCGGTGCCACGTCGGTGTTTTACCTGCATTCGGATCACTTCGATATCTACCTCAATCTCGGTGGCAATCGGCTCGAGCAAATACCGATCAGCGTGGCCTGGCCCGAGGGTGTGCGCTACGACAGCCTGAGCCAGGTCAATTTCGCCGACCTGCAAGGGCTCGGTTGCGCCAGTTTGATCTTCACGCAGCCACACCCATCGCCACAGCACTGGCGTTACGACTTTGTCAGCGTGCGGCCTTACGCGCTGGTGATGACCAACAACAACATGGGTTGCTGTGGCACCGTGCGCTATCGCAGTTCGGCACAAGAGTGGCTGGATGAAAAACGACAATGGCCGGATGCCGATAAACCGCCGCCCTGCTACCTGCCGTTCCCGGTACAGGTGGTCAGCCGACAGAGCCAGCTCGACGAGATTACCGGCAACTGCCTGAATCAGTTTTTCAACTATTTTCATGGTTATTACGACAGCCATGACCGCGAGTTCCGTGGCTTTGGCCTGCTGCACCAGACCGACAGCGAAACCAGCCCGGAGGAAGGCGAAACGACGTTTAGCGCACCGGCACTGACCCGTACCTGGTTCCATATCGGACGTCTGGTCGACTTGCCTCGCGCGGGATATTTCGACGGCGACAGTGACGCCTGCCCCTTGGGGCCAACGCTGATCAGTCACTACCACGAAAATGACAATGCCGATGAACTCTTCAAGCCGGTCGACAAGGACACGCTGCATGAAATTGCCCGGGCACTGAGTGGCTCGGTGCTGCGCGTGGAGGTCTTCGGGCTACAGAAAGACCGCGTCGCGGCCATGCCCTACTCGGTGGAGCAGTCACGTTATCTGGTGCGAGAACTCAGGCCCATGGCCCCGCACCATCCCCATGCGATCGTCCTGCCGTTGCTGGCCGAGAAAATCAGCTACCAATATGAACGCTGCGTTGATGATCCGTTGTGCCGTCATGAAATCACGCTGCAGTGGGACCGTTTCGGCACGCCTGTTCACGCGTTGACCGTCAGCTATGCACGGCGCAAAACCAAAAAGGATGAACCTCCCTTTGCAGATCCCGATAAGGCTCAATGGTGGCTGGATGCCCACGATGAAGCTCAACAGCGTTATTACCTGAGCGAGTCGCGTGCCGAGTTCATTCACCTGGACGAGCTGCAAGGCTGGCGATTGGGACTACCGTGGCGCCAGCGCCTCAACGCACTTGAGCTGCCCAAAGGCTCGCTCCCTACCGGCCTCAATCCCCAAGAAGTGTCGTATGAATGCTTGAGAAAATCCCACATGTGGAAGGAATGGAACGCGTTGCGGCAGTTGAGCCAATTGTCGCGACAAAGCTATCTGTCTGCAGACGGCAGCCCGTTGCCAGACGGCAGCGCCCGGATCCAGGCGTTGGCGGGCCCCCTGGAGCGGGCGGAATATGACAGGACGGCTCTGAACGCTTATGAAACCTTGCCTGCGCCGTTCGACATCAGAGAGGAACTTCGCAACATCGGCTTCAAACCCATGCCGTTGTTCCTGCCTTATTCACCAAAAATCGATCTGAACCAGGAACTGTGGTCCGGGAAGCATGGCTTTTCCTGTTACGCCGACCTCGACGGCTTCTACAAGGTGCTGCAATTCAATGCGACCGCCAGTCACGGCGAGACCACGATCAGCTACGACCCCTATCGCTTGCTGACCACGGCAGTTGAGTTGCCAGACGGCTGCATCACACACGCCGAATACGACTACCACGCACTCCAGCCAAAACGCGTCATCGATGCCAACGAAAATACTCGGGAAGCGATCTACGAACCCTCCGGGCAACCGCTGGCGACGAGTTTATTTGGCACTGAATACGGCGCGAACGTCGGTTTCGATCCCCTCGATAAACACCTTCTCCCTGACGATCGAAGCCCTGGTGAAGCGATTCTGGACCCGATCGTAGCCCTGCAAAAAGCGGCCAGCGTATTACGCAAGGACTTGCTCAGCTGGATGAGCGAGCCGCCCGATACGGCTTGCCAGCGCCCTGATCAGTTAGCCCAATGGATTGCACAAGGTTACATCCTGCCGTCCCTGCACATTCGCGCCTCCGCTCGCCTGCGTCTTACCAGGCTCAAGGCCCGAACAGCGGATGAACAGACGCTGCTGGAGCTGATTCGCAGTATTGCGCGTGAACCCGTGCACAGCCTGGTGCTGACCGCCGATGACTATCCAGACGCCGAAACGGGCCAGCAAATCCAGATGCAACTGACCTGCATCGATGGCTTTGGCCGGACCTTGCAAACCAAGCAGCTGGTTGAGCCGGGGATGGCCTATGTGGTCACGCCACAAGGTGAGCTGGAACTCGACCCGGTAACCGGCAAACCGTTGGAACGTCATGCCGACCCGCGCTGGCGCGTCAGCGAACGGGTGGAATACAACAATAAGGGCTTGGTCGTGCGGGTCTATCGCCCCTACTTTGCCAACGCCTGGCGCTACATCAACGATGCATCGTTTCGCCGGTTCGGCTATCACGACCAGCAGTTTTACGACCCGCTGGGCCGGCCGGTTCAAGTCATCAGTGCCAAAGGCTATGTGTCACGCGAGACTTACCATCCGTGGTATCAGACCAGTGAGGACTTCAACGACACCGATGACTCGCAGCCCATCAAACTTCGGCACCGGAACACGCCATGAACCTTCAGGTGCATCGCCATACACCGACCCTGAAGGTCAACGACGGCCGTGGATTGCCCATCCGGCACGTCCAATACCTGCGCAAAGTCATCGAGGGCCCCGTGACGCCCCTCGTTACCCGGAAAATCCATGACTCTATCGGGCGACTGATCGCGCAATGGGACCCGCGACTGTTCGGCACCGCTGAAAAACCCAACCTATTCAGTGTCCATGGGCTTTCCGGTGAAGCATTGCAGGTCGACAGCGTTGATGCAGGTATGCGTTTGAACCTGATCGGCGTCGCCGGACAAGCGCTGCAACGCTGGGATGGCCGCGGTTGTCACTGGCAAACCGACTACGACAACCAGTTACGCGTGATCGCCCTGCACGAACAGCCGCCCGGGCAACCGCAGACTGCCGTCGAACGCAGCACCTACGCCGATCATTTGGCAAACCCGGACCACAATCTGCGCGGCCAGAAAACGACTCTGGAGGATCCGGCAGGCAGGCTCGACCTCGCAGGATTCAGCCTGCTTGGCGCGCCGTTGCGCGAAACCCGGACATTCCTCGACGGCAAAACCTGCACCACCGCGTGGCACTACAGCGCCAATGGCGCGGAGCTGACCCGGACCGATGCCGCCGGCCATCGACAGCACACACGTTTCGGCCTCGCGGGGCAGCTCAAGCAGAGTTTTCTTCAGCTAAAGGATGGCGACTCACTGCAACCGATAGTGCAGGGTTTGACCTACAACGCGTTCGCTCACATTGAAACGAAAACCGCTGGCAACGGCGTTGTCAGCACCTGGACCTATGACCCTGCCGACGGTCGCCTGACAAGCCAGACGGCCGGCGTCCCAGGCCAATCGCTGCTGCAAAACCTCAGCTATCACTATGACCGCATGGGCAACATACTGCGTATCGAAGACCACGGCTTCAAACCGGTATTCTTTGCCAACCAGCGCGTCGATGGCGACCGCGACTTTGCCTATGATTCGCTGTACCGGCTGACCAGAGCCAGTGGTCTTGAAGTGGCCGGCGCCACGCTCCAGCCGGGTCTGCCCGAATTGATCACGCCTATCGATACGGGCCGTCTCCTCAACTACACCGAGCAGTATGACTACGACCACGGTGACAACCTGACGTGGCTCTGTCACCAGCGCGAAGGCAACTGTTACACCCACCACATGCGCATCGACCCCACCAGCAATCGCGGTCTGGCCTGGAAGGAAGGCGACCCTGAGCCGGTGTTCGACGAAAGCTTCGATGCCCATGGCAATCAACGGATGTTGCAAGCAGGTCAGCCGCTGACCTGGAATCATCGCGATCAATTGAACATCGCTACCCTGATCGATCGAGGCACAGGGCTTAACGATGAAGAAACCTACGCCTACAGCCAGGGCGTACGCGTGCACAAACAGCTGACCACACAGGCCAGGTCCATCAGCCACAAATGCGACGTCTACTACCTGCCGGGACTGGAAATTCGCACCCTCAACAACACGCAAGAACTGCATGTCATCACCCTTCACGGCAACGTGCGTTACCTGCATTGGGCCTTGGGTAAACCCAAAGACATCGACAATAACCAATTGCGCTATAGCCTCGACGATCACCTGGGTTCCAGCACCCTTGAACTGGACCACGACGGCGCGGTGATCAGCCACGAGTTGTATTACCCCTTCGGCGGTACCTGCTGGTGGGCGGCGCGCTCGGTCGTGGAAGCCGATTACAAAACCATCCGTTATTCCGGCAAGGAAATGGATGTCAGCGGGCTTTATTACTATGGGCAGCGCTATTACGCACCGTGGTTGCAACGCTGGATCAGTGCCGATCCCGGTGGGGATGTGGATGGGTTGAATCTGTATCGGATGGCAGGCAATAACCCGATGTTGTATGTCGACCGGACAGGGGGCATGAAAAACGTCAGCGAGATTGTGACGGGGACCCAAGACGTCCTGAATCAAGCCGCGAACTATGCCGACGCCGTTGACAAACATGCCCACCAGTTTGACGGACTTGTTCCAGAAGGCGCCTTTACTCCTGAGGAAAAAAAAGACCTGACACTCTGGAAATTTGCACGTTCCAAGAGTGGAAAGCTTTCCTTTAGATGGGGCGCGGGAATAGGTTTAAGTGCTGGCGCAGCTATAGGCGGGCTCGTAGGAATGCTGACAGGAGGCCCAGCTGGAGCCGCTGTCGGAGGTGCTATCGGAGGTTTTTTTGGTGTACTGATCGGAGGTGCAATTGGCATTGCTGCACGTTATTTCACGTACAAGCACGGAGTCAAGGTCGCAGAGACGCTGGGAACGGACCAGATAAAGAATGCTACCCGAGGCGCCTCCAACGCCGCCAATGACCTGGCCAACGGCAAGCTTCCGGAAGCTCTTGAACAAACCCTGAACAGCATGGCAGATGAAACCATTGGCTCTTTATTAAAAGATCTGGAGCCTTTGAGTCGACTGAGGGCGATCGAGATGCTGAAGAATGGCATCACGCCATCGGAGGTGTTTGAACAGCTGAAAGACAGTGCAAAAGAGCAACTGGATCAGACACTGGAAGGTCTCAAGGATCAGGCCGCCGAGCTTGGCAACTCCGCCGCCAACCTGAGTAAAGAGGTTGCCCTGATGTTCGATGAAGCCGGCAAGGTTGTACTGCCCGAGGCCCTGGGATCTTCATCGGGTCAACGCCCTATACCCAAACCAAGGGCCCGAAAAACCCTTGAAACAACGGTATGAGACTGGGGCTCCACACGATGAACACAAATGTCCACTGGCGCACACCTGAACTGAAAGCCAACGACCCTCGCGGCTTGCCGATCCGCCAGGTGGCTTATCTGCGCAAGGTTGCCGGTGCAGAGGTGGACACACTGATCACCCGACAGCACCATGACACGCTCGGGCGCCTTGTGGAGCAATGGGACCCGCGGCTGTTCGGCAAGGCGCCCAGACCTAACCAGGCCACAGTCTATCGACTGTCAGGTGAAGCGCTCAGGGTCGACAGTGTCGACGCCGGTCAGCGCTTGAGCCTGGCCGGACTGGCCGGTGAAATTCTTCAACACTGGGATCAACGCGGTCATCACTGGCGAACCACTTACGATAACCAACTGCGCGTGGTCGCCATCGAGGAAAACGCTCAACCGAAGGTCGAAACCTTTACCTACGCCGACGCCTCTGCCGTCCCCGAGCACAATCGACGCGGCCAGATGATCGAGCAGGTCGATCGCGCAGGTGCGTTGAGTTTCAGTGGCTTCAGCCTGCACGGTCAGCCACTGAGTGAAACCCGCACCTTTCCCGACACCCAGCGCTATACCAGCCGCCGACACTGCAGCGCCCTCGGCGCGGTACTGACCCAGACCGATGCCGGCGACCATCAGCAGCACAGGCGCTACGACATTGCCGGCCAACTCAAGCAGGTCATGCTGCAACTCGATACGGCCAGTGCGCGTCAATACATCCTCAAAGACGCGCAGTACAACGCTGCCGGCCAGATCATCGAACAAAGCGCCGGCAACGGCGTGATCCACACCAGGGGCTACGACCCCGCCGGTGGCCGACTACACACCCTCAAGGCCGGAAAGCCGGGCAAAGCGTTGTGCCAAAACCTTGAGTATGTCCATGACCGCATGGGCAATGTGCTGCGTATCGACGACCACACGCTGACCACGGTGTTCTTCGCCAACCAGCGCGTCGACGGCCATCGCGAGTTTTCCTATGACTCGCTGTACCGGCTGACCTGCGCCAGTGGTTTTGAGGCCGAGAAACCCAATCTCCAGCCGGGCTTGCCAGACTTGATCACGCCCATCGACCCCGGTCACCGCTTCAACTACACCGAGCACTACCAATACGACCATGGCAACAACCTGACGACGGTGTGTCACCGCCGCGACGGCAACAACTTCACTCGCGAAATGTGCATCGATGAGCACAGCAACCGCGGCGTGCGCTGGGAAGAAGGTGATCCGGAACCGATTTTCGATGAGCTCTTCGACCCCCACGGCAACCAGTTATGGCTGCAACGCGGCCAGCCCCTGAGCTGGAATACCCGCGGCCAGCTGGCCAAAGTGACCTTGCTCACCCACAGCAACGGCCTGCCCGACGACGAAGAAACCTATCTCTATAGCCAAGGCGCGCGGGTCTACAAACACCACGTGTGGCATACCCCGTCCGCTAACCACTTCCACGACGTGCACTATCTGCCAGGGCTTGAAATCCGCACGCGTAGCGATGGCCAGCAATTGCATGTCATCAGCTTGTCGACCGGTGTGGGCAGTGTGCGTTGCCTGCACTGGGTCGTTGGAAAACCCACCGACATCGAGCCTGATCAACTGCGTTACCACCTCGGTGATCATCTGGATTCCATCGCTCTGGAGCTGGATCGCGACGGCGCAGTGATCAGCCACGAAGTGTATTACCCCTTTGGCGGTACGTGCTGGTGGGCGGCGACCTCAGAGCTTGAGGCCAATTACAAGACCATTCGATATTCGGGTAAGGAGATGGATGTCAGTGGGCTGTATTACTACGGGCTGCGTTACTACGCACCGTGGTTGCTGCATTGGATCAGTGCCGATCCGGCGGGAGATGTTGATGGGCTGAATCTATATGCGATGGTGGGCAATAATCCGATTCGCTACATCGATGCAGAGGGCTCTTTTAAAACAGAAAGCGAATTACGCGACGACATAAAGGCGTTCAGCAAAAACCTGTCCACCGCGATCAAGGTCGTGGACAAACAAAACGCATTGTTCGAACACCTCTTTGAGGATAAGGATAGAAACACAACGATCGCCAAAGTCACCACGTTCACGGTAGTGACTGGCATTGTGACCACAGTTGCAACCATTGGCGGAGGCCTGTTAGGTGGCCTGGCGGGAACGCTCACGTTGCCCGTAGCAGGCACTATAGGGGGTGCTGGTCTCGGTGCATTCGGTGCTAAAAAGGCGGCCTCTGAGGTCATGAAGAAAATTGGCAAAGAGACCCATTTGGAACCTTCGATCACTCCCAAGGCAGCGGAGCTCTCTTGGGAAAAAATCAAAGAGAAAAACACACCGACATTTACCATTGAAAATGCTAATCAAACTTACAAAAAATATGACCCGAAGACTCAGGAAGGCCAAAAGAAAGCCTTTATGAAGTTAGCAAAAAAAAATCTTAAAGAGTTCATAACATACGGTGCAAAAGAGATGATCCAGTTAGGAAAACTCTCTGAAGAGGCAAATGATGCACAAAACGGCTTAAGCCCTATGAAGATCAAGAGACTGGGCGATGAGTACGCGAAATTAAAAAGCAATGCCGAAGCAGATTTCCACCTCACGATGGAGAACTTTATCGCGTTGAAAACCAATGTTCTGTTTTCAACCGGCGGTTTGACAGAAAGTGAGAAGTTGATAACTCTCGAGGGCGTAAAAGCAGAAATGAATATATTCCGGGCCAAAGTTAATAAAGGTCGAGAATTAGCTTCCAGGTATGCACAGCGGCAGGGTTGGTAAGAGCGATCGCCTCATGCACCGCAGGCTCGGAAGGTACGCGAGACTATTACTGATACTCGGCAACGGCGTGCTATGGTGCCGATCCCGATGACTGCCCATTCCCGACCGCATGCCTCTGATCTCTCGCGCATCCAGGTTGACGCTCTACACCTTACTGATCCTCGCTGGTGCCGCCCTCGCCGCCACCCTGGCCATGCGCCACGCCGAACGCCAGGCCCAGGTGGACGATGCCGCCCGCGCCAATCAGCAACTGGCGTTGTACGCCAACTCCCTGCACACCTTGATCGAACGCTACCGCGCCCTCCCCGCCGTGCTGGCGCTGGACCCGGAACTACGCTCGGCACTTGATGGCCCTGTCACCCCGGAACAGCAAGACGCGCTGAACCGCAAACTGGAAAAGATCAACGGCGCGGCCCAGTCGTCCACCCTGGAACTGATGGATCACACGGGCCTGGCCGTGGCCGCCAGCAATTGGCGCTTGCCCAGCAGCTACGTCGGCCACAACTACGGCTTCCGCCCTTATTTCAGCCAGACCCGCAGCCAGGGCGCCGGGCGCTTTTACGCGGTGGGCGTGACCAGTGGAATTCCCGGGTATTTTCTGTCCAGTGCGGTGACGGGCGATAACGGCGAGTTTCTCGGCGCCATGGTGGTGAAACTCGAGTTTCCGGAGCTGGAACGCGAATGGCGTCAAGGCAGCGACACGCTGCTGGTCAGCGATGCACGGGGCATAGTGTTTATCGCCAATCAGCCGGGGTGGCGCTATCGGTTACTGGGCACGCTATCGGACACCGACCGCGCCGAGCTCAAAACCACCCGCCAATACGACAAACAGCCGCTGACCCCGCTTGACCATCAACCGATTCGGCACTTTGACCAGAACAGTTATCTGGCCCGCGTCGACGGCCCCGACGGCATGGCGGATTACCTGTGGGAATCGCTGCCCTTGAGCACCGAAGGCTGGACCTTGCACCTGCTGCGTCGCCCGCAGGTAGCCTTCGAAGATTTGCGAAACGCCGGGCTGGCCGCTGCCGGAGTGTGGCTGACGCTGGTGTTTTTGCTACTGTTTCTCAGCCAGCGTTGGCGTCTGGCCAGGTTGCGCCAGCGCAGCCGCGAAGAGCTTGAACGCCTGGTCGAAGAGCGCACCCGCGATCTGCGCACCGCTCAGGACGGTCTGGTGCAATCGGCCAAACTCGCGGCGCTGGGGCAAATGTCGGCGGCCCTGGCCCATGAAATCAACCAGCCACTCACCGCCCAGCGCACGCAGCTGGCAACCTTGCGCCTGCTGCTCGATCATGGCCGAGTCGACGACGCGTATAAAGCGCTGAGGCCGGTGGATGAGATGCTGACGCGCATGGCCGCCCTCACCGGTCATCTCAAGACGTTCGCGCGCAAAAGCCCCAGCGGTTTGCGCGAGCGTCTGGACCTGGCGGCGGTGGTCGATCAATCATTGCAGTTACTTGACGCTCGACTGCGCGATGAACAGATCGACCGGGTTTTGCACATGAGTCGCCCGGCCTGGGTTCGCGGCGATGCGATTCGCCTGGAACAGGTGCTGATCAATCTGCTGCGCAACGCCCTCGATGCGATGCGTGACAAACCACTCAAGCGTCTGGAAATCCGCCTTGAAGCCGATGAACAGCTATGGCGCCTGACCGTCGCCGACAGCGGCGGCGGTATTGCGCCGCAGGATCTGCCGAAGGTCTTCGATCCGTTCTTCACCACCAAACCGGTGGGTGATGGCCTGGGCCTCGGGCTGGCGGTATCGTTCGCCATCGTGCATGAACTCGGCGGTCGCCTGAGCGCCGACAATCACGGCGACGGCGCCGTCTTCACCCTCACCTTGCCCATCGATCTGGAGGCGCACATTCAATGGTGAACTCGGTGATCGTGGTCGACGATGAGAGCAGTATTCGTGATGCCGTCGAACAGTGGCTGAGCCTCTCGGGGTTCGAGGTCAAACTGTTCAGCCGCGCCGATGAATGCCTGGCGCAACTGCCGGCAAATTTTCCCGGGGTGATCCTCAGCGATGTGCGGATGCCCGGCATGACCGGCCTGGAACTGCTGGCCCGGCTGCAACAGCGGGACGCCGATTTGCCGGTGATCCTGCTGACCGGCCACGGCGATGTGCCGATGGCGGTTGAAGCCATGCGCGATGGCGCCTACGACTTCCTCGAAAAACCCTTCAGCCCGGAAACCTTGCTCAGCAGCCTGCGCCGGGCGCTCGACAAACGTCGACTGGTACTGGAAAACCGTGCCCTGCACGAACAGGCCGATAACCGCAGCAAACTCGACGCCAGCCTGCTCGGGGTTTCCCGTGGTTTGCAGACCCTGCGCCGTCAGGTGCTGGACCTCGCGGCGCTGCCGGTGAACGTGCTGATTCGCGGTGAAACCGGCAGCGGCAAAGAGCTGGTCGCCCGCTGCCTGCATGATTTTGGTCCGCGCGCCAACAAGCCATTCGTAGCGCTGAACTGTGCGGCGATCCCCGAGCAGCTGTTCGAAGCCGAGTTGTTCGGTCATGAAAGCGGCGCCTTCACCGGCGCTCAGGGCAAACGTATCGGCAAGCTGGAATACGCGGACGGCGGCACCTTGTTCCTCGATGAAATCGAAAGCATGCCACTGGCTCAGCAGGTCAAATTGCTGCGCGTGTTGCAGGAGCAAAAGCTTGAGCGACTGGGCTCCAACCAAAGCATTCACGTGGACCTGCGGATCATTGCCGCAACCAAACCCGACCTGCTCGATGAAGCCCGCGCCGGGCGTTTTCGCGAAGACCTGGCGTATCGGCTGAACGTCGCGGAGTTGCGCCTGCCGCCGTTGCGCGAACGACGTGAAGACATTCCGTTGTTGTTCGAACACTTCGCTCATGCCGCCGCGCAGCGGCTGGGACGCAGCTTTCCACCGCTCAGCGGCCCACAGCTGAGTCGGTTACTGAGCCACGACTGGCCCGGCAACGTACGCGAATTGGCGAACGTCGCCGAGCGCCAGGTACTGGGCCTGGGTGAACCGGAACCGGTCGGCATCGAGCCCGGCCAGTCCCTCGCCGCCCAGCAGGAAGCCTTCGAAGCCCACTGCCTGCGAGCCGCGCTGACCCGGCACAAGGGCGATATCAAAGCCGTGCTGGAAGAACTGCAACTGCCGCGCCGCACCTTCAATGAAAAGATGCAGCGGCATGGGCTGAGCCGAGAAACATTCCTCTGATTGATCGTTCAATCGTTCCCACGCTCTGCGTGGGAATGCCTCAAGGGACGCTCCGCGTCCCCGCCTGCAAGAGTGACGCAGAGCGTCACGGGCTGCATTCCCACGCAGAGCGTGGGAACGATCATGTGTAGGCGGATCTCCGCTTACCGCCCCCTGATCGATAAGCGGATTTCCGCTCACCCATTCCCGTTAACCCCTCTAAACCGCCCCTCTCCCCCTTGGCACAGCTCCTGCTATAGCCCTCGCAGGCTGCGTTTACGCGCGCTCCACAAAAACAATTAAATGAAGGATCCGTCATGGATAACTCGCAAACCCTGCCTCTTGGGTCGGCCGCTGTGCCTGCCAAAGAAAAGACCACGGCCAGCCGCATCAAGTCGATCTTCAGCGGCTCTGTCGGCAATATGGTCGAATGGTACGACTGGTATGTCTACGCCGCCTTCTCGCTGTACTTCGCCAAAGCCTTTTTCCCCAAAGGCGACACCACCGCCCAACTGCTGAACACCGCTGCGATTTTCGCCGTGGGCTTCCTGATGCGCCCGATCGGCGGCTGGTTGATGGGCCTGTATGCCGACCGCGCCGGGCGTAAAGCCGCGTTGATGGCTTCGGTGTATCTGATGTGCTTTGGCTCGCTGATCATCGCGTTGAGCCCGGGTTATGAAACCATCGGCGTCGGTGCACCGATCCTGTTGGTGTTCGCCCGCTTGCTACAGGGCCTGTCGGTCGGTGGCGAGTACGGCACCTCGGCGACTTACCTGAGCGAAATGGCAACCAAGGAACGTCGCGGCTTCTTCTCGAGCTTCCAGTACGTCACGCTGATCTCCGGCCAGCTCATCGCCCTGGGCGTGTTGATCGTGCTGCAACAAACCCTGACCACCGAACAACTGTACGACTGGGGCTGGCGCATTCCGTTTGGCATCGGCGCACTGTGTGCCGTAGTCGCGCTCTACCTGCGTCGCGGCATGGAAGAAACCGAGTCGTTCACCAAGAAAGAGAAGTCCAAAGAAAGCGCGATGCGCACCCTGCTGCGTCATCCCAAGGAACTGATGACCGTGGTCGGCCTGACCATGGGCGGCACCCTGGCCTTCTACACCTACACCACCTACATGCAGAAATACCTGGTGAACACGGTCGGCATGAGCATCTCCGACTCCACCACCATTTCGGCGGCCACGCTGTTCCTGTTCATGTGCTTGCAACCGATCATCGGCGGCTTGTCGGATAAAGTCGGGCGGCGGCCGATCCTGATTGCCTTCGGCATTCTCGGCACCCTGTTCACCGTGCCGATCCTCACCACCCTGCACACCATCCAGACCTGGTGGGGCGCGTTCTTCCTGATCATGGCGGCGCTGATCATCGTCAGCGGCTACACCTCGATCAACGCAGTGGTTAAAGCCGAACTGTTCCCGACTGAAATCCGCGCACTGGGCGTGGGCCTGCCGTATGCGCTGACGGTGTCGATCTTCGGTGGTACCGCCGAATACATTGCCCTGTGGTTCAAGAGCATCGGCATGGAAACCGGTTACTACTGGTATGTCACGGCCTGCATCGCGGTGTCGTTGCTGGTGTACGTGACCATGAAAGACACCCGCAAACACTCACGGATCGAGACTGACTGACCGGCAAAAATCCCACAAAGGTGCAAGGCCTTTGTGGGAGCAAGGCTTGCCTGCGATAGCGATCTGGCAGGCGGTTTATTTGTTGAATGTTAAACCGTCATCGCGGGCAAGCCTTGCTCCTACAACAGCAACGCAGTGCTCGCGAAGGCCGCGACTCGGTATCAAGACAACTCGGCAGCCCCACGACTCGCGTACTTGTTCTGCACGAACGAAGCGCCGGCCATCATCACCAGCAATACCCCCGCCAATACCAGCGACGAACTGATAACGATCCGTTAATGCCCTAACGGCACTCTTGCTCTGTCGCCGTTTGAATCCAAATCGACATCTGGTGCGTATACAGAATGCAGGCCTCGAAGCAGCGTCTGGAAATACTCTGCGACGACCTTAACATCGATAAAATCGATTGTTTTTAGCATTTATTTGCGCTTTTTAATCAATTTTACATGCGTAGTATGAGTTCCATACCCAACGCACAAAACGCAAACAAACCTGGAGCACACATCATGAAAACCCAACTGATCCTCGCTCTGACTCTCTCCGTACTGGCCGCCAACACCTTCGCCGCCGACGGTTACGACCGCACCGGTTCTGGCGCTTTCACCGCTGTACGTTCGGCTGCTGTCGCGGCTGATGGTTACGATCACACAGGCTCGGCGTCTTTCGCCGCTGATGGCTTCGATCGCACTGGCTCGGCCAAGGTCGCATCTGACGGCTTTGACCACACCGGCACCGCCGACGCTATCGCCGCCGATGGTTTTGATCGCACCGGTACTGCCGCCGCTATCGGCTAACACCTTGGGCAGACTTCACAGCCCGGCTTCGGCCGGGCTTAGTTGTTTCTGGCACAGCAAAAAAATCCGATGTACCGAGAGTGGCATTCACCGTCGATGACTTGCACTATGGCAACCTTCACTTTTACGTCTGCGCAAGAGCCCGCCATGTCTGATGATATTCACTACTACGAACCTGCCCTGGGCCATGGCCTGCCCCACGACCCGTTCAACGCCATCGTCGGCCCGCGACCTATCGGCTGGATTTCCTCGCAGGACGCCGAAGGTCGGCTGAACCTGGCGCCGTACAGTTTTTTCAACGCGTTCAACTACATTCCGCCGATCATCGGGTTCTCAAGCGTCGGCCGTAAAGACAGCCTGAACAACATCGAACAAACCGGCGAATTCGCCTGGAACCTGGCCACCCGTCCGCTGGCCGGGCAGATGAACCAGAGCTGCGCGACGGTCCCGGCCGATGTCAACGAATTCGAACTGGCCGGGCTGACGCCAGCGACCTCGAAAATCATTCAGGTGCCACGCGTCGCTGAAAGCCCGGTGTCCTTCGAGTGCAAGGTCACGCAGATCATTCAGTTGCAACGCGCAGACAAGGAAGTGGTGCCGAGCTGGCTGATCCTCGGCGAAGTGGTCGCCGTGCATATCGCCAAGTGGCTGCTCAAGGATGGGGTGTACGACACCGCCGCGGCAGAACCTATTCTGCGCGGCGGTGGGCCGGCGGATTACTTTCAGTTGGGGCCTGAGGCCTTGTTCAAGATGTTCCGCCCGGGGGCGACCCAGTAAATCGTTACCAGACCAGTTCGCCGTCTTCAGCGACGTCGGTCAACTGCTCAAGCTTCTGCTCGGCAGCCTGATCGGCTTCGAAGGCGGTCTTGAATTTCTGTTCATCGAGGATTTTGTGAAAACGCGGGGCGCCTGAACCACCCAGGGCTTTGACGGCGATGGCGGCGCTGTAGCCTCCCTCACCCGGTACTACGGCGGAAACAGCTTCGAACTGTGCAAACTCTTTACGTGCCATGTCGCGGATCCTGGCCAATGGAAAGTCGGCCATTCTAAACCGTCAGCTGGCCAACTGCTGTAGTGAGGCGCTGTTCAACTGCGGATATTCGCCGTGGGCCTGAGCCGCCGAGACTTCGCTGAAGGTGTGAAAATCCAGGCTGTTGACCACCAACTCTTGCACCAGCTCGGCAAAGATCTGCATGGCCGGGGTGCGGAAATAGGCGGTCATGGCCTGCTGGTCGACCCAAAAACCGGACACCAGCCACAGTTCCGGATCGCACAACGAATGTTGCAAGGCAAAGTGCAGGCAACCGCTGGCCTGACGCGACGGTTCGATCAGGCTGCTCAAACGCGCGCCCAATTCCATCGAGCGGCCCGCGCGGGCACGGACAAAAGCCATATGGCTGACAGGGATCTGCGTGGACATGTTTGACTCTCCCTAGGCGTAAGCGATCAGCAGCCTTGAGAGAGGCTGCGACAGGAACAGAGATTAATCGACGGGCTCAAGGCCCGTTAGTCGATTCCTGCCGGCTTGTTGCACAATCCTGCACCCGCAGCTGACTGCCGCCAAACCAGCGCCAGGTCAGCTGCGCAAATGTGACAAAGGGGTTTCAAGCAAGTTTTCCCACGCTCTGTTCACGTTCTCTATGCTGAATCCGACCACACAGCAGGATCAGGCAAGTTTTGCGCAGGATTCGCCTACCACCTGGGCTTGCACAAATTTAAGCTGTGCTCATCCCATCTCCTTGCCGAGGATGTTTTGCATGTCGTCTCTGGATTCCACTCACGCCCCGCTGGACGCCAACATGGAAAAACAGCGTGTGGAGCTCTCGGCAATCATTCGTCGTAATACCTGCGAGGACGGCAGCTACGCGACCGCCATCGGTTCGTTGTTTTTGTCGCGTCACAGCCAGTCCCACGACTTTGCCCCGGTGCTCGCGCAGCCGGCGCTGTGCATCATGGCCCAGGGGCGCAAGGAGGTCCGGCTGGCCGACGAAGTCTTCAACTACGACCCGCTTAACTATCTGGTGGTCTCGGTCTCGATGCCGCTCAGCGGGCGGGTGGTCGATGTCTCGCCCGAGGAACCGATCCTGGCCTTGCGCCTGGATATCGACCCGGCGGAAATTACCGCATTGATTGCCGACGCCGGGCCCATCGGCGTGCCCACCCGCCCGGCCGGACGTGGCCTGTATGTCGAACAACTGGATCAGCCGATGCTCGATGCCGTGCTGCGTCTGGCGCGCTTGCTCGACACCCCGAAGGACATCGCGATGCTCGCGCCGCTGATTCGTCGGGAAATTCTCTATCGATTGTTGCGCAGCCCACAGGGCCATCGGCTGTATGAGATTGCCGTCGCCAACAGCCAGAGCCATCGCATCGGCCAGGCGATCAAATGGCTCAACGGCAACTACGAGCAGCCGTTGCGCATTGATGAGTTGGCCAAGGAAGTGAACCTGAGCGTGTCGACCCTGCACCATCGCTTCAAGGCGATGACGGCGATGAGTCCACTGCAGTATCAGAAGCAACTACGCCTGCAAGAAGCTCGGCGCTTGATGCTCGCCGAGGGCATCGATGCCTCGGCGGCGGGCTACCGCGTGGGCTATGAAAGCCCCTCGCAGTTCAGCCGCGAATACAGCCGACTGTTTGGCGCGCCGCCGTTGCGGGATTTGGCGCGACTACGAATGACGGTTTGAAGCGGTTGCAGAATGCTTATTGTGGCGAGGGAGCTTGCTCCCGCTCGGCTGCGAAGCAGTCGTAACCCAGCAAACGAGTTTTGCCTGACACAACCCGATTGCTGATGTTGGGCCCGCTGCGCAGGCCAGCGGGAGCAAGCTCCCTCGCCACAGTGATCGGCGTCGTAACTTAGGCGCCGAGTACGCGGCAAGCCTCGGACGGAATGGTCACCGACACCGGGTTGCCGATGCTCAAGCCGATGCCCTGGCACGGCGTGCTCAAGGCTGTCAGCGTCACGCCGGAACACTCGACCGTGGTTTCGATGGTCGCGCCGATATCGCGCACGAACGTCACCTTGCCCAGCAGTCGATTACCGGCGGTTGCCTGTGGGTGCGACAGCTGGAGGTCTTCCGGACGCACCAGCATCTTGACCTTTTCGCCCACCACGATGCTGCTGCAAATCGGTACCTGAAGCGCATCGCCACCGGGCAAACCGACTTTGCCGTCACCCAACGCCGTGGCCGGAAAAATGTTACCCGAACCGATAAAGTCGGCGACGAACTCGTTGGCCGGATGCCGGTAGATCTCGATCGGCGTGCCGACCTGCTGCACCCGATTCTGTCCCAGCACTACCACGATATCGGCCATAGTCATGGCTTCTCGCTGGTCGTGGGTCACCATGATGGTGGTGATGTTGAGGCGTTGCTGAAGCTGGCGAATCTCCACTTGCATCGATTCGCGCAGCTTGGCATCGAGGGCCGACAGCGGTTCGTCGAGCAGGAGGATTTTCGGGTGCGAGGCAATCGCCCGGGCAATCGCCACGCGCTGACGTTGTCCACCCGAGAGCTTCGCAACCGGGCGATCAATCATTTCTTGCAGCTGAATCAGTTCCAGCAACTCCACCACCCTCGCCTGCTGATCGGCCTTGCTCACGCCACGCAGTTTCAGCGGATAGGCGATGTTCTCGCCAACCGTCATGTGCGGGAACAGCGCCAGCGACTGAAACACCATGCCGAAGTTACGCAGGTGCGCCGGTGTGTTGCCAATGTCTTCACCGTCCAGACGAATCTCGCCGTCGGAAAGGGTTTCCAGGCCGGCAATCATCCGCAGCAAGGTAGTTTTGCCACAGCCTGAAGGGCCGAGAAAACACACCAGTTTGCCCTCAGGCAGATGCAGATTGACGTCCTTGACCGCACACGCTGTGCCGTAACGCTTCTCGACGTTTTCCAGAATCAGACCAGTCATATTAATTACCTCAAAATTTGGTTCTGTCTGGAGGTCGCCGAGCGACGATCAGGCAAGGCAAAAGGCGGCGAAGAAGCGGAGTTGACTTTAGTCAATGAGCATTCTGAGCTGACTTTTAACGCAGCATGATCGAGCGCAGGCACCTCCAGGCAGAAGCTAGAACGAGACGCCACCTTCGCCGACTAGCTTCTCCAACGCCCAAATGAGAACGAAGTCGATCAGCACGATCAGCACGGCAAACGAGAATACGGTTGGGTCCAGCGACGACACCGTGCGGCTGAACATCCAGATAGGCACCGTCATGACATCGATGGTGTAGAGGAAGTACGTCACGGTGAATTCGTTGAACGAGACGATGAACGCCAGCAGCATCCCGGCGAGGATCCCCGACTTCATCAACGGCACGACCACATCGACAATCGCCCGCATCGGCGAAGCGCCGAGCATTTGTGCGGCCTCTTCGACTTCGCTGCCGATGGACAGCATCGCCGCCGTGCAGTTTTTCACCACAAACGGCAAGGCCAGGATGACGTGGGCAATCACCAGCCGCGACACGGTCATCTGGAACGGCAGGCTGTCGAACACCAGCAACAACGCCAGGCCCAGTACCACCATCGGAAACACCAATGGCAGTGACATCAACTGCAGTGCCACGGCTTTGCCACGAAACTCCAGACGGGTCAGCGCATAAGCCGCCGGCACCGCAACGAGGGTGGCGAAGATCATGGCCATGAACGACACCATCAAACTGGTGGTCATGGCTTTGCCCAGGCTCAGCACATCGCTGGCGTCCGGGGACGCGAAGGTGTGCCAGGCGGCCTTGTACCATTGCAGGCTGTAACTGCTGGGTGGGAAGTCGAGGTTCGAAGAACCACTGAACGACATGACAATCATGGTCAGGATCGGCAACACCGCCAGAAACAGGATGACGCCTGAAAGGATCCCGGCAAATTTACCGGTATCGCCTGGCAACAGCGACAGGCGCTTCTTGCTCAACGTGCTCATTGCGAAGCCTCCAGCATGCGCCGACGACGGCCAGTGATGTATTCGGACAAGGTCATGATGGCCAGCGTGGTGACGATCAGCACCACACCCGCAGCGGAAGCGGCTGGCCAGTTCATCAATGGAGCGATCTGGTCATGCACCATCACCGCGAGCATCGGCACGCGCCGACCACCGAGCAGCAAGGGCACCACAAAGCTGCTGGCGTTATAGGCAAAAACCAGGGTCGCGCCGGTGATGATTCCCGGCATGCTCATCGGCAGCACCACCTGGAAAAACACCTTCAGACGGCTCGCGCCGAGGGTCGCGGCGGCTTCTTCGTAGGTCCGCGCGACACCGCGCATGGCGCTGGCAATCGGCAACACGGCCAACGGGAAAGCGGTTTGGACCAGGCCCATCAATACGCCGTTCTGGTTGTACAGCAGCATGATCGGACGCTTGATCAAACCGAGGCCCATCAACGCCTGATTGAGCATCCCGCCTGGGCCGAGGATCACCAGCCAGCCGTAGCTTTGCAGCAACAGGTTGACCAGCAACGGCAACAGCACGGCGGCCAGAAACACTCGACGCAGCAACGGTGAGGTCAGGCGCGACATGGTGTACGCCACCGGGATCGCCAGCAGTACGGCAATCACCGCGCTGATCAATGCCAGGCGCAAGGTCAGCAGCAGGGATTTGAGGTAATAGGGTTCCAGCAGCTGGGCATAACTGGCCAGGCTGAATCCGCTCCATTCCGCGCCTTTGGTGCCCACGCTCATGCGCAACACCAGCAGGCTGGCAGCAATCAGCACACCGAGAAACAGCATCGATGGCGAAAGAAATAACCAGGCGCGCGTCGTCGGCGAAACGCCGAAGCTCGGGCGTACGGCAACGGCGCCGACCGGGTGGGTCAGAGGTTGGTGTTCCATAGCAATGGTCTCGTCAATGGAAGGCAAAAAAACTGGAGCCGCACGAGAAACCGTGGCGAGGGAGCTTGCTCCCGCTGGGCCGCGAAGCGACCCCAAAACCTGCCAACCGGTGTTTATCCGACACACCGCATCTATCGGTTTACGACTGCTGCGCCCGAGCGCAGACCGGCCGGCGGGAGCAAGCTCCCTCGCCACAATGGATCTCCAGGCGGCAGACGTCAGGAAGAGAAGATTTCCGTGTAACGACGAATCCATTGGTCATGCACAGTCGCCAGGAAGGCGTTGTCGTGCATGATCGCCTTCTCGGCAATCTGCTCCGGCGTCAGGATGTACGGGCTCTTGCGCGCTTCGGCAGAGATGATCGCCTTGGCGTTGACCGGGCCGTTGTAGATGTCTTCGGCCATCTTGCCCTGCACCAGTGGGTCGAGCGAGTGGTTGATGAAGGCGTAGGCCAGGTCGGTATCGCCGGGACGGTTTTTCGGCATGACCGACTGCATCAGGTCGGTGTAGAAACCTTCCTTCATGCCAAAGGTTGCACTCAGACCGTAGGCCGGGTCGCGAATCTGTTTCGGGAAGAACGCTGGAGCGTACAGCCCACCCATGTCCAGGGAGCCGGTGCGGAACAGCTCGGCAATCTGGTTCGGGTTTTCACCCAGAGTCACCACGCGGCTCTTGAGCTCGGCAAGTTTCTTGAAGCCGGGTTCGATGTTGTGTTCGTCACCACCGGCCAGTTTGGCGGCGATGATGATCAGGTCCATGGCCTCGGTCCAGTTCGGCGGCGGCAGGAAAATGTTCGGCGCCAGGTCCGCGTCCCACAGGGCAGCGTAGCTGTCCGGGGCTTCTTTCTGAGTGCGGCTGCTGTAGACGAGGCTGTTGCACCAGAGCAGGTAACCGATGCCGTGACCGTTGGCCCCGGTGCGGTATTTCTCAGGCACGTCGACCAGGTTGGGAATGCGGTTCAGGTCCGGCTTTTCCAGCAGCCCGGCAGCGGCCAGGCCTTCAGCGCCGACGCCAGCCAGGGTGATGACGTCGTATTGCGGGCGATCACCACCGGCCTTCAGTTTGGCGACCATTTCCGAGGTACTGCCGGTACGGTCCGCGATAACCTTGGCGCCGGTCTTGGCTTCAAAAGTTGCAGCGATGTTGCGCAGCGCTGCAAGCCCGGTGTCATCGGACCAGGTCAACAGCCGCAGGGTCTTGCCCTGAAAGCGCGTATCGCTGGCGTTGGCACGGATGAACGGCATGCTCATGGCGGCCGCGGCAACCGATGCAACGCCTACGGTCTTGATGAATTGTCTTCTGTTCAGATCATGATCGCCCATGAAGGACTCCCTTTATTGTTGTAGGTATGAGTTAGGAGCATCCCTTGCGCCCGCGCTCTTCGATCCGCTGCAAGCCCCCGTGTTACAAGGGCTGTAGCGAGGTCTGCGGGTTCATCCTGAGGTCACGCAAAACGCGCAACAATCGAAAAAAAATCATTGGTGCCATGTCCCAGGCGCATGCCTCGTCACGAGGCATGCGTGGGCCGTTTTCGTGCCGTCAGACGGCCCGAATCACGTGCTTTATTTCTTGGAACGCCTGCAAGCCCCACGGCCCCAACTCGCGGCCGATGCTGCTCTGCTTGTAGCCGCCCCAGGCCGTCTGCGGGAAGATCACCTGCGGCGCGTTGATCCACACCAGCCCGGCCTGCAAGGCGTTGGCGACCCGTTCGGCGGTCAGCGGATCACGGCTGACCACGCTGGCCACCAGACCGAACTGGCTGTCGTTGGCCAGCTCGATCGCCTCTTGCTCCGTGGCAAAACTGCGGACACAGAGCACCGGGCCAAAAATCTCTTCACACCACAACGCACTGTCGAGGGGCACTTCGGTGAAAATGGTCGGCCGCAAAAAATAGCCGTGCGGCAGATCGGCAGGCCGGTCACCGCCACAGACCAGCCGCGCGCCCACGCTCAAGCCGCGATCAATGTGGCCCAGCACGCGCTGGTATTGCGCCTGATTGACCAACGCGCCCATTTCAACCTCGGGGTCAAACGGGTCGGCCACGCGAATCGCCTCGGCCCGCGCCGTCAGACGCAGCAGGAATTCGTCCGCCAGTTCATCGGCGACCAACACCCGGCTGGTGGCCGAACACATCTGCCCGGCGTTGAAGAAACCACCGCCACTGGCCAACTCCACGGCCAGCTCGAGATCAGCATCCGCCAACACCAGCAGCGAGGATTTACCGCCGAGTTCCAGGCTCACGCCTTTGACGGTTTCCGCCGCACGCTGCATGACCTGAACGCCGACCGCGTTGCTGCCGGTGAAGGAGATTTTCGCCACCCGCGGATCAGCCGACAGCGGCGCACCGACCGCCAGCCCCGTACCGCAGACCAGGTTGAACACACCCTTGGGCAAGCCGCTCTCGGCGATGATCGCTGCCAGTTCCAGCTCCGGCAGCGGCGTGACTTCCGAAGGCTTGAGCACCACGCAGCAGCCCGCGGCCAAGGCTGGCGCGAGCTTCCAGGCGGTGGTGACCATCGGGAAGTTCCACGGCACGATCAACCCGACCACACCGCACGCTTCGCGGCGCACGCGGGCGGCGAAGTCTTCGCTCGGCAGTTCCACAACGCGGTCCTGGCCGGCGTCCAGCGCTTCGGCGAGACCTGCGTAATACTCGAACGTGGCGATCACGTCGTCGACGTCGATGCCCGCTTCGAACTGTGGTTTGCCGTTGTTGCTCGACTGCAAATGCATCAAGCGCTCGCGGCGTGCCTGCACACCGTTGGCGATCTTGCGCAGCACCGCACCACGTTCAGCACCGGTGGTTTTCGACCACTGCACAAACGCCGCGCTGGCCGCTGTGACCGCGTGGTCAACCGCGCGCTGATCGCCACCCTTGACGGTGGTCAACAGCGCTTCGGTCGCCGGATTGATGACCCGCAAGTGCTCGTCGCCGGCCGACCATTGGCCGTCGATGTACAGCCCTTCCTGGATGATTGGAAAGCTCATGCCGACACCGCCTTCATCCACTGGGTCTGATCGATTTCGATCAGGGTCGGGCCCTGGCGATCGGTGGCCGCACGCAGTGCCGCACGCAGTTCTTCTACGCCGCTGACGGCATGTGCCGCACAGCCCAGGCCTTTGGCCACGGCGATGAAATCCGGGGTATAGATGTCGACGCCAACCGGTTCGATGTCGCGGTTGACCATGTATTTCTTGATCTCTTCGTAGCCCTGGTTATTCCACAGCAGGACGATGACCGGGGTGCGCGCTTCCACCGCGCTGGCCAGTTCCGGCAAGGTGAATTGCAGGCCGCCATCGCCGATCAGGCACACCACCGGTGGGCGACTGTTGCGTTCCTGACCACCGCCGAGCCACGCGCCAATGGCCGCCGGCAAGGCATAACCGAGGGTGCCGTAACCGGTCGACGAGTTGAACCAGCGACGCGGGCGCTCCGGATTGAATGTCAGGTTGCCGGTGTACACCGGTTGGGTCGAGTCGCCGACGAATACCGCTTCCGGCAACTCATCCTGCACGGTGTGCAGAAACAGCGTCTGCGCACGGGTTGGCGCGTCCCAGATGGTTTCAAGCTCGGCACGTAAGCTGGCAGCGCGAGCCTGGCCCCAATCGCTGCAACGCTCAGCCAGCGAATGTTTGGCCAGGCCATCGAGCAAGGCCTGCGCCGCGCTTTGGGCATCGGAGACCAGCGCCACTTTCGGTGGGTAGTTGCGCACGGTCTGGTCTGGGTCGATGTCGACCCGCAGCAAAGTGCCCGGAATTTCAAAGCCGCCGGCAAAGGTCACGTCGTAGTCGGTCTCGGCCAGTTCAGTACCGATTGCCAGCACCACGTCGGCGTCAGCCACCAGGGCGCGGGTGGCCACCAGCGTTTGGGTCGAACCGATCAGCAACGGGTGCGCCGACGGCAGCATGCCTTTGGCGTTGATGGTCAACGCTACCGGTGCATCGAGTAATTCTGCGAGCCGGGTCAGCTCGGCCGCTGCATCAATCGAACCGCCACCGGCGAGGATCAACGGCCGTTTGGCATTGGCCAGCAATTCGCTCATCCGGGCCACGGCCGACGGCGCTGCACCGGCGCGGGTGATGCTCACCGGTTGGCTGGCGAGCAAGGCATCGGCATCTTCGACCAGCACGTCGAGCGGAATTTCGATGTGCACCGGACGCGGGCGACCGGCCTGGAACAAGGCGAAAGCACGGGCCAACACACCCGGCAATTCAGCAGCGGACATCAGCGTATGGGAGAACGCCGCAACGCCGGCCACCAGTGCGCCCTGGTTCGGCAGCTCATGCAGCTTGCCGCGCCCGCCACCCAACTGACTGCGCGATTGCACGCTGGAGATCACCAGCATCGGGATCGAATCGGCGTAGGCCTGGCCCATCGCCGTGGTGATGTTGGTCATGCCGGGGCCGGTGATGATGAAGCACACACCCGGTTTGCCGCTGGTGCGTGCATAACCGTCGGCCATGAAGCCGGCACCCTGCTCGTGACGCGGAGTAACGTGGTTGATGCTCGAACGGGCCAGCCCGCGATACAGCTCAACGGTATGCACGCCGGGAATGCCGAACACCTGCTCGACCCCGTAACCCTCGAGTAACTTGACCAATACTTCGCCGCACGTCGCCATATCTTTGCCCTTCTTGTTCGTTGAGACGCTGGCCCCGCGCGGCAATTGAAGGCGCGCAGCGGTGCTCAGGTATGGCGTTATTGGAACGGTCAGCGGGTAGCCGCAACAATCGATAAAAAGTCATACTCGCCATGTCCTCACCTCATGCCTTGGCGTCCCATGAAACGACTTCCCCCCCTTCCCGCGCTGCACACGTTCCTGATCACGGCCCAGTGCTGTAATTTCACCCGGGCGGCCGAGCAGTTGCACATCACCCAGGGCGCGGTGAGCCGGCAGATCGCCGGGCTGGAAGAACATTTGGGCTACACGCTGTTTCACCGTCAGGCACGCGGTTTGAGCCTGACGGCCGAGGGGCTCGAGTGGCTGCCACGGATTCAGCAGGTGTTCGGCTTGATCGATGAGGCGGTGGAACAGGTGGGCGCACACCGCGAAACCTTGCAGCTCAAGGCCCCGACCTGTGTCATGCGCTGGCTGCTGCCGCGTTTGCTGCAATGGCAAAAGGAACGTCCGGACGTGCCGGTGGAACTGACCACCACGGTGCAACATGGCGTGGATTTTCATCGCGAGCAGTTTGACGCTGCGGTCATGTATGGCACACCGCCGGACAGTTCACTGGCGTCACTGCACCTGTTTGACGAGCAACTGACCCCGGTCTGCTCCCAGCCTCTGCTCGACGGCCCGGTGCCGCTGCACAGTCCGTCAGACCTGAGTCAACACTTGCTGCTGCACCCAACGCGCGATCAGCGGGACTGGAAGGCCTGGTTGAAAGCGGCGGACGTCAACCTCAGCACACTCGGCAAGGGTCAGCATTTCGAAACCCTGGACCTGGCGATGTCCGTAGCGTCTCAAGGAACGGGGGTGGCGATTGGGGATTGGTCGTTGATCGGCGATGACCTGAGTGCCGGACGGCTGGTCATGCCTTTTGATTTGAAGGTGAAAACGGGGCTGGGGTATTACCTGGTGTTCCCGCAGAAACCGGGACCGTCGTCGCAGTTGCGTGAACTGATGGAATGGCTGGTGGTGCAGGCGCAGGCGCGCTGAGCATCCGGATCGGGACAATCACTCACTGTGGCGAGGGGGCTTGCCCCCGCTGGGGCGCGAAGCGGCCCTAAAATCGGTGATCGCATTGCATCAGGAAGAATGCATCTGCCGGTTTTACGACTGCTGCGCAGCCGAACGGGGGCAAGCCCCCTCGCCACACAAGCCCCCCCTCGCCACAGTGTGTGGATCAGTAGCCCACAGTAAACCGCTGACGGCTATGCGCTGGCTTCTCGACTTCATCAATCATCGCAATCGCGTAGTCGGCGAAGGTGATCCAGCTCTTGCCTTCGGCGCTCACCAGCAGATGGTCCTTGCCCACACGGAAGGTGCCGGTACGCTCGCCTTCGACGAACAGCGCCGACGGTGAAAGGAAGGTCCAGTCCAGATCCTTTTCCTGACGCAGGGTGTCGAGGTAGACACCACCGGCAGTCGCCTCGGCCTTGTACTCTTCAGGGAAGTTCGGGGATTCGATGACTTTGCTGCCATCCGGCACCAACAGCGAACCGGCACCACCGACCACCAGCAGACGTTTCACGCCGGCCTTTTTGACCGGCTCGATAATCGCGCTGGCCGGGATTGTCGAAAAGTGTGCCGCGCTGATCACCGCATCAGCACCTGCAACCGCCGCTTGCAACGCTGCGCTGTCGGCAACGTCAACATTTTTGCTGACAACGCCGGCACGCGGGCTGATTTTCGAGGTGTCGCGGGCGATGGCGGTGACGCTGTGACCGCGACGCAGGGCTTCTTCCAGCAGTTGGCTACCGGCACGACCGGTGGCGCCAATGATTGCGATCTTGCTCATGAACAATGCTCCAGTTGATTAGGTGTGACCTGTGGCAAGGGGCTTTTGTGGCGAGGGGGCTTGTCGGAACGCCGCACCGCACCGTTCGGCTGCGAAGCAGTCGTAAAACCTGCGAACTCGTTCTACCTGACAAATTTCGTTCACAAGTTTCGGGCTCGCTTCGCAAGCCGACGGGGGCAAGCCCCCTCGCCACAAAAGCCCCTTGCTACAGTCGTTACTTCAGCGACTTACCACTTCATCTCGCCTTTGGCGACTTTGGCGCTCAGCTCAAGCGAGCTTTCTTCGCCGAGGTTCGGGTAACGCTTTTTCATCGCGGCGATCAGCTCGGCCGAATCTTTGGCCTTGGCAGTCTCAGCGTCGAACGCCTTGATGTAGTCGGCGGTGAAGTGCACAGCGGCCAGCGAACGCGCGCTGTCACCCAGGTAATGACCCGGAACGATGGTGTTCGGTTTCAGGCTGTCGATGGTCTTCAGGGTAGTCAACCAATCGGCATGGGACTGCGCGCTTTGAGTATCGGCCATCCACACGTGGATGTTTTCCGCGACGACCACACCACCGACCACGGCTTTGATCGACGGGATCCAGACAAAGCTCCGGTCCGGTTGCTTGCCGTCCAGGCCAATGATGTCGAGCTGCTTGCCTTCCAGGGTCAGGCTATGGCCCTTGAGCACACCCGGCACGATGGTTTTTGCCGGTGCATCGGCACCCAGTTTCGGTCCCCAGAACGCTACTTTGCCTTCAACGGTGGCCTTGATGTGATCAACCGTCGGTTGCGAGGCGAGCACTTTGGCTTTCGGGAACGCGGCGGTGAGGGTGTCCAGGCCGAAGTAGTAATCCGGGTCACCATGGCTGATGTAGATGGTGGTCAGTTGCTTGCCGCTGGCGCGGATTTTTTCCACCACCTGCTCGGCCTGGGATTTGCCGAATTGCGCGTCCACCAGAATCGCTTCTTTCTCGCCGCTGACCAATACCGAGGTCACCGGGAAGATCGCAGCGGCGCCTGGGTTGTAGACGTCCAGGGTCAGTGCCGGAGTGGCGGCTGCCGCATGAGCGGCAAAGCCCAGGGTGGCGGTGGCGAGTAAAAGACGCTTGAGAGAAGTGAAGCCGATCATGGTGCTGCTCCGTTGTGCATAAGCCGTGTTTGGCGATGGGACAGAGCTTAGTTGCCTGACTCGCTACAAAAAATGCGATGCTTGAACATAGTTTGTTTCTGAAAGCGGGCAAATCATGGATCGTCTTCAAGCAATGCGGGTGTTCGTCACCGTCGTCGACCTCGGCAGCCAGTCAGCCGCGGCCGATCATCTGGACCTGTCGCGCCCGGTGGTATCGCGCTATCTGGCCGAACTGGAGGACTGGGTCGGGGCGCGCTTGATGCACCGCACCACGCGCAAACTCAGCCTGACCGCCGCCGGCACCGAGATCCTGCCGCGCTGTCGGCAGATGCTCGACTTGTCGAACGACATGCAAGCCGCCGTCAGTGAACCGGACGATGCGCCACGCGGCTTGCTGCGGATCAGCGTCAGTACCTCGTTCGGCCAGGCGCAATTGGCCGACGCCATGGCCGTGTACGTCAAACGCTTTCCTGGCGTCAGTATCGACCTGCAAATGCTCGACCGCACGGTGAACCTGGTGGACGAGCGCATTGACCTCGCAATCCGCACCAGCAACGACCTGGACCCGAACCTGATTGCCCGGCGGCTGACCGTCTGCCGTTCGGTGATCTGCGCCTCCCCCGCCTACCTGCGCGAGCACCCGACGCCGCAACGGGTAGAGGATTTGAGCCAGCACAATTGCCTGACCCACTCCTACTTCGGCAAAAGCCTCTGGCATTTCGAACAGGACGGCGAGCAGGTTTCGGTGCCGGTACAAGGCAACATCAGCGCCAACGAAGCCAGCACGCTGTTACGCGCAGCAATGGCCGGTGCCGGCGTGGCGATGCTGCCCAGCTACCAGGCCGGCGTGCATATCCACAGCGGCGAACTGGTGCGCCTGCTGCCTCACGCCGAACCACGGCAGATGAACATGTACGCGGTGTACGCCTCACGCAAACACATGCCCGCAGCGCTGCGCAGCATGCTGGATTTTCTGGTGTCGAGATTTCCCGAAGAACCGGCGTGGGATGTGGGGTTGTAAATACGCTGTGGCGAGGGAGCTTGCTCCCGCGGGTCGGTCCGCGCTCGGGCGAAGCGACCCTAAAATCAACCACCGCGAGTATTCAGTTGGACCGCGATTGCCGGATTACGACCGCTTCGCGGCCGAGCGGGAGCAAGCTCCCTCGCCACAATGGTTTCACCCAATCAGTGGTGTGGGCGGGGTTTATGGCAACTCACCACCGCTGACCTATGCTGATATCAGTACCCCTTTAAAAATAAGGGGTATGGGTTCAGAGGTCAGCGCCATGAACGTCAAAACCAGAAGGTATCTCGCGATCTTTATCACCTGCACCGCCGCGCTGGCGTTGTATGGCACCGCCGCCTACCGCGTTGAACAGGCCCGGCAGCTGCCGCGCGAGTACGCCAGCTGCAACTTCGAACGGTGCATTCCACACACCGCGACCCTGAACCTCAAGTAACGAGGGCCCTTAGCCCTCGTTGTCCTGATCAGCTTTCAAGCGATCCCGAAACGCTTTCGGTGAGATCCCTACACGGCGTCGAAACAGCCGTGTGAAATTGGTCGGGTCGGAGAAACCCAACACATCCGACATCTCGTAAATGGTCATGCTGGTGTAGGTCAGCAATCGCTTGGCCTCCAGCAACTGACGCTCGTGCATGATCTGCAATGCCGGTTGCCCCGCCAGCTCACGGCAGGTGCCGTTGAGGTGGGACACGGAAATCCCCAGTCGGTGTGCCAGATCCTCGACCTTCACGTGCTGGCGATAATTCTCTTCCACCAGTTGAATAAACCCGTTGAGGTATTCGCGTGCACGCTGTGGTCGCTGACTAGCGGCGCGGCGCTGGATCACCTGGCGGCTGACCCACACCATGATCACGCTGACCAGCGAATGCATGAGCATTTCGCGTGCAGGCTGGTGCCCGACGTATTCATTCTGCAAGGCTGTAAACAGGCTGTTGAGGTAGTCCGCATCGCTTCCTGCCGCGTAACTCTCGGCCACTGCCAGGGCATTCACCGAACTGCCCAGTTGCGCTTGAAGATGAGCCACCAGCGGCGCCGCCAGTGTCACCACAAATCCCTCTACATCTTCGGAAAATCGAAAACCATGTACCGACAGCGGTGGCAGGATCTGGATCGCGGCTTCGCTCAGTTGCGTGCGCTGCCCCTCGATCTCCAGCTCCGCCTGACCTTTGTACACAAACAGTAACTGACATAAATCGGCATGCCGATGGGGTTTGATTTCCCATTGATGTTCACGGCTACGTTTGGAAATGGTTTCGCAATGCAACAAGTCAGGGGTCGGCCAGTCCAGGCTCTCGCCATAGAGTTTGAATACAGGAATCGAAGGAAGGGCAGGCTTGTTCATCACTTCAGTCCAGGCCTCAGCGTAACGGGCGGTAATCGCCCCGATTGGCGAAATGTACAGGTTTCAGCGCAGTTTTCACCTTCAATTGACCGACTCACAAGCGAAAAATGCAAGCACTCGATTCATAAAAACCATTCACCGACTTTGTCCGCGTGAAGCTTGAGAGCCCTAACAATAATGAAAACCCTCAAAACCCAAGTCGCGATTATCGGTGCCGGCCCCTCTGGCCTGCTGCTCGGCCAGTTGTTGCACAACGCCGGCATCGCCACGGTCATTGTCGAACGCCAGACACCCGACTATGTACTGGGGCGAATCCGCGCCGGGGTCCTGGAACAGGGCATGGTCGAGCTGTTGCGCCAGGCCGGCGTCAGCCAGCGCATGGACGCTGAAGGTCTGGTGCATGGCGGCTTCCAGCTGGCCCTCGATGGCCGCCAGGTGCACATCGACCTGCACGCGTTGACCGGCGGCAAAACCGTGATGATCTACGGCCAGACCGAAGTCACCCGCGACCTCATGGCTGCCCGCCAGTCGGCGGGGGCATCGACCCTCTACGAAGCCGGCAACGTGATGCCTCACGGGATGAAATCCGCCGAGCCGTTCCTGACCTTTGAAAAGGACGGTGAAACCTGGCGCCTGGACTGCGACTACATTGCCGGTTGCGACGGTTTCCATGGTGTCGCACGGCAATCGATTCCCGCCGACACGCTGAAAATATTCGAACGGGTCTACCCATTCGGTTGGCTCGGTATACTCGCCGACACCCCGCCGGTCCACGATGAACTGGTGTACGCCCGACATGCTCGCGGCTTCGCGTTGTGCAGCATGCGTTCGACCACACGTACCCGCTATTACGTGCAGGTGCCCGCTGACGAGAAGGTCGAAGACTGGTCCGATCAGCGCTTTTGGGAAGAGCTGAAATCGCGCCTGCCGCAGGCACTTGCCGACACGCTGGTCACCGGACCGTCGATTGAAAAAAGCATCGCGCCGCTGCGCAGTTTTGTGGTCGAGCCCATGCAGTACGGACGGATGTTCCTGGTCGGCGACGCGGCACATATCGTCCCGCCCACCGGCGCCAAAGGCCTGAACCTGGCCGCCAGCGATGTCAGCACCTTGTTCAACATTCTGCTCAAGGTCTACCGCGACGGTCGCACCGAATTGCTGGAGAAGTACTCGGAAATCTGCCTGCGGAGAGTCTGGAAGGCCGAACGGTTTTCCTGGTGGATGACCTCGATGCTGCACACCTTCGAAGACAGCGATGCCTTCAGCCAGCGCATCAGCGAGTCGGAACTCGAGTATTTCGTCGACTCCGAAGCCGGTCGAAAAACCATTGCAGAAAATTACGTCGGACTTCCGTACGAGGCTATCGAATAGCCTCCTACCGACTTACACTGGCGAGCATCCCCGCTCGCCTTGCCTCTTGCGGGTTAATCACTGCCCGCAGGTTTGCCCCGTGACCAATCTGAACCAGCCTGACTCCACCAAACCGGCCATCCGCAGCGTGTTGGTCTCCCTGATGCTGACGATCTTTCTCGGGGCGCTGGATCAAACCATCGTCGCCGTCTCGATGCCGGCCATTTCCGCCCAGTTCAAGGATTTCAGCCTGTTGGCCTGGGTCATCGCAGGCTACATGGTGGCGATGACCGTGGCGGTGCCGATCTACGGCAAGCTCGGCGACCTTTACGGCCGTCGGCGACTGATGCTGTTCGGCATGGGGTTGTTCACCCTGGCCTCGGTGTTTTGCGGCATGGCCCAGAGCATGGAGCAGCTGGTCCTCGCCCGGATCATTCAGGGCATCGGCGCCGGCGGAATGATTTCGGTCAGCCAGGCGATCATCGGCGACATCGTGCCGCCCCGCGAACGCGGGCGTTATCAGGGTTACTTCAGCAGCATGTACGCAGTAGCCAGCGTGGCCGGACCGGTGCTCGGCGGTTACATGACCGAGTACCTGTCGTGGCGCTGGGTGTTTCTGATCAACCTGCCGCTGGGCCTCGGCGCCTGGCTGGTGGCCAACCGCACGCTGGTGGGTTTGCCGGTGCCACAGCGCAAGCCGGTCATCGATTATTTGGGCACGCTGCTGATGATCATCGGCCTGACCGCGTTGCTGCTGGGTATCACTCAGGTTGGCCAAGGGCATTCGTGGCGCAGCAGCGAAGTGCTCGGGTTGCTGGCGTGTGCGCTGCTGACCCTGACGCTGTTCGTCTGGCATGAGCGGCGGGCGCGCGAGCCGTTGCTGCCGATGCACCTGTTCGCCAACCGCAATGCGCTCCTCTGCTGGTGCACGATTTTCTTCACCAGTTTCCAGGCGATTTCGCTGATTGTGCTGATGCCGCTGCGCTTCCAGAGCGTCACCGGGGCCGGGGCCGACAGTGCGGCGCTGCACCTGTTGCCGCTGGCGATGGGGTTGCCGATGGGCGCCTACTTCGCCGGTCGCCGAACCTCGGTGACCGGTCGTTACAAACCGATGATCCTGACAGGCGCCCTGCTCACCCCGATCGCGATTCTCGGCATGGCGTTCAGCCCGCCGCAAGCGATGCTCATCAGCAGCTTCTTCATGATGCTCAGCGGCATCGCCGCCGGCATGCAGTTCCCGACCTCATTGGTCGGCACGCAAAACTCGGTGGCACAACGCGACATCGGCGTCGCCACCAGCACCACCAACCTGTTTCGCTCACTCGGTGGCGCGGTCGGCGTGGCATTGATGTCGGCCTTGTTGCTGGCGCTGTTGCAGGATTCGAGTTTCGCCCATTTGACCGGCTCGTCGCTGATCGCCGAAGGCAGTTCCGGAAACGTTTTGCTCGATGGCCTGAACGCCGCACCGGGCGAGACTCAAAACGCCTTGCGCGCCGAGCTGCTGCTGACCTTCCGGCATTTGCTGATGGTCAGCGCGGCGGTGTCGTTGCTGGGCCTGGCGGCAGCGATTGCGATGCCGAACAAGGTGTTGCGCGGGCGGGAAGACAAGGTTCGGTAGAAAGACCGAGTCGCCTGTATCGCGGGCAAGCCTTGCTCCTACAAGAGCAGTGCAATACCTGTAGGAGCAAGGCTTGCCCGCGATGACATCATCACAAACACCACATCATCAAGAGCTGTAATACCCAACAGCCACAGGTATTCAACGCCTATACATCAAGGGCGAGCGTTGAGCTGCTGTTGCAGGTTCTGAATCTGGCTCTGCAAGGTGGTGATGTTACGCGTGACCTGGCCACGGAAGGCGTCGAACTCGGCGACATTGGCGTTGCTGCCTTGAGCGGCGGCCGGGCGGCTGTCCTGCTGGCTTTTGATCACCACCAATTCTTGCTCCAGGCGCTCGATCGCCGCGCTCGGGTTGCCTTGTTTCTTCAAGGCGGCGATTTCGGCACCGAGGCTTTTCAGCTGGGCATCGAACTTGCTGGTGTCGCTCGGGGTATTTTTCAGGGTCGCCACGTCAGCGCCCAGGGCTTTCAGGTCGGTTTGCAACTGAGCGTTGACGGCATGTTGCTCGACGCTTTGCGCAGCGATCTGTGCCAGCCGCTTGTCCAGGTCCGACGCCTGGCCGACTACGCCTTGCTGCTGTTGGTTCTGCTCCACCAGCCTGGTTTCAAGTTGCTTGATTTTCAGTTTCAGCGCTTCGCTGTCACTGGTGACGTTCGACTGACTGGCGACCACTTTGCCGGAAATATCCTGCAAGCGCCCGGCGGCTTCCTCGCTGATGCGGGCAAAACTTTCCTGGGTCGCGACCAGTTGCTGCTCCATCAGCGAGATCTGCTGAAAGCTCCACCAGGCAAGGCCGGCAAAAGCGAACAGCAACGCCCCGACCAAGGCCCACAGTGGGCCGGTACTCGGGACTTTTACTTTGCCCCTGCTCGCGCTTCGCGCATGTACGCTGGTGTGTTCACGGGCAGCGGCGGCGGTTGGAAAATCGTCGGCATCGTGAGGGTCGGCACGCAGGCTCGGTACATCGTCGAAGTCGTCGTTGGCATCGTTACGCATGGACATGAGGCAACCTTTCTGAACCACAGTGATGGCTAAATGCGACGAGTATAAACCCTGAGCTCGCCGCATTGATCGACCGTGATCAGTTGGCTCGGTTCAGAGTTTATTTTGCGCCCGGGTCTTGAGCCTTCCACCAGCCGCAAAACTCATCGAGCGCCGTCCACAGACTGACCTTGGGATCGTAGTCCAGATAATGCCTGGCGCGGCTGATATCGAGGGTGAAGTTTTTGTTCATCACTTGCATGCCCAAACGTGACAGGGTCGGTTCCGGACGCCCCGGCCACAGTGCGCAAAAGCCCTCGTTCAGCGCCGCAATGCTGTAGGCCAAACCATAGGAGCGATGGCGAGTCACCTGCGGGACGTCCATCTGGCGCATTACATAATTGACCACATCCCACAGCGGCACCGGTGCACCGTTGCTGATGTTGTAGACCTTGCCAAGCGCCGATCCCGTCGCCAGCAAACAGCTGAGCATGGCTTCGTTGAGGTTCTGCATGCTGGTGAAATCGACCTTGTTCAGGCCGTTGCCGATGATTGCCAAACGCCCTTTGCGCTGCATGTTCAGCAGGCGCGGGAAGATGCTCATGTCACCGGCACCGGTGACAAAACGCGGACGCAGGGCCAGCACTTCAAGACCAAATTCCTGGGCGCCGAAGACTTTTTGCTCGGCCAGGTATTTGGTCGCTGCATAGGGATGCTTGAAGCGCTTGGGCACTTGCTCTTCGGTCAGCCCCAGGTGGTCGCGGCCATCGAAGTAGATCGAGGGTGACGACAAGTGCACCAGCCGCCGGACGTTTTGCTTCAGGCAGGCTTCGACGACGTTTTCGGTGACCAGAACGTTGCCCTGATGGAAGTCCTGATAACGCCCCCAAAGCCCCACCGCACCCGCGCAATGCACCACGGCTTCGACGTCTGCGCACAGCTCGCGAACCAGTTCCGGGTCACTCAAATCGCCCTGAACGAACTCCGCACCCCGCCGTACCAGATGTTCGACGCCTTCGGCCCGGCGGCCGTTGACCCGCACGTCCAGGCCCTGCTCCAGGGCGAAACGCGCAAAGCGCCCGCCAATGAAGCCGCTTGCGCCGGTGACCAGAATTTTCATGACTTGCTCCGATGTGTTTCGTTTTTCATGCGTGTCGCATTACAGATTTCGTGTGCTCTTGACGCTGCCCGTCAGTCCAACGGCACCAGCCACTGCCTGGATAAACGTACCAGATGCTCGGTGAGTAACCCCAGCAACTGGCCACCATTGCGCCAATGATGCCAGTACAACGGCACATCAATCGGTTTATCTGGCAACAGCTCCACCAGCACACCGCGCTCAAGCTGTTCACGCACCTGCAACTCCGGCACCAACCCCCAGCCCAGACCGGCTTCGGTCAGACGGATAAAACCTTCGGATGACGGGCACAAATGATGCTCGAAACCACCCTCCACGCCCAATGACGCCAGGTAACGGTGCTGCAGAAAGTCATCCGGGCCAAACACCAGTGCCGGCGTGCGCGCCAACTGATCGGCCCTGACCCCTTGGGGAAAATGCCGGGCAATAAACGCCGGGCTGGCCAGCGCGCGGTAACGCATGGCGCCCAGCAATACACTGCGGGCGCCCGCCACCGGACGCTCGCTGGCACACACGCAGGCCGCCACTTCACCGGCGCGCATGCGTTTGAGGCCAACGGTCTGGTCTTCCACCACCAGGTCGAGCAATAGATGTTGCTCGGCGCAAAAGTCACTCACCGCCTCGGCCCACCACGTGGCCAGACTGTCGGCGTTGAGCGCGATGCGCAGGCGTTCCGGCAAGCCTTCTTCGTCCAGCGCCGGCACCAGGCTTTGCAGGTCGCGCTCCAGCAAACGCACCTGCTGCACATGGTTGAGCAAACGCCGGCCAATTTCGGTCGGCGCCGGCGGCGTGGCCCGCACCAGCACCGGCTGGCCGATACGCGCTTCGAGCAACTTGATGCGCTGGGAGATCGCCGATTGCGACAACCCCAACACCTGGGCCGCGCGTTCGAACCCCGCTTGCTCAACCACCGCAGCAAGGGCGGACAGCAATTTATAGTCGAACATCAGTTTTCCTAATGAGCGATCAGCAATATTGGTTTTTCTTATACAGCTTGGGACAGGAGAATGACCAGCAAGAACTCCTCACAAAGGATCAGCGACATGGCTGGCGAAACCTCACTGAACACCCTGCTGCGCAGCATGAGCCCGCAGCTCAACGACGGCGAATACGTGTTCTGCACGATTCGCGACGGTCATCTGCCGAAGGACTGCGAAATCATCGGCAGTTTCCGCGAACAGGAAGGCCTGACGGTGATCCTTGAGCGCTCGCAAGCCGAGAAGGCCGGGTTCAGCTTCGACTACCTGGCGGCGTGGATCACCCTCAATGTGCATTCGGCCCTCGAAGCCGTTGGCCTGACCGCCGCCTTCGCCACAGCCCTCGGCCAGGCCGGGATCAGCTGCAACGTGATTGCCGGCTATTACCACGACCATTTGTTTGTCGGCCAGGCCGACACCAAGCGCGCGATGTCGGTACTGCGGCAACTCGCGGCGAACGCGGAGTAAACCTTATGTGGCAAAGCTATGTGAACGGCCTGTTGGTCGCTGCGGGATTGATCATGGCGATCGGTACGCAAAATGCGTTCGTGCTGGCGCAAAGTCTGCGCCGCGAACATCACCTGCCGGTGGCGGCGCTCTGCGTGACCTGCGATGCGTTGCTGGTGGCCGCCGGAGTGTTCGGGCTGGCGACGATCCTCGCGCAAAATCCACTGTTGCTGGCGATCGCCCGTTGGGGCGGCGCGGCCTTCCTGCTGTGGTACGGCAGCCTGGCCCTGCGTCGCGCCTGTTCCAAGCAAAGCCTGCAACAGGGTGAAAACCAGACCGTGCGTTCATTGCGCGCGGTATTGCTCAGTGCATTGGCGGTGACCCTGCTCAACCCTCACGTGTACCTGGACACCGTGTTGCTGATCGGTTCGCTCGGGGCCCAACAAACAGTGCCGAGCGCTTATGTGGTGGGCGCGGCGAGTGCGTCATTGCTGTGGTTTTTCACCCTGGCGCTGGGCGCCGCGTGGCTCGCGCCGTGGCTGGCACGCCCGAGCACCTGGCGGATTCTCGACCTGCTGGTGGCGGTGATGATGTTTACCGTGGCCTTCCAACTGATCAGCGCCGCCTGATTATTCCCAAAGGCTCTGGAACCTCTATTCCACACAGTTGTTGCGTGGTTAAGCCGCCACCCCGGTGCTATGATCCGACACCTGCGCCGCAAAGAGTACAAACTCCCGGCGCTTGTCTGGCCGCCCGTGATCGGCCTTGCGCTCACCGCAACTGACCTGATTAGGAGAATCACCATGGCTTTCGAATTGCCGCCACTGCCTTACGCACACGATGCACTGCAGCCGCACATTTCCAAGGAAACGCTGGAATATCACCACGACAAGCACCACAACACCTACGTCGTGAACCTGAACAACCTGGTGCCAGGCACCGAGTTCGAAGGCAAGACCCTGGAACAAATCGTCAAGACTTCTTCGGGTGGCATCTTCAACAACGCCGCTCAGGTCTGGAACCACACTTTCTACTGGAACTGCCTGGCGCCAAACGCTGGCGGTCAACCAACCGGCGCACTGGCTGAGGCGATCAACGCCGCTTTCGGTTCGTTCGACAAGTTCAAAGAAGAATTCACCAAGACTTCGGTCGGCACCTTCGGTTCCGGTTGGGGCTGGCTGGTGAAAAAAGCTGACGGTTCCCTGGCCCTGGCCAGCACCATCGGCGCCGGCAACCCGCTGACCAGCGGCGACACCCCGCTGCTGACCTGCGACGTCTGGGAACACGCTTACTACATCGACTACCGCAACCTGCGTCCGAAGTACGTTGAAGCGTTCTGGAACCTGGTCAACTGGAAGTTCGTGGCTGAGCAGTTCGAAGGCAAAGTCTTCACCGCTTAAGTCTGCTTGCAGTCAAAAAAACCCGGCATTGCCGGGTTTTTTTATGCCCGGGCAACGTGAAATACACCTGCAACACCACCGAAAACAAACGTTCCCTTGCCCCAACGCCACAGCCGTCTACCATCAACCAGACACAAATATTCGCCCCTCCCCCTCAAGTTGCAGGAGGTGCCTACCGAAACACTACTAATGGGCCCTAATTGCCAATACCCCGGGCAATGCGGCCAAGCCAGCAGACAAAATCTACACGGCTTGATTGTCCCTTTGACTGCCATCACGGGATTGCCAATACTCATGGCAACTTGACGTTACCCGCACGGAACAAGGAATAACCCTTTGAAGCTGGAACTCAAAAACAGCTTGTCGGTGAAGTTGCTCCGGGTCGTGCTCCTGTCGGCATTGATCGTCGGCGTGGTGTTGAGCTGTGCGCAGATCGTTTTCGATGCTTATAAAACACGCCAGGCCGTGGCCAATGATGCCCAGCGCATCCTCGACATGTTCCGCGATCCCTCGACCCAGGCGGTGTACAGCCTCGATCGGGAAATGGGTATGCAGGTTATCGAAGGCCTGTTCCAGGACGACGCCGTGCGCATGGCCTCCATCGGCCATCCCAATGAAGCCATGCTTGCGGAAAAATCCCGTGACTTGCAGCATTCTCACAGCCGTTGGCTGACCGACCTCATTCTGGGCCAGGAACGCACGTTCACCACGCAACTGGTGGGACGCGGTCCCTACAGCGAATATTACGGCGACCTCAGCATCACCCTCGACACCGCCACCTACGGTCAGGGCTTTATTGTCAGCTCGGTGATCATCTTCATTTCCGGCGTATTGCGGGCCATGGCCATGAGCCTGGTGCTGTACCTGGTCTATCACTGGCTGCTGACCAAACCGCTGTCACGGATCATCGAACACCTGACCAACGTCAATCCCGACCGTCCCAGCGAACACAAGATTCCGCAACTCAAGGGCCACGAAAAGAACGAACTGGGGATCTGGATCAACACCGCCAACCAGTTGCTTGAGTCCATCGAACGTAATACCCACCTGCGCCACGAAGCCGAAAACAGCCTGTTGCGCATGGCGCAATACGATTTCCTCACCGGCCTGCCGAACCGTCAGCAATTGCAGCAGCAACTGGACAAGATTCTGGTAGACGCCGGTCGCCTGCAACGCCGGGTCGCCGTGCTGTGTGTGGGCCTGGATGATTTCAAAGGCATCAACGAGCAGTTCAGCTACCAGACTGGCGACCAATTGCTGCTGGCCCTGGCTGACCGTCTGCGTGCCCACAGTGGTCGTCTCGGCGCGCTCGCCCGCCTGGGGGGCGATCAGTTCGCGCTGGTTCAGGCCGATATCGAGCAACCCTACGAAGCCGCCGAGCTGGCACAAAGCATCCTCGATGACCTGGAAGCGGCGTTTGCCCTCGATCATCAGGAAATCCGCCTGCGCGCAACCATCGGCATCACCCTGTTCCCGGAAGATGGCGACAGCACCGAGAAGCTGTTGCAGAAAGCCGAACAGACCATGACCCTGGCCAAGACCCGTTCGCGCAATCGCTATCAGTTCTATATCGCCAGCGTCGACAGCGAAATGCGCCGTCGCCGCGAACTGGAAAAAGACCTGCGCGATGCCCTCACCCGCAATCAGTTCTATCTGGTTTACCAACCGCAGATCAGTTACCGCGATCAGCGGGTGGTCGGTGTCGAGGCGCTGATTCGCTGGCAACACCCGGAACACGGGCTGGTGCCGCCGGATCTGTTCATTCCGCTGGCCGAGCAGAACGGCACGATCATCGCCATCGGCGAATGGGTGCTGGACCAGGCCTGCCGACAACTGCGTGAATGGCACGACCAGGGGTTCAGCGACCTGCGCATGGCGGTCAACCTGTCCACTGTGCAACTGCACCACGCCGAGTTGCCGCGGGTCATCAACAACCTGATGCAAATGTATCGCCTGCCGCCGCGCAGCCTCGAGCTGGAAGTCACCGAGACCGGTCTGATGGAAGACATCAGCACCGCCGCGCAACACCTGCTCAGCCTGCGCCGTTCGGGCGCCTTGATCGCTATCGACGACTTCGGGACCGGCTACTCATCGCTGAGTTATTTGAAGAGTCTGCCGCTGGACAAGATCAAGATCGACAAGAGCTTCGTTCAGGACCTGCTCGACGACGACGACGATGCAACTATCGTTCGCGCGATCATCCAGCTCGGCAAAAGCCTTGGCATGCAGGTGATCGCCGAGGGGGTGGAAACGGTCGAACAAGAGGCTTACATCATCTCCGAAGGCTGCCACGAAGGTCAGGGCTATTTCTACAGTAAACCGCTGCCTGCGCGAGAGCTGGCCGCTTATCTGAAACAGGCCCAACGCAGTAACGCGTTGATCTTGTGACGGTCTAAAAGATCGCAGTCTGCGCAAGTATGCGGTCGACGTAAGAGCTGCCGCAGGCTGCGATCTTTTGATCTACCCCGCACCACCCTCGTAAACAAGAAATATTTCCAATCGCGGCCCTTTACACATAATGCGAAAGATTTGCATTATGTCGCAGTTTTGCGCACCCCCGCGCCTGTCCATTATTTACCGAAGCAGGATGTTCGCCATGATTCGTATGCCTCTGGCTACCGCCAGTTTGCTGGCCATCGCTATTTCCCTCGCCGGTTGCGGCGAAGGTAAAGACAAGGCTGCCGCTCCTCAAGCGCCTACTCCGGCCACCAGCACGGCGGCACCCGCTGCGCCTGCCGCTACCGGGAAAGTCGATGAAGCCGCTGGCAAAGCCGTTGTCGCGCACTACGCCGACATGGTTTTTGCGGTCTTCAGCGATGCCGAATCCACTGCGAAAACCCTGCAAACGGCCATCGACGCGTTCCTCGCCAAGCCGAATGCCGAGACCCTGAAAGCCGCTCGCGCAGCCTGGGTCGCTGCACGCGTGCCTTACCTGCAGAGTGAAGTATTCCGCTTCGGCAACACCATCATTGACGATTGGGAAGGTCAGGTTAACGCCTGGCCGCTCGACGAAGGCCTGATCGACTATGTCGACAAGAGCTACGAGCACGCATTGGGTAACCCGGGGGCCAACGCCAACATCATCGCCAATCCGATCATCCAGGTGGGTGAAGACAAGATCGACGTGACCGACATCACGCCGGAAAAACTCGCCAGCCTGAACGAACTGGGCGGTTCCGAAGCGAACGTCGCGACGGGTTACCACGCCATCGAATTCCTGCTCTGGGGCCAGGACCTCAACGGCACCGGCCCTGGTGCCGGCAACCGTCCGGCGTCGGACTACCTGGAAGGCCCCGGGGCTACCGGTGGCCACAACGATCGTCGTCGCGCTTACCTGAAAGCCGTGACCCAGTTGCTGGTCAGCGACCTGGAAGAAATGGTCGGCAACTGGAAGCCGAACGTACCCGACAACTACCGCGCCGAGCTGGAAGAAGAACCGGCTGAAAGCGGTTTGCGCAAAATGCTCTTCGGCATGGGCAGCCTCTCGCTGGGCGAACTGGCGGGCGAGCGCATGAAAGTTTCCCTGGAAGCCAACTCCCCGGAAGACGAACAGGACTGCTTCAGCGACAACACCCACAACTCGCACTTCTACGATGCCAAAGGCATTCGTAACGTGTACCTGGGCGAATACACCCGCACCGACGGCACCAAAATGACCGGCGCCAGCCTGTCGTCGCTGGTGGCCAAAGCCGAGCCGGCTGCCGATGCTGCGCTCAAGGCTGATCTGGCCACCACCGAGGCCAAAATCCAGGTCATGGTTGATCACGCCAACAAGGGTGAGCACTACGACCAGTTGATCGCTGCCGGCAACACCGCGGGTAACCAGATTGTGCGTGACGCCATTGCGGCACTGGTCAAGCAGACTACCTCGATCGAACAGGCTGCCGGCAAACTGGGCATCAGCGACCTGAACCCGGACAACGCCGATCACGAGTTCTGATCAACGCTTGCCACCGATCGTTCCCACGCTCTGCGTGGGAATGCATCCCGTGACGCTCTGCGTCACATGTCACGAGCGGAACGCGGAGCGTCCCTAGAGTCATTCCCACGCGGAGCGTGGGAACGATCGGATGTCAGTCCGCTATCGCGAGCAAGCTCGCTCCCACAGGGAATTGCGATCAACCTGTGAGAGCGAACGATAATTCCTCTTATTCAAACTCCGCTGCCCTGTTAGACTTTGCGCCCTTGTTTGGCTCGTCTTTCAGGATTGCCGATGCCCTCGCTGCCTCTTCGCTTGTCTGCACTGCTTCTGGCCCTGGGCCTGAGTGCCTGCGATGACGCCCCGCGTTTTACCAAGGCCGAACCCGGTGAAGCCCGCTCCGGTGGCGCAGCGACCGTCAGAAAGACCGACCAGAACGCGTTCTCACTGCCTTCAGCCAACCTCTCGCCGACCCGTCGGCTGGACTTCAGCGTCGGCAACAGTTTTTTCCGCAGCCCTTGGGTGATCGCCCCCTCGACCACCACCGCCCGCGACGGCCTCGGCCCGCTGTTCAACACCAACGCCTGCCAGAACTGCCATATCAAGGACGGTCGCGGTCATCCGCCGACGGCCGATTCCAATAATGCCGTGTCGATGCTGGTGCGTCTGTCGATCCCCAACGCCCCCGCCTACGCCAAGGTCATTGAACAAATGGGTGTGGTGCCCGAACCCGTCTACGGCGGGCAACTTCAGGACATGGCCGTGCCCGGCGTCGCCCCCGAAGGCAAGGTTCGAGTCGACTATGATCCGGTCCCGGTGCGCTTTAAGGACGGCACCGAAGTCGAACTGCGCAAACCCAAGCTGCTGATCACGCAACTGGGCTACGGCCCGATGCATCCCGACACGCTTTTTTCCGCTCGAGTCGCCCCGCCGATGATTGGCCTCGGACTGCTCGAAGCGATCCCCGACGCGGATATTCTGGCCAACGCCGATGCGCAGAAAAAAGACAAGAACAGCATCGCCGGACGTCCGAACCGGGTGTGGGATGACGCGCAGCAAAAGACCGTTTTGGGGCGTTTTGGCTGGAAAGCAGGGCAACCGAATCTCAATCAGCAAAACGTTCACGCGTTTTCCGGTGATATGGGCCTCACGACCAGCCTGAGACCTTTTGATGACTGCACCCAGGCCCAGACTGCCTGCCTGCAGGCGCCCAACGGCAATGGCCCGAATGGCGAACCGGAAGTCAGCGACAACATCTTGCGCCTGGTGCTGTTCTACAGCCGTAACCTGGCCGTCCCGGCCCGCCGTGACGTCAACGGCTCGCAAGTCCTGGCCGGTAAAAACCTGTTCTATCAGGCCGGTTGCCAGTCCTGCCACACGCCGAAATTCACCACCGCCGCGAATGCCGCAGAACCTGAACTGGCCAATCAAGTGATTCGCCCCTACAGCGATCTGTTGCTGCATGACATGGGCGAAGGCCTGGCCGATAACCGTAGCGAATTCCAGGCCTCTGGCCGCGACTGGCGCACACCGCCGTTGTGGGGCATTGGCCTGACGCAGACGGTCAGTGGCCACACTCAATTTTTGCATGACGGCCGCGCCCGCAATCTGCTCGAAGCCGTGCTCTGGCACGGCGGTGAAGCACGCGCGGCGCAGCAGCAGGTTTTAGCGTTCAACGCCGAGCAGCGCGCGGCGTTGCTGGCCTTTTTGAATTCTCTTTGACGCATTTCCCATACGCTTTTGCCCATAAAAAAGGGAGCCCGACATGTTCCGCCCCAAGCTGTTGTTCACCAGCTTTGCCGCACTCGTCCTCGGTGCCTGCTCGCCCCAGGACCCTCAAGCCGTCACCTCGGCAGCCATCGCCAAGCAAGTGATCCTGCCGACCTACAGTCGCTGGGTTGAAGCTGACCGCCAATTGGCCGTCAGTGCGCTGGCCTACTGCGAAGGCAAGGCCGACCTTGCGACCGCTCGCGCCGATTTCCTCCATGCACAAAAAGCCTGGGCACAATTGCAACCGTTGCTGATTGGCCCGCTGGCAGAGGGCAATCGCTCCTGGCAGGTGCAGTTCTGGCCGGACAAGAAAAACCTGGTCGGCCGTCAGGTCGAACAATTGGTCAGCGCACAACCGCAGATCGACGCCGCTGCCCTGGCCAAATCCAGCGTCGTCGTGCAGGGCCTCTCGGCCTATGAGTACATTCTGTTCGACGACAAGACCAACGTTGCCGACGCCGCGCAAAAAGCCCGTTACTGCCCACTGCTGACTGCCATCGGCGAACGTCAGAAACAGCTTGCCGAAGAGATTCTGACAAGCTGGAACAGTAACGACGGCATGCTCGCGCAACTGAGCAAATTCCCGAACCAGCGTTATGCCGATTCCCACGAAGCCATCGCCGATCTGCTGCGTGCGCAAGTGACCGCACTGGATACCCTGAAGAAAAAACTCGGCACGCCGATGGGGCGTCAGACCAAGGGCATTCCGCAGCCGTTCCAGGCGGACGCATGGCGCAGTCATACGTCGCTGCAAAGCATGGAAGCGAGCCTGGCTGCCGCCCGGACGGTCTGGGTCGGTGTCGACAACAAGGGCCTGCGTGGCCTGTTGCCGGCCGAACAAAAGCCGCTGGCAGACAAGATCGATGCCGCCTACGCCGCGTCCTTGAAACTGTTCGAAAGCAGCCAGCGCTCGCTGACCGAAATGCTCACCGACGATGCCGGTCGCCAGCAACTCAACGACCTTTACGACAGCCTCAACGTCGTTCATCGCCTGCACGAAGGTGATCTGGCCAAGGCGCTGGGCATCCAACTCGGCTTCAACGCCAACGACGGTGACTGATGAGGGGTAGCGCCATGCTGCGACGCCAGGCTCTGACTTTAGGCAGTTTGTTGCTGGGCGCCGTGACGCTGGGCGGCTGGAAACTGTTCAAGCAAAAGGACCACGGTCCTTTGCTGCTTTCGGCGCGCGACGACAGCGACGGCAAACATTACGCCGTCGGCTATCGGCTGGACGGCACTCGAGTGTTCGCCACCGAAGTCGGCCAGCGCTGCCACGACATCATCAACCACCCTGCTCTGCCAATAGCCCTGTTCGTCGCACGGCGGCCGGGCACCGAGAGTTATCTGGTCGATTTGCGTGACGGTACGCTGCTGCAAACCGTGGTGTCGCAACCGAACCGGCACTTCTACGGTCACGCGGTTATTCATAAAAGCGGCGAATGGTTGTACGCCACCGAAAACGACACTACCGACCCGGGTCGCGGCCTGCTCGGGGTGTACCGTTTCGAGGGCCAGCGGTTGGTTTACAGCGGTGAGATTTCCACCCACGGCATCGGCCCGCATCAGGTGTCATGGATGCCCGACGGTGAAACCCTGGTGGTGGCCAACGGCGGGATTCGTACCGAAGCCGAAAGCCGGGTCGAGATGAACCTCGACGCCATGGAACCCAGCCTGGTGCTGATGCAACGCGACGGCAGCCTGCTGAGCAAGGAAACCCTGGCCCAGCAGATGAACAGCGTGCGTCACATGGGGATCGCCAGCGACGGCACCATTGTCACCGGCCAGCAATTCATGGGCGCCGCCCATGAATCATCCGAGCTGTTGGCGATCAAGCGTCCCGGCCAGCCCTTTGTCGCCTTCCCGGTGGCCGAGCACCAATTGCAGGCCATGGGGCATTACACCGCAAGCGTCGCGGTGCACAGTGACTTGCGGCTGGTGGCGCTCACCGCGCCGCGCGGCAACCGGTTTTTCATCTGGGACCTGGACAGCGGCGAAGTGCGCCTCGATGCACCGCTGCCCGACTGCGCCGGTGTCGGGGCAGTGGCCGATGGCTTTGTCGTGACCTCGGGGCAAGGGCGTTGCCGTTTCTATGATTGTCGCCAGACACCGCTGCTGGCCAAGCCCCTCGAACTCCCCGCCGGGCTCTGGGATAACCACCTGCATCTGGTCTGAAATTGCCAAATTGATCGTTCCCACGCTCTGCGTGGGAATGCCTCACCGGACGCTCTGCGTCCGCTTCGGCAGGTGACGCGGAGCGTCACTGGCTGCATTCCTACGCGGGAGCGTGGGAACGATCAATAAACCACCTGCATCTGGTCTGAATCACGCTCCCCTGTAGCAGCTGGAATCACCCGCATACACGGAGTAATGTTTGGTCTGTCTCGCCTGATTTTTTCCAAGGAAGTGGAATATGCTGCGTCGCCGCATGCTGATCATGTTGGGTGTCGTGCTGTTGATCGTCCTGATGCTGGGAGGCTACAAGGCCTTCTCCATCTACAAGATGATCCAGACCTTCGCTGTGCCAAGACCACCGGTGAGCGTTGCCGTGGCCACGGCCACCGAACGGCCCTGGCAATCGCGCTTGCCCACGGTCGGCACACTCAAGGCGCTGCAAGGGGTCAACCTGAGCCTGGAGATCGCCGGTACGGTCAAGGTGGTGCAGTTCGAATCCGGGCAGAAGGTCAAGGCCGGCCAACCGCTCGTGCAACTCGACAGCGCCGTTGAAAGCGCCCTGTTGGAAACCGCCCAGGCCGACCTGGGCCTGGCGCAACTGGATTACGGTCGTGGCAGTCAACTGGTCGGCAGTCAGGCGATCTCCAAGGGCGAGTTCGACCGGCTCACCGCGGTGCTCGCCAAGAACAAGGCCACCGTCAATCAGCTCAAGGCTGCGCTGGCGAAGAAACACATCGTCGCGCCCTTCAGCGGCACCATCGGCATTCGTCAGGTGGACGTCGGCGACTTCCTGCCCAGCGGCACGGTCATCGCCACCCTGCAGGACTTGAGCAGCCTTTACGTCGACTTCTTCGTGCCGGAACAAATGGTGCCGAAAATCGCCCTCGGCCAGGCGGTTCAAATCACGGTCCCGGCCTACCCGACACAGAACTTCCCCGGTGCCATCAGCGCGATCAACCCCAAGGTCGAAAGCAGCACCCGCAACGTGCTGGTACGTGCCACTCTCGCCAACCCGGACGGCACATTGCTGCCGGGCATGTTCGCCAGCCTGCAGGTCATGTTGCCGGACCCGCAACCCAGAATCGTCGTACCGGAAGGCGCGATCACCTACACCCTCTATGGCAACTCTCTCTACGTGGTCGCCCAGAAGAAGGACGCGAACGGCAACGTCGAGAAAGACGACCAGGGCCAGCCGATCCTAATCGCCGAACGGCGCTTCATCGAAACCGGCGAGCGTCGCGAAGGCCTGGTGATGATCAACAAAGGCCTGCAGAGCGGCGAGCAAGTGGTCAGTGCCGGTCAGATCAAACTCGACAACGGCACGCATATTGTCGTCAGCCCCGACAAGAACCTGCCAACTGAACAGACCAGCCAACCGCGCACGAACTGATCAAGGAATTCCCATGGCTTTTACCGATCCGTTCATTCGCCGCCCGGTGCTCGCCACCGTGGTCAGCCTGCTGATTGTGCTGCTGGGTTTCCAGGCCTGGAGCAAACTGCCGCTGCGCCAATATCCGCAAATGGAGAACGCGCTGATCACGGTGACCACGGCCTACCCCGGCGCCAACGCCGAAACCATTCAGGGTTACATCACCCAACCCTTGCAGCAAAGCCTGGCCAGTGCCGAAGGCATCGACTACATGACTTCGGTCAGCCGCCAGAACTTCTCGGTGATTTCGATTTACGCGCGCATCGGCTCCAACAGCGACCGACTGTTCACCGAACTGCTGGCCAAGGCCAACGAGGTCAAGAACAAACTGCCCAAAGACGCTGAAGACCCGGTGCTGAGCAAGGAAGCCGCAGGTGCCTCGGCGCTGATGTACATGAGTTTTTACAGCAAGGAATTGAGCAACCCGCAAATCACCGATTACCTGTCGCGGGTGATCCAGCCCAAGCTCGCCACCCTTCCCGGCATGGCTGAAGCGGCCATTCTCGGCAATCAGGTGTTTGCCATGCGTCTTTGGCTCGACCCGGTAAAACTCGCCGGTTTCGGCTTGAGCGCCAGTGATGTCGGTAACGCAGTGCGCCAGTACAACTTTCTGTCCGCTGCCGGTGAAGTCAAAGGTGAGTACGTCGTCACCAGCATCAATGCCAACACCGAATTGAAGAGCGCCGAAGCCTTCGCCGCGATTCCGTTGAAAGTCGACGGCGACAGTCGGGTCCTGCTCAGCGACGTGGCACGCGTGGAGATGGGCGCCGAGAACTACAACACCGTCAGCTCCTTCGGCGGTACACCGTCGGTGTACATCGGGATCAAGGCCACACCGGCCGCCAACCCGCTGGACGTGATCAAGGAAGTACGCAAGCTCATGCCGGAGCTGGAATCCCAGCTGCCACCCACCCTCAAGGCCGAAATCGCCTACGACGCCACACTGTTCATTCAGGCCTCGATCAACGAAGTGGTGAAAACCCTTTTCGAAGCGGTGCTGATCGTGATTGTCGTGGTATTCCTGTTCCTTGGCGCGCTGCGCTCGGTGCTGATCCCGGTGGTGACCATTCCGCTGTCGATGATCGGCGTGATGTTCTTCATGCAACTGATGGGCTACTCGATCAATCTGCTGACCTTGCTGGCGATGGTGCTGGCCATCGGCCTGGTGGTGGACGACGCCATCGTCGTAGTCGAAAACATTCACCGACACATCGAAGAAGGCAAAACGCCGCTGGACGCAGCCCTCGAAGGCGCCCGGGAAATCGCCATGCCGGTGGTCTCGATGACCATCACTCTGGCGGCGGTCTACGCGCCCATCGGCTTTCTGACGGGCCTGACCGGTGCTCTGTTCAAGGAGTTCGCGCTGACCCTGGCCGGCGCCGTGGTGATCTCCGGGATCGTTGCCCTGACGCTGTCGCCGATGATGTGCGCACTGCTCTTGCGTCACGATGAAAACCCGTCAGGCCTGGCCCATCGCCTCGATCTGATTTTCGAAGGGCTCAAGCGTCGTTATCAAAGTGTCCTGCACGGCACGCTCAATACCCGGCCGGTGGTGCTGGTGTTCGCCGTGATCGTGCTGTGCCTGATTCCAGTGTTTCTCAAGTTCACCAAGTCGGAATTGGCACCGGATGAGGACCAGGGCGTCATTTTCATGATGGCCAACGCCCCGCAAACGGCCAACCTGGATTACCTGAATACCTACACCGACGAATTCCTCGCGATCTTCAAGGCGTTTCCCGAGTACTACTCGTCCTTCCAGATCAACGGATTCAACGGCGTGCAGTCAGGTATTGGCGGTTTCCTGCTCAAACCCTGGAATGAGCGCAAACGAACCCAGATGCAGATTCTGCCAGAGGTGCAGCAAAAGCTTTCAAGCATCTCCGGCCTGCAAATCTTCGGCTTCAACCTGCCCTCTCTTCCGGGCACGGGTGAAGGCTTGCCGTTCCAGTTCGTGATCAACACCGCCAATGACTACGAGCCATTGCTGGAGCTGGTCAATCGGGTGAAGAAGCGTGCCCTGGAGTCCGGCAAGTTCGCGTTCCTCGACATCGACCTGGCCTTCGACAAGCCCGAAGTGGTGGTGGATATCGACCGCGCCAAGGCCGCTCAAATGGGCGTCTCGATGGAAGATCTGGGCGTGACGCTGTCGACGTTGCTGGCGGAAGCCGAGATCAACCGCTTCACCATCGAGGGGCGCAGTTACAAGGTCATCGCCCAGGTCGAACGGCCTTACCGGGACAATCCCGAGTGGTTGAGCAGCTACTACGTTAAAAACACCAAGGGTGAACTGTTGCCCCTGTCGACCTTGATCAACATCAGTGACCGCGCACGACCGCGGCAGTTGAACCAGTTCCAGCAACTCAACTCGGCGATTGTTTCCGGCGTTTCTACGGTCAGCATGGGTGAGGCAATCGATACCGTGCGCCAAATCGCCAAAGAGGAAGCACCACCGGGTTATGCCTTCGATTACGGCGGCACCTCGCGGCAGTTCGTTCAGGAAGGCAGCGCCTTGTGGGTGACTTTTGCCTTGGCACTGGCGATCATTTTCCTGGTGCTGGCGGCGCAGTTCGAAAGTTTCCGTGATCCACTGGTGATTCTGGTGACCGTGCCACTGTCGATTTGCGGTGCACTGATCCCGTTGTTCCTGGGCTGGTCGAGCATGAACATCTACACCCAGGTCGGGCTGGTGACCTTGATCGGACTGATCAGCAAACACGGGATCCTGATCGTCCAGTTCGCCAACCAGTTGCGCAAGGACAAGGGCCTGACGCCCCGCGAAGCCGTGGAGCAAGCGGCAGCCATTCGCCTGCGTCCGGTATTGATGACCACGGCCGCCATGGTCTTCGGCATGGTGCCGTTGATCATCGCCACCGGCGCGGGGGCTGTCAGCCGCTACGATATCGGAATGGTGATCGCCACGGGCATGTCGATCGGGACACTGTTCACGCTGTTCGTGCTGCCCTGCATCTACACGTTGCTGGCCAAGCCCGACAAACCGAATCGTTCCCACGTCGAGGCATGAATAGATCATTCCCACGCTCTGTGAACTGACCCCCAAATGTTGGACACAACCTTTGGGGGTGTCATGGGGAAGTACACAGAGCAAGCAAAACTCG